>CAMBFR010000141.1 GCA_945865815.1 Candidatus Sulfopaludibacter sp. SbA3
GCGGATCCATCGTTGCGTATATCTCCAGGAAGGGCCGGTTCCCGCGCACGGCCAATCCCGACCGGCTGATAGCCGAGGAGAAACAGAAGGGCCTTCACGACATCAAACGGTTCAACCAATTTGCCGCGAAGGCCGCGCAAATTAAGACAGACCTGGTAGCGATGCTGCGCGACCTGAAGGCAAAGGGAAATCGCATTGCCGCATACGGCGCGCCCGCCAAGGGAAACACGCTGCTGAATTACTGCCGGATCGGAACCGACATCCTCGATTACGCAACTGAGAAGAACAGCCTGAAATGGGGTCTCTACACACCGGGCATGCACATTCCCGTCATCCCGGAACAGGAAGCATGGTCGAATCCTCCGGACTATTACCTGATGCTGGCGTGGAACTTCCTCGACGAGCTGCTGGAGAAGGAAAAAGAGTTTCGCGCGCGCGGCGGAAAATTCATTGTCCCGATCCCCGAACCGCGGATCATGTAGAAGGTCTCCCCATGGCTCCGGAATGGGCGTTTTTACTTGATGCATATCGACGGCCTTCATTTAATAGGTGTTTCAGGAGGTTCTGATGCTCAGTGGAGAAACGATTTGGAGAGCGGGTGAGCGCGCGGCGGTCATCGTTGTTGTGTCTGGGGTTCTTACTTTCAGCGGCCCGGTCGCGCATGCCCAGGGTTCTGGTGAAACGGCGACAAAAATCATTCCGCAGATTGCCGTCGGCGCCTTCGACGGGAACGCCCTGAGGTACAAGACCGTGATTCAGGTCGTGAATGAGGCCGGTACCGCCGCTACTGTCTCGGGGAATTTCTACAACCAGGATGGAACGGCGTCGACGCTGGTATTGACAACGAACCTGAGCACACTGCCTACCGTGACCGGCAGTTTCACCTCCGTCAATCTGCCGCCGAACAGTGTCCTGATCATCACAGCGGCCACCGCCCCCTCACTCACCGTGAATTGGGCAAAAATTGTCTCGACGGGCGGAACCGTGTCTGCATCGGCATATTTCGACCTGACCAACGGCGCCGGCACGCTGCTCCAATCGCGCGCCGGCGTATCGGCCAGCGAGGCGGGACTGAGCAGATTCACGATTCCGAGGGTTCGAAATGTGGGCGATGGGCTCGATGTCGGGTTTGCCCTCGTCAATACGGGAACGGCCTCGGCGACACTCGCGGCAACGCTACGAAGTGCGACGGGCTCGGCGCTTGCCACTCGAAACCTGACGCTTGCGGCGGGAGCGCATACCGCCGCGTTCGCCAAAGACTTCTTTGCGTTGACCGGCGAAACAGCCGGAACGAACTATTCGTTCATCGTCTTCGAATCGGCGTCGGCGCAATTTGCGGCCACCGCTCTCGCCATCGAAGGCGGTGCCTTGGCCAGCTTCCCGATCAGCGTTCCACAAAGCGTAACGGCCGCCGGCGAACTTGCGGATGGCTCGGTGACCGCGGCGAAATTGGCGGCAGGACAGGTGGTCAAGAGCATCAATTCCCTGAAGGACAATGTCACGCTGATTGCCGGGACCAATGTCACGATCACGCCGGCGGGCAACGGCCTCAGCATTTCCGCCGCCGGCAGCACCGCAAATCTCAACGTCACTACCGACTCGGCCACGCTATTCCGGACCGCGCTCGGCGCCGGCGCCCTGACCAGCAACACGACCGGCAGCTTCAACACTGCCACTGGGGCCGAGGCGCTCTACTCCAACACCACGGGATTCGAGAATGTGGCCAGCGGGTACCAGTCTCTCTACTCCAACAGTGTCGGCAACGGAAACACGGCAAGCGGGAACCGGGCGCTCTACTCCAACACCGGCAATTACAACACGGCCAACGGGGACCGGGCGCTCTACTTCAACACCACCGGACTGGCAAACACGGCAAACGGGGCCGCGGCGCTGTACTTCAACACGACGGGCAACTACAACATGGCCGATGGCTACAGGGCGCTCTACTCCAATACCACCGGCAGCGGAAACACGGCCAGCGGATACCAGGCGCTCTACGCCAACGTCACCGGACTGGATAACACGGCGAGCGGCTACAGGGCGCTCTACTCCAACACCAACGGCGACTCGAACACGGCAACCGGGTACCAGGCCCTCTCTGCCAACACCACCGGCGATCTCAACACAGCAACCGGATACCAGGCGCTCAACGGCAATACCAGCGGCAACGGAAACACGGCCAGCGGATACCAGGCTCTCAACAGCAACACCACCGGCGGTTCCAATACGTCCACCGGATACCAGGCGCTCGCTGCCAACACCACCGGCGGCTCCAACACGGCCAACGGATACCGGGCGCTCGACGGAAACTCCACGGGCGGCTTCAACACGGCCACGGGATACCAGGCGCTCGACAGCAACACCACCGGCTTCTACAACACGGCCGCCGGCGGCGGCGCGCTCAACAACAACACCTCCGGCGCCAACAATACTGCCATCGGCTATAACGCCGATGTTTCCACCGGCAATTTGACGAATGCCACGGCTATCGGCAACGGCGCCACTGTGAACGCCAGCAATAAGGTCCGGTTGGGTAATAGCGCGGTCACGGTCATCGAAGGGCAGGTCGCTTTCAGTTTCGCCTCCGACAGGACCAGGAAGGAGAATTTCCGGCCGGTCGATACGGAAGACGTGCTCAGGAAGATTCAGAACCTGGAAGTCACCAGTTGGAACTACATCGGCAACGATCCGAAGCAATTTCGGCACTACGGCCCGATGGCCCAGGACTTCTTCGCCGCGTTTGGGCACGATGAAGTCGGCACGATCGGAACACCGACAACCCTCACGTCCGGCGACATCGACGGCATCCTGATGCTCGCCATGAAGGCGGTCGAGAAACGCACCGCGGAACTGCGGCAGGAAAACGAATTATTGAAAGCCGCCCTCGAAGAACTGAAGGCGGAAGTGAAATCGCTCCTGCGATGACTTTCTGTTTGAGCTTTGCACGGGGCTGATGCCCCGCGCCCACAGGCTAGTCCAAAGAAGAGTTCTTAGTTGACGATCACCTTCACGTGAGCGTTCGTCCAGCAACACTGGAATCCGCCACCACCCTCCCCGCTTGAGTCGTTGACTTGCAGCCGGAGAATGTACTCTCCTGGCGCGGCGAACGTCGCCGTCGTGGCCGCCTTCCCTTCCGTCTGGTTGAATTCCATCTTCGAATCCGTAAACGTGACAGCTCCAGGTCCGCGAAACTTGCTCCACGTAAAGCTCAAGGGTGCAGCCGGCGCGACTCCCGGATTCTGGCGTCCGTCATCCGTGAGCGACACCGTCAACGCGACCGGATCGGTCCGCTTTGTGACAAATGTCGCGCTGATTTCACGCGGCGGACCCTGCTGGACCATGCCTCCCTGCTCGAACTTCGCCACCGGAGGCGTGTTCGCCATCGCTACATCCTTCAAGGGCTCGACGACCCAGAGGGGATTCAGGTTCAGGGGAATCGATGCGGCCTTGCCATTGGCCGTCAATGTCCAGGTGAGTTTCTTGTCTCCAAAGTCCTTCGGTACGGTGATGGTGAAAACGCCCCATTGGCGGCGCGGCAGGAAATGAGTCGGCTGGCCCTGGTCCGGGCCGCCAGGTTCGATTCGATTGTTCGGCCCAATGGGAATGTCTAGGGCTTCTTTCTGGTTCCGGCTGAAGTAACCCACAATCAGTGTGAACGTGCCGTCAGGATTGGGGTACCACCCTTCAAATGAGCCGGTCACACCCTGCCCTGAATCACGATAAGGGTCGAGCGGCAACTGCGCTGCGTGCAGCCACACGCCGGCCAGCGTACAACTCACCACGCCGATCAGGACCCTCCAACACCTATCTCCGCGCAGCTCTGTTTTTTGCGACCTCAATGTTGTAGTCCTCGTCATCAATGTAGGTGATGTTGACCCAGGCATGACCCATCTCATCGACCGTACGGTCGCCGAAGCCCACCCATTGGTTCGGATCGGGATTGTTCGCATTTGCGGTCGTGTTGTCATACCACGCCGTAATACGCAACAACGTGCCCCTCGGCAAGAGTGGAGCGGCATCCTGACCGTAGACATAATTCACGTGCCAATTGAAATTGAAATTGTTCACGTGGCTCAGCGTCTTCGTTGTGCCGTCCGGCAGAATTGCTTCCATGGACATCGCCTTGCCGCGCAGATGCATGTGCGGCTGGAAGTTCTCCACCCGGCCGGCTTTCTTCATCAAAAAGAGGTTCTGTGCCATCCAGGTCGAATTCGGAGGAATGTCGATGTTCTGTCGTCCGCCGCTGACAGCCTGCAAAGAGGCCAGAACTTGCCGATACTTGGGCTCCTGACCTTTCGGATAAAAATAGATTCCCATCTCCACCGAATCCGTAATCTGTTCGCCGACCGCATGATAGTGCACGTCGAAAACAATCTTGGACCCGGGAAGCATCAACTTGCCGCTGTTCGGGCGCATGATCTCGCCTTGTTTCCCTACCGCCCACTCCATAAACAGTCCGGGACCGGCGTCATCGTTGGGAGTGCCGCCCGCAGCTCTCGGCGCCCCCGCGCCCGGTTTATCCTGCTGCAAACGCGCCACCGCATGATGCGTGACTTTCCGGCCTTTTACGGTCGAAGGGCGTATCTCGATGGCCCTCACCCAACGCGGCTCGGTCACACCCGTATCGATCACCGGCCGGTACCAGGCATCCTGACCGACCGCCGGCACAGTGTAAGGAGAAGACTTGATGATCAGATCCGGCGGGCCAAACTCGGCGGCAAATCCCCAGCCATCATCGTTCGCGAACTGCCTGGGCGGCGGCATGTCCTTGAGATCACCTTTCGGTGAGCCGGAATCGACCCACCGGACGATGGTGTCAATCTGCCCGTCGGTCAGCGAGCGGTCATTTTCGAACTGCTGAATACCGACTGTTTTGTCGATATGCCACGGCGGCATTTGCCGCTGAATCACGCGTTCCTTGATGGATCTCGACCAGGGCCGCGTCTCCTCGTAAGTCAGCAGTGACATCGGCGCCATGTAGCCTGTCCTGTGGCATGCCTGACACTTTTCCTGAAAGATCGGCGCCACATCTTTTGTAAACGTAACCGGCTTGTTGGCGTTCTCCTGGGAAAGCCCCCGGGCCGGCGCCGCCAGCAAGGCGGCTACCGCCAGCGCCCATAACATCGGGACCTTTGCACGTGCCATACGTCCTCCATACTGTTCGCGAGAATGATCAAGTGGACCTGATTGTCCACCCTCGTTTCGCGGCCGTCAACAAAACGGTAGTGGGTCTTTGAAATATTCCGACGGTGCCAGACATCGGATGTACGCAGTGGCGCCGCGACGGGCGGCCAGAAGGCCTACATTGACACTTCCCATGGCGTGTATATACTTGTTTATACATTGGAGGTGAATCGTGTCCAAGATCGCAACCCTCACGCTTCAGCAATGGGGCAACAGCCTGGCCGTGCGGATTCCGGCGGCTGTCGCGAAATCGGCTCGATTCAAGGTGGGCCAGCCCGTTGAGGTTTCGGCACAGGACTCCAGTGTGCTCATCAGGCCCATCGGCGAACCGCGGCTGACGCTTGCGCAAAAGCTGGCGGCATTCGATCCGGGCCGGCATGGTGGCGAGGAGATGGCGGCCACGCGTGTCGGTAACGAGGTGTTCTGATGGCGACACGCAAGCCCTGGTGTCCTGACCGCCGCGACATGATCTGGATCAACTGCAATCCTCAGGCTGGCCGGGAAATGAAGGATATGCACCCACTGCTTGTGCTGTCCCCAAAGGAATTCAACGAACGCACGGGAATCGTGATTGGCCTGCCGATGACGACCGCGGCATTCAACGATACCAACCCTTTCGCCGTGAAGCTCAAGGGGCCTAAAGGTGTGGCCAGTTATATCCTCGGCCATCAGCCGAAGTCATTCGACTGGCGGGCCAGGAATGCTAAACCACATCCGTGGAAGAAAGTGCCGGAGGATTCCTATGCTCTCGCCTGCGAAACGCTAAACCAGATTATCGACATCGGGTAACTGTTTATCGCTGACTGGCTATTGCTTCCGCAGCGGATTTCCCACTCAGAATCGAATCTTCCATCGAGTAGTAATCCCATCGGCCGTAGCGGCCGGCCGTATGGATGCCGCGGTGTTCGAGGTATTCGATCAGGTCCTTCAAATGGTCTTGCCGGTGCCGGTCGAAAACGATGTAGGCGCAACGGATGTCGATGACGTTGCGGGTGAGGATGCGGTCCTCTTTCTGCAGCAGGCCGCAGCGTTGCAGGTCTGAAATCGATCGATCGAACGCGGATTCGACGTCGGGCCGTTCTCCCGGCGCTCCGGTGATCTCAATGTACATCGAGCTCGTATCCGGCGGCGCGGCGGAGTCGGAGAAGTTGCTCGGGAAACCGACTCTCGAAAAGACGTACTCGCCTTCCGGAAAGTAGATCCAGTGCTGGTCGCTGACGCGCGGACGGCCGATCCCAATATTCAGATTCAGCACCGAAATGGCGCGAAGCTTCCGCGCGGCCAGTTTCAGGTTATCGGGAACATCGGCGAGAAGCTCATAAGTGAGCGGCAATGGGATGGTCGTGACGAGCGTGTCGAACGGCTCTTCCCTGCCGTTCTGGAACCTGACGAACTTCTTCTTCGCGTCGATCCACTGAAGCGCGTGCTCCCTGTGAATCCGGGTAACGCCTGTAGCGAGCGCCAGCGGAAGGCATTCGATTCCGCCCCGCTTCGGATAGATAAACCGCGGGTTGTAACCCATCCCGTTGTTGGTCAGGCCGAGCGCGCCGTTGATCACTTCTTCAAGTGTCGGCTTGGGAATAGACCAGCTCACCCAGTCGGCTGTGATCTCACGCAGATCCACCTTCCAGAATTTCTCGTTGTACGGCAGCATGAAATGCTCGGCAATGCCTGAGCCAAACGTGTTCAAAACCCACTCGCGGAAGTTCGCGTGGTGATTTCCATTCTGATTGTTCAGCGTCGCGATAAATCCCAGCACGCATTCCTTGATCACTTTGGGCGGCAGCCCGTACGTGTTCGCCTGGAACGGATACGGAGTGGTCACCGACTTCGAGTAAATGGCGGCCAGCCGCTCGTGCGGCCGAAAGACTTCCGGCAGGAGTTTATTGATGAGCTCGCGTGTGTAGGGATTCTTCAGATGAACCAGGTGGCCCGTGCAGTCGAACGTAAAACCATCCTGCTCAAAAGACCGGCAAAGCCCACCAAGAGCGTATTCTTTCTCGAAGACGAGCGGATCGTGCTCGCGCAGGTGGTAGCCGGCGCTCAACCCGGCAAGGCCGCCTCCGATGATGACGACGCGTTTCATGCCGTCATGTCTACCTTCATCAGGAGGTACGCTATGACAAAGCCCATCGATACGATGCCGCCCATGGTGGCCACGGCCCACTCCAGCTGCACCTGGCTCATGGCCAGCGCCGCCGCGCACAGGATGGCTGTCAACACGTATGTTGTCACGGCAGTTTCACGAACCGAAAGCTTGCAGCGGCGGAGCCGAAGTGCGAAATGGTCCGGACTTCCCTTGGTCATCGGAATTCCTTTGCGCCACCGGACGTACATGACGAAGACGAGGTCGAACAAGGGTATGCCCAGAATAAGTACCGGACTGATGACGGCAAGCAGATTGATCCGCGTGTAACCGGCATTCATCGACAACGCCGCCAGCATGAACCCGATGAACAGGCTGCCCGTATCTCCCAGGTAGATCCTGGCCGGCTGGAAGTTGTGACGCAAGAATCCGACGCAGGCGCCCGCAAGCACAATGGCGAGAAACGCCACCGAGTCGCGGCCCGCCATCGAATTGGCGATTGCGATTGAGATCGCCGCAATAGAAGCAACGCCGGCGGCAAGTCCGTCCAGGATATCGATGATGTTCAGCGCGTTCGTTACGGCGAGGATCCAAAGCACCGTCAGCGGAATGGCAACGTACAGCGGAAGAAACTCCAGCTTGATGTAGGTCCCCGACTTTACCAGGACGAGCGCAGCAAGCGTCTGGCCCAGCAGTTTCTGATACGGAGTCAGTGCGCCGAAGTCGTCGATCAGGCCGACCAGCAGAACAATGGTTCCGGAAAGCAGAAGGCCCAGGGTCTCCTGCTCGAATTCCGTAAGAACGCCGACGGTGAGAAGGAACGCGGTAAAGACGGCGAGACCGCCCAGATACGGAGTCTCCTCGACGTGGTTCTTCAATCGGCCATCGGGACGATCGACCACACCCAGTTGCAGGGCCGCGCGCCGCATGACGGGCGTCCAAAAAAGCGCGAATACAGAACTGAGAACGAACGCTACGACGTAGAGCAACATTCTCTGTACGCTTGCTCCAAACGATTCACCGAAGTTCCAATGTCGAACTCCGAGACTCGCGATTTTCCCCGCGCGCCCATCCGGCGCCGCAGTTCCGGGTTGCGAACCAGTTCAAGCACCGACAGCGCCATTCCCTCAATGTCGTGGGGCTGGTGCAGGTAACCGGTCTCTCCATCCACGATCGCTTCCCGGGCCCCATCCACGTTTGTCGCGACGATCGGCAGCTCGCTCGCCATGGCTTCCGAGAAAACGCACGGTAAACCTTCCCACAGGGACGTCAGGACGACAATGTCCAGATTGCGATAAATTTCGGGCATGTCCTGCTGCCATCCGAGCAACGTCACATGGGACCCGATGCCCCGCTCCCGAATCCGGGCTTCGACGTCGCCTCGCAGCTCGCCATCGCCCGCCATCACGAAATGGACGTCCGTGCGCTCGGAAAGCACGCGGGCGGCGACATCGATGAAGTCGACCGGGGATTTCTGCGGCTTTAAGCACGCGACCATTCCGATGACGAGTTTGCTGGAATCGATTCCCCAGTCCGCAAGTTTCGCCCGCCGCTTGCCCCCGGCAAGAAACCGGTCGACGGGGATGGCGTCGCGGCACAGCACCCAGTCGTTGCGCGTAAAGACGCCGGCCTTCTCGCCTTTCTCGGCATTCGCGTACGAGACGACCACTGTCTTTGTGGTGATCTTCGTCGTCATTTTTTCCAGACCCAGGTAGATCGCACGAACCGGCCAGGGCTGATAGTCGTGGAAACTGAATCCGTGCACGGTATGAAAAATCACGGGCACGCCTGCAGCCCACGCCGCCCATCGGCCAAGAATTCCGGCCTTCGAGCTGTGGGTAAGAACAACGTCGGGCCGCTCGCGCGAAAACAGGCGCCAGAGGCTCAGGAACGAT
>CAMBFR010000142.1 GCA_945865815.1 Candidatus Sulfopaludibacter sp. SbA3
TCTTCATGGCCCGCTCCCAAGCTCGGGCCGGATATAACGCCATCCGCTCTTAACCTCCAGTGCGGATGTGACGTTACGTCGACCCTGCCCTTCAGACCGGACATTTCATTTGCTACAGGCACCGGACAGATCATGTGCTACCGACACAAATTTTGGCGCTCGTTGACAGAACCTCCAGGAACTTCTACTGTAACCGGGCATGTCTGAATCTCACTCCACCTGGCGCACATCCGGACTGATTCAGCTCACACGTCCTCAAATGATCGGCACGCTTTCGGGTCTGATGCTGGCGGTTCTGCTGGCCGGCGTATTTGTACTGAATATTCTACTGAAGGACGTGCCGCTGCGGCATGGCCCGGCGCCCGGTTCCGCACCTCCTAACGAATGACGCATTCACGCCTGATCCTCGCTCCCCCGGACCGGCGCCAGGCGGTTCTCGACATCATGGGCTCCGCGCGCCGAAGCCTGCTTTTTTCCGTGTTTCGATGCGACGACTTCGGCGTGCTGGAGGCGGTTGCTGCTGCCGTCAGGCGCAACGTGGCAGTGAAAATAATCGTCACAAGCCGCGCCCACGGCTGGAAAAAGCGCCTCGACGAAGTCAGCGCCCTGCTCGAAGGCGCGGGTGCGGAGGTTTACCGATACCCGCATCCCATGAAATACCATGCGAAATACATCATTGCCGATGATGGCTCCGCACTGATCGGTACCTTCAATCTCACTCTCGAGTGCTTCCAGAGCACACGCGACTTCCTCGTCGTCACGCATGATCCGGATGTCATTTCGGGGCTCACAACACTGTTCCATGTCGACAGCCGGACTCCCGGCGCGCCGACGCCTGCCATAACCGATCAGTTGATCGTCGGACCTGCCGAGACCCGTTCCCGCCTGACTCAGTTGCTCGAAAGCGCCACGCAAAGCATCCGCATTCTGGACCACCGCCTTTCCGATCCGCGCATCCTGGCATTGCTCAAGCGGGCGGCGAGTTCGGGTATTGTTGTCGAGACGCTCGGAAGCCGCACGGCGGGCGATCTTACTCCCCACGGCACGCTGTTTCTCATCGATGGCCGCACAGCCATCATCGGCAGCGCATCGCTTTCCGCGATCAGTCTGGATGGAAGACGCGAACTTGCCATTGTCGTCACGAAGCCCGATGTCGTACGGAAACTGAATAGCTTCTTCGATACCCTCAGCCTGCCGTAGTACTGATGCCGGTGCCATCTTGTCTCGATCCGGCCATCGTTGCCGCCCGATTCTGAAAAAACGGCAATCCGGGTTGGCGCGATGCATGCAAGCAATCATGCGATGCCGCGTGAGGAGACCGCCGAACAAATCAATCTGTTCCGCCTGCTAAAGCCCCACTGGAGGAAACTCGCCCTGGTTGGTTTCGCGGTCATCGGCGTCAGCGCTGCGGACCTGCTGCAACCCTGGCCGTTGAAAATCGTCCTCGATTACGTCCTTACCGACAGGCCAATGCCCCCGTGGCTGGAGTCGTTCACGAGTCTTGTTTTTGGTGGTGACAGGCTCGCAATCCTGAACCTTGCGGTCGTGTCCGTCGTCGTCATTGCGGTTGTGGACTCCATCGGGTCGTACGTCCACACGTACTGGATGACCAGCGTCGGTGAGTGGGTGGGGCATGATATCCGCGCCAAGGTGTACCACCACGTCGAGCGGCTCTCGCTGCGGTATTACGATCAAAGACGAACAGGCGAATTGATCAGCCGCATGACGAGCGACATCGACGCGATCCAGACCCTGATCACCTCCGCGTTGATGGTCACTGTAATCGACGTTCTCACGCTCTCCGGAATGCTGGGCGTCATGCTCTACCTGAACTGGAGATTCAGCGTAATCGCCCTTTGCATCACGCCGCTGTTGTTTTTTGTTGCCTTCAAGTACAAGCGCCGCATTAAGCAGGTTTCCCGCTCGGCGAGGAACAAGCAGAGCGAAATGGTTTCGACCATACAGGAAGTGTTTTCGTCCATTCGAGTCGTCAAGGCTTTCGCGCGCGAAGAGTTTGAGGAGCGGCGGTTCGAGAAGGAAAGCCGGGAGCAGGTGGAAGCCGCTCTTCTGGCCCGCGCGATCAAGGCGAGGCTCTCGCCTCTGGTCGACATCATCCTGGCCGCCGGCACCTGTTTTGTCCTATGGTACGGCGCCCGCCTGGTCCTGTCCGGCGCCCTGACGGCAGGCGCGCTGGTCGTTTTCATGCTCTACCTCCGCAAGCTCTATTCCCCTTTGAAAGGCCTGGCGAAAATGACCAGCACGTTTTCGCGCGCCTCGGTCGGGCTTGAAGCAATTCAGGAATTGATGCGCGAGCAAGAGCAGGTTTCAGACAGGACCGATGCAATAGAGGCTCGAGACCTGAAAGGAAAGATCGAATTCGATCATGTCGACTTCGGGTACTCGCCGGAACGCCTTGCCCTGAAGGACATCAGCCTGACGATTCAGCCGGGGCAGGTCGCCGCGTTCGTGGGTCCCACCGGGGCCGGCAAAACGACACTCATCAACCTGATTCCCCGCTTCTACGATGTGCTGTCGGGCCACGTCCGAATCGATGGCGAGAACGCGCGAAGCTTCAAGCTGGAATCGCTGCGCCAGAACATCAGCTTCGTCCTCCAGGAAACGATCCTCTTCCATGCCCCGGTCTGGCAGAACATCGCCTACGGAAAACTCGATGCGACGCGGTACGAGATCGTTCGCGCCGCGCAGTTGGCCAATGCGCATGAGTTCATCATTAATATGCCCCACGGCTACGACTCCATGATTGGCGAACGCGGAGTAACGCTTTCAGGCGGTCAACGGCAGCGTATCGCGATTGCCCGCGCCATCATCCGGGATGCGCCCATCCTCATCATGGACGAACCCACGACGGGCCTGGATGCCGCCTCCGAAGAGCTTGTCCTGGCTGCTCTCAACAACCTGATGGCCGGGCGCACCTGCATCATCAATGCACACCGGCTTGCCACGATCCGGCGCGCCGACATCATCTTCGTACTCCAGGAAGGCGCCATCGTGGAGCGCGGCACTCACGAGGAACTTCTCTCGCGGGGCGGCCTGTATGCGGCGCTCTATGACATTCAGTTCCGGCGGGACCAAACAGAAGAGGCTGAGACTGCCAAATCGTCATAAAACCCGCCCTCACCTGCCGCTTCGCGGCACACTCTCCCGGTGGGAGAGGGACAGACTCTCAAATATGTCCTTCTCCCTCCGGGAGCATGAGCGGCTGCGAATGGAAGCCCGATAGGGCGCAGCCATCAAGTAAAGGTGGCCCGAAGGACCGGATGAGGGTTCAAACGCGTTAGACAATACGGCCTGACATGCTTTGGTACCGCGCATGCCACACGAAGAGCGATGAGGACTGCTGTATTCACTTTCGCTCTGGTTGTATGGCCCACCATCCTCTGGGCGCAACTCGTCCCGGCGCTCGAGATTGGCGAATCTGTCCGTGTTGAACTGAAAGTCAAGCTCCAGGGTGATTTCCGGCGCTTCTCGCCTCTCCTGTCCGGTGTGGAGACCAACCAATTGAGTAGAGCGCGCCTGGGTCTGAAAGGCCGCGTGCTGGGTCATTTCGACTATGAAGTGGAGCGCGAGTTTCGCGGGACGTTCGGCGCCACCCGCCTGCGGTCTCCGTGGACCGATGTCTATGTGGAAGTGCGCGACTACTTCCCGCTTCGACTGAAGGCCGGGAAATTCAAACTACCTTTTGGAATGGAGGAAAACACGTCATCGGCAAACCTGGATTTTGTCTATCGAACCAGGGCGTCCGACTATTTGTCCCCCGGACGCGACCGGGGAATCCTGGCCAGAGGACAGTTCTTAAGAAAATGGCGGGGCAACTATGAAGGCGGAGTTTTCCAAAACGACGGAGAAAATGCCCACGAAAAGGACGCTACTGCCAAGACCGGCGGCGCCACGTTCGCGGCTCACGTCACCGGCCAACCGCTGCGCGAGACCACGCTTCCGATTCGCAGGCTTGAGTTGGGGGCTGCCGTGACCTCCAGCGATGTGCCGGAAAGCGAGAGTCCCGCCAAGAACAGCCTTCGGGGACACGTCGTCGCCAACCAGGCATTCTTTCATCGCATCTTCGTGCAGGGACGCAGACTTCGTCTTGGCGTCGAGATGAATTGGGCGGAAGGGCCTTTCTCGGTAAAGAGCGAATTCATGCGGGTTTCAGAGCAAAGAAAGAAGATGGGCGTGGAAATGCAGGATCTTCCGGACTTCATATCGAGAGGCTGGTATCTCACCGGAACCTGGCTTGTCACCGGTGAAGACAAATCCGATGAACTCCATCCGAAACGCGATTTCCTGACCGGACGCGGGATCGGAGCAATTGAACTGGCCATCCGTTATGAAAGGCTGGGATTCGGAAGCGCGAGTCAATCCGGAATACCTTCGCGTAGCGCGCGCGCGCCCAACATTCTTGAGAACAGCGACCGGGTCCTGACGCTTGGCGTGAACTGGTATTTGAACCGGTTCTCCAAAATCCAGATCAACACTGTCCGAGAGATTCTCGAGGATCCTCAGACGGTTCCAATCCCGGGCAAAAGCAGGTACTCGACGACGGTCGCTCGGCTCCAGTTCCACTTGTGAGGAGGACCGGCCCTTATGCGGAAAATGCTTGTGCTTTTCTCCTCCGTCCTGATTCTCCTCTGCCGGATACCGGCCTCCGCTCAAACGGCCGGCGACTTTTTTGATCCGCAAATCCTTCACGAAATCCGACTCAGTATTCACCCCATGGACTGGCAGAGCCTGAAAGCCCGCTTTGAGGAGAACATTCATTACACGGCCGATTTCCATTGGATCTTTCACGGCCGGGACATTCTCGTCGAACAGGTCAGCGTTCGCTCGCGCGGCCTGGGAAGCCGGAGCGGCGTGAAGCCCGGCATCACTCTGGCCTTCGATCGATTTACCGACCGGCCGTTCCTGGGACTCAAGACCATCGTTCTTCGCAACAATACACAGGATGCGTCGATGCTTCACGAACGCGTGGCGATGGCATTTATGAATCGCATGGGCGTGCCGGCGTCGCGAGAAGCTCACACGCGGCTCTATGTGAACGGCCAGTACGCCGGACTCTACTCGATTGTCGAAGATGTGGACACCGCGTTTCTTCAACGCGTTTTCGGCCAGAGCGGCGGATACCTGTACAAGTACGCATGGTGGTTCTTATGGTTTTTTGAGTATCTGGGCGCCGATCCGGCTCAGTACTCGCCGTATCTCTTTTATCCCGAAACACACGAAACCACTCCCGACGCCTCTTCTATTGAACGAATGATCCGGGCAATCAACCAGGCGCCGGATCCCTATTTTCAGGATGAAGTCTCGCGATACCTTGATCTGAAGCAGGTCATGACCTACATGGCGATCGACGCTTTCCTTGCCGAGACGGACGGGCTGATCGGACTCTACGGCACGAACAATTTCTATCTTTACCGTTTCGAAAACTCCATGCAGTCACAAATTATTCCCTGGGACAAGAGCCACAGTTTCAGCTCCCTGGACTGGCCGATCTTCGGCGTCGCCGACACCAACGTTCTTTCGAGGAGAGCTCTCGCGGTACCGGAATTGCGCGCTGTTTATCTTGAGACTCTTCGCCGGGCCGCGGAGCTTGCAGGTGGAGCGGGAGGTTGGATGGAACAGGAAATCCGGCACGAGTATAACCAGATCCGGGAGGCCGCTCTGGAGGATACGCTCAAGCAATGTTACCCCCCGGGTAATGAACCGTTGGGGAGTTGCAGCAACGAAGCCTTCGAAAGCGAAGTGTCTTTCCTGATTCGCTTCGCTGGCCAGCGCGCAGCACACGTGCGGCAGCAGCTTCCTCTTACGGAAGGTTTTTGACGAACTGTCCATGCCGGACAGTTCGTCAAAATGAATCTGAGCGCATTTAGAATTGCGGATTAGTCGAAATGCACTCTTACAATTAACGAGGCCATGAAGATCAATCGACGACAATTTCTGGCCAGCCTTGGCGCTCTAAGCACACTCGGCGCGCCGCGTCTGGCCGCACAAATGTACAGCGCCTATTCCCTACTGCGCCCACCATGCCTTCAGGGAATGCGGCCGGACGGCGTCACCATTATGTGGGCCACGCTGGAGCGGGGAACCGGCTACATCCAATACTCCGAGGATGGGTATGGCGCGAACTTCGCGGAGGCGCGTTCGCGTATCTTTCTCCCGCAAGACACCGGCTTGCCGTATGCCTACATGCAGCACGAAGCCACTCTCAGCGAGTTGGCGCCGGGCATGGACTATCAATATTCCGTGTTGGCTGGCGGTGAGCCGATCAGTGATCCGGGGGCCTGTTCTTTCCGGACAGCGGGCAGAGGCCCGTTCAATTTTGTGGTTTTCGGCGACAGCGGACAAGGCGGCGCCGAGCAGTACGCGCTGGCTTCGCGCATTGCTTCGGAACGCGCGTCCTTTGTGCTGCACACGGGCGACCTCGCCTATATGCACGGGACATTCGAGCAGTATCATTCGAATTACTTCCGCTATTACGGCGGGCTCATGAACAGCGTTCCGTTCTTTCCGACGCCGGGAAACCACGACTACCTCACGAACAATGCTGCCCCATACCTCGCGCTCCACTCGGTGCCGCAGGACACCGTGCCTTTTGACGATCGCGGCCGGTACTATTCCTTCGATTGGGGGAACGCGCACTTCGTCTCGCTCGATTCCAACGCATCGCTGGCAAGCGCGATCGAGGGAACGGGTCCCATGCTGGCATGGCTCGAAGAGGATCTCCGCGCGACGCGGCAGTTCTGGCGGATCGTCTTTTTTCATCATCCACCGTACGCGGCCGGACCGAATCAATCCGATGAAATTTCATCATTGGTACGAGAGGCTATCGTTCCGATTCTCGAGAAACATGGCGTTCAACTCGTACTCAACGGGCACGAACACGCTTATCACCGCAGCCGCCTGATCCGGAATAACACGGTGGTGAAACCCGGCGAGGGGACCACGTATGTCACCAGCGGCGGCGGCGGCGCTTTTCTCTATCCTGTATTCCCCCACAGTCTGGTCGAGGTTTCGAAACCAGAGCACCATTACATCCGCGCGGAAGTACGCGGAACCCGATTGACGCTCCAGACCATTGGTATCGATGGGACCGAGGTCGACAGTTTCACGCTCGCCCCGCCTCCGGTCATCGCAAACTACGGGCGCGAACCCGCCGTCCGTTTCAGTCCCGCGCTGGAACCGGGAGCATTGGTCCGTATTGCGGGACGCGGGCTGGCAACCGAAGAGAGGCATGCTTCTCCGGGGTCCGCGCTCCCCACAGAGCTTGCCGGAACCATCGTGACCCTCAATGGCCGCCCGATTTCGCTGTTCTATGTATCCAGCCACGAGATTCGCGGACAGGTTCCATTCGAAGTGACCGGGTCGGTGACCCTGGGAGTGGCCACACCGAATGGCTTCGTAGACACATCACTGCCGGGACTGTAAGCGCGGATTTCGGGATTTGAGATGCAGGATTCGTCCAATTTCACAATTTCCCCTCGCCTGAACCCACGATGAGAATTATTGTGGATCGATTCCCGCCAGAACGGGCTCGCCCTTCGTGTTAAGGATTTTTTGCACCAGACCGACCGGATTGCCGGCTTTCCCGGGATAAATAATGACCGTAACGGCGGTACCGGGCTTCAGTGCTTCCTCGGCGCGTTTCTTGTTCCAGCCGGCCTGAATAAAACGATGCGGGCTCTTCATCTCGCCAATCCAATGCGCAACGCTGCCCCTGCTGTCCTTTACGTCGAAAAGAATCTGGCAGTGAGGATTCGTGAAGCTGAATTTCGTCACGTTGCCTTTGAGGATGATCGGGTGCGCCGTGTCAAACACGCTCGGTATGCCGTGATGCGCGGATAGCGGGGCTGCCGCCAGAAACAAACCGGCGGCTAAAGCGAAAATGGTATGCACGTCTCTAGAAGGAGTTGCCGATGAACGGGAGCATCCGGCCGAAATAGATAACGCCAAACCACAGTACGAGTGAAGATCCGGCAAAGACTTTGGTAGTCAGCGGCGCATCCTGGCCCGCTCCCAGGTTCCAGGGCTCGTCGAGCAGCGTATGGTACAGAACGTTGACGCCCGCGAGCAGTATCAGGGCGATCTTCCAGAAGAAGGCGATATTCATAACGTACTGGTCCGGCGTTGCGATAAAGAACAGCATGCCGGTCAGGGAATTCACAACGAATCCGACAATTCCCAGCGGCAGCAGTCCGTGCAGTGTCGAAAACGAGATGCTCTTCATCATGCCCAGCATTCGCAGATTGATGACCAGCACCGCTCCAAACAACAGACCCAGCCCGATGAAATGAATCGCCTCGCTGGCCGGCCATACCCAATCGCTATTGAGCGCGAACGTGGCGATATTGGCGCCCTTGAGAAATTCGGGGCCCGAGTATGGTGGCGCGGCTTCGGAGGCCGTCTCGCCTGTCTCTCCCTGGACCGCCGCGAAAGCCTCCGGGTGACGGACCTCACCGCCGGTATTCCCTGCTCTTGCCATCAGGCCGAACGACAGGATCGATAAAACCAGAACGGCTGGAATATTCCAGGCCGCCGGACGCGAATTCCGCCGATACTGCCACAATCCGAACCATGCCACGACGCCCGTGATCTCCATGAAGATCAGCGCCAGCAGCGCCGCCTCCTGGTGCGCATTCATCAAGGCATCGGACACTCCCTCGCGGCCGGTCAGCATCATCTGGGCTCCGTTGCCGCTCATATACGCCGGAAGCGCCAGGAGAGCGAGACCGAAAAAAACCGCCAGGCTCGCCCGTTTCAGGTCGTCGCTTTTCGCCGCAAGAGCGATGAGAAGCAAGCCCACCGCGATTGCGGTGCCAATGATCGGAAAATGATTTAGTAAAAGATGTAAATGCGCCAGGTTCATTAACGTACTCCTCCGAAAGCGTCTGTATACACCATTGCGTGTGCTTCCGCATTCACTATTTCCGCGCCTGTCGGTAGCACATGATCTGTCCGGTGCCTGTAGCAAATGAAATGTCCGGTCTGAAGGGCAGGGTCGACGTAACGTCACATCCGCACTGGAGGTTAAGAGCGGATGGCGTTATATCCGGCCCGAGCTTGGGAGCGGGCCATGAAGA
>CAMBFR010000143.1 GCA_945865815.1 Candidatus Sulfopaludibacter sp. SbA3
TCTTCATGGCCCGCTCCCAAGCTCGGGCCGGATATAACGCCATCCGCTCTTAACCTCCAGTGCGGATGTGACGTTACGTCGACCCTGCCCTTCAGACCGGACATTTCATTTGCTACAGGCACCGGACAGATCATGTGCTACCGACAGGCCCCACTGCAAGACAATGGTCCAGGAAAACCGGTCAACGATGAAAAAATCGTAAAACAGGAACTGTTGCTCCGGCCAGGTGGAGAGCTCAAGGTACTTTGTAAGAACGGCCCCCTGCGTCAAAAAGTAAAGATCCCACGGGACCCACGTGAGCGTCCTGGCCGACCCTTGAAATGCCCGCCATGCTGGAAAAAAGATGAGCAGGGCGAGTGGAGCCAGATACACGGCGCGCCGGATCAGAGAGCGTCCATCGAAGAAAATCACTTCAATCAATAACAGCCACACAGGGAGGACGACAGCAGTTTCCTTGGTCATGCCTGCCGCGGCCGTGCCGGCTACCGCCGCCGCGAGCCAGTACCAGCGGCTCCCCTGCCGAAAGTGGACGTACGACAGTGCGGCGAGAAGCATGAATAAAGTAGCCAGCGATTCGAACCGCTGTGTGATGTATGTCACCGCCTGGGTCTGGATTGGATGAACAAGAAAGAAGATGCCGGCAACGGCGGCCACCAGTGGACGAGCGGTCAACGCGCGCGTCAGGGCGAAGAGCGCGGTCGCGGCCATCGCATGGATCAGCAGGTTTCCGATCCGAAAATAGAACGGGGCCGTCCATGGAAGAATAGCGCCAAACACATATGGCGCCTGCTGGTTGATCCAAAACGACGCATAACCCAGCGGGCGGGTGCCCCAACTCAGGCTCGTCTGGTTGACGACGGCGGGGTCATCGAGGATAAAAGGCGCTTCCAGCGCGTTGCCATACAGCAGCAGTACGGCAGGCACCGCGAAGATGAAGAAAAGCCGGCTCACTCCGGTCCGCCCTCGACCCGGATCAGCACCGGTTGCTCGCGGACACTGGCGAGCGACTTGACCTCAACAAGCGCCTTCTGAATATCGCGCTCCAGCGCCGTGTGCGTCATGACGACGAGAGGCACGGCCCCGCCTTCCTTGCGGCCCCGCTGAATGACCTGGGCGATGCTGATGTTGTGCCTTCCGAGGATTCCCGATATCTGCGACAGGACTCCGGGCTGATCGAGCGCCGTGAACCTCAAATAGTAGATACTGGTGATCGTATCCATCGGCTGAACTTCCAGGTGCGCGCGCTCCGTCACGGCTGGAAGCCGGCGTGACGGCTCCATCAGGATACTGCGGCTGATGTCCATGATGTCGGCGACCACGGCGCTGCCGGTCGGCAATGAACCTGCGCCGCGCCCATACAGCATGATGTCGCCGCACGCATCGCCCACAACCTGGATCGCGTTGTAGACTCCGCCGACCTTGGCGATCGGATATTCGTCGGGCACCATTGTGGGATGCACGCGCGCCTCGACCTTGCCGCCGCGCGCTTTGGCAATCGCCAGCAACTTCAGCTTGTATCCGAAGTCCCTGCCAAAATCGATGTCCTCCGGGCTGATCGCAGTTATTCCTTCGGTATAGATGTCTTTCAGGTCAACGCCCGCGCCGAATGCGAGATTGACGAGGATCGCGAGCTTATGCGCCGTGTCGATACCTCCGACATCGAACGTGGGATCCGCTTCCGCGTATCCGGCTTGCTGCGCCTCCGCGAGGACATCGGCAAACGAGCGATCCTCATCGGTCATTTTGGAAAGGATGTAATTCGACGTGCCGTTGATGATCCCGTAAATCGAAAGAATGCGGTTCGCCGCCAGCGCTTCCTTCAGCGCCTTGACGACGGGAATTCCCCCTCCCACACTGCCTTCAAAGCCGACATCGACGCCGGCGCGGCGTGCCGCGGCGTGTATTTCGATTCCGTGCACTGCAAGCAGGGCCTTGTTCGCGGTGACAACGTGTTTTCCCCGGGCGATTGCCTCCAGCAACAATGATCGAGCGGGCTCATATCCGCCGATCAGTTCGACAACGATGTCGACTGAAGGATCGGTCACGACATCCATAGGATCGGTTGTCAGGACGCCTGCCGGCAGGCTGAGACCGCGATCGCGTTTCGGATCCCGGACCGCAACCTTCACGACCTCCACAGGCACACCGACTCGATGCCGAATCGACTCCGCGTTGCCGGTCAGAATGCGAAACGTGCCAGTACCCACGGTACCGAGCCCGATTAAACCTACGTTGATTTTTTGCTTCATCTTGAGGGCCTGCGCCGTATTCAGGACTACCGCCCGGTCAGCCGTTTCCACCAGGGCTGTTTTTGATACTCGATGTGGCTCATACAAGCCGCGATGCTGGCCTCTATGGTCGCAAAATCGAAGGGTTTAAGGATGTAATCAAAAGCGCCTGCCTTCAACGCCTGGCGCGCGATCTCGCGATCGGCAACCGCCGTCATCATGATCACGTTCGGATGAGGATCCCGTGCCATGATCTCCCTTAGCGCTTCGATGCCTCCCATCCTGGGCATGTTCACATCGAGTAAGACAAGCTGCAGAGAACGGTCGGCCGCCACACGTTCTACGGCCCCACGTCCGTCCGGGGCCACGGAAACGACATACCCGCAGCCTTTCAGGAATTCGACCAGTACGTCCCGAATATCCTCTTCGTCGTCTGTCACCAGAATACGCACGCCTTCCTTCTGCCCAAGGGCCAGAAGATCCATCTTCAGCGACTCTCGAATGGCGTCGACGAGCGCATCCAGCCCTGCGTTTCGATCGACCGTAATGGGAACAGCCATGCTCTTGAGTTGATCCCGAACCTCCTCCGAAGAGGCGATGCCGATAATCTTTGGATTGCCGAAATGCGACTGTATGGACTGGATTAACCCGAATCCGTTCAAAATCGTCGGGTCTATGACCAGCAGATCCGGTTCATGAAGGTCGAACAAGCGGGCAGCGTCTTCTGCCGTCGTGGTCCCGAAAACTGAAGTCTCGACCGAGGTCAGCGACCGCGTCAGAAGATCCACCAGCATCTTCTCTTTGTCAGCAATCAAGATGGTCGCTTTCTTGGCCATGGCCGTTCGGAGTATACATCGGAAAAAAAACCGAAAAAGTAGTAAAGGTTTGCGCTGGTTTACCGATTCATCAGGTATGAGCCAGGTAGATCAGGATTACGCCAAAAAGCGCTCGGCATTCCGTATGTCGATGATTGAAAAGGAGCCCGTGTACATGCTCCTGAGCATGGACGGCGAGGATATTGACCCGGTACTCGATGAACTTGGCGCCGGTGGCGCCCGCCTGTGGTCGTCGAAACATTACGACCGGTTTTATGAAGGCCAGTTGATAGGCCCCGCGGTCCTTTTGCTCGACGAGATTGGGATGCCTGTCGTGTACCCGATTGTGAAATGGAAGAATTGGCCGGTAATCGGCGTGCAATTCATAGACATGGAAGAAAAAGAACGGGAGATGATCTTCAGGTTCCTCTTCAAACTGGAGAGGAAGAAGATGCAGACAAAGGAAACAAAGCGCCGGTCATAATAGCTTTTCGAGTGTTTCGGCCGCCCACTGCGCGTGCTTCCTTACAGTTTCATCGGAATGTGAAAGGAACCGCCGCAATTTCGGCAGCAGTCCTGTCACCCCGGAATTCCCTGTCACCACCATGAGGTTACGCAAGAGCCCCCCGATCTTCGCCCGTTTCATTGCAGTTCCCTGAATAAGCTGCCGCCATTCGCTTTCATTCATATCGAGCAGCCGGTCGATTTCGGGCCAGAACAGCCCGGGCTTCGCTTGAAATGCGGATTCGTCAGACGCAGGCGCCCGGCGATTCCAGGGACAAACATCCTGACAGATGTCGCAACCAAAGAGATGGTGGCCGATGCCGGCTCGATCCGGCTCCGGAATCTCACCCCGAAGTTCGATCGTCGTGTACGAAATGCATTTGCGGCTGTCCAGGACGTAGGGTGCAACCAGCGCCTGGGTCGGGCATGCGTCAATGCATCGAGTGCAGGTTCCGCACCGGTCGGGCACGGGCAGGTCATAATCCAGATCGATATCGGCCAGCACGCAACCCAGGAAGAGCCATGAACCCAGCTTCTCATTAAGGATGCATGTGTTCTTTCCGAACCAGCCGATCCCGGCATACTTCGCGTAGACACGTTCGAGCAACGGGCCGGTATCGACATAGGTCTTTGTGTGTCCACCGGATTCCTGCTCGATCCAGCCCGCAAGCTGCCGGAGCTTCGCCTGGAGCGTTTCGTGATAGTCCATTCCCCAGGCATACCTCGACACCCATGCCCGCATCCGGTCGCGGGCCGTAAGCGGCAGATCGCTGTTGTAATTCATGGCGCATACGATGACCGAACTCACGCCCGGCAGAATCGTCTGAGGATCCATTCGCTGCGGCTTCTGACGCTCGAGATACCGCATTTCGCCGGCGTATCCGCTTTCGAGCCACTTGGGATAGAAAGCCGTCTCGGGAAATGATTCCATCGGCGAGATCCCGACAAGTTGAAAGCCGAGGACTCGTGCCTGCTCTTTGATCTGGAATGAATTCATTTCAAGGTCAGCTCTTGAAACTCAACAACTCTTCGACTGGCCTTGCATTGAGCACTCGTTCTTTTTCGGTCCAGCCACGCTGTGCGGTGGCGACACCGTAAGGCAGGTTCAGCAGATCGTCATAGTTGTGGGAGTCGGTGCTGATAATGACGTGGACTCCCATGTCGCGGGCTTTTCGGCAGAGAACGTCGTTGAGATCGAGCCGGTGAAAGTTCGAATTCACCTCGAGGCAGGTTCGAGTGCGAACGGCTTCCTTCATGACTTCGTCGAAATCGAGGTCGTACGCGTCGCGATCGCCCAGCAGTCGCCCGGTGGGATGGCCGATAACCCGCACGTGCGGATTCTGCATCGCTCGTACCACACGGTTGGTCAGCGTTGCCCGGTCCTGCCTGAAACCGGAGTGGACCGACGCAACAACGAAATCGAGCTTGCCGAGCAGCTCGTCGGAGTAATCCAGCGTTCCATCCTGCCGGATATCTACTTCAGTGCCGGCCAGGATACGGATGTCCGGGTACTTTGAATCGATGGAGCGGATTTCTTCCGTGTGCCGGACGAGATCCGCATCCGACAAGCCACCGGCAACTCCAAGGGATTTGGAGTGATCGGTAATGGCGACGTACTTATACCCGCGCTTCCGGGAGGCCTCCACCATTTCTTCAATGGAGTACGCACCGTCGCTCCAGCTCGTATGCATGTGGAGATCGCCCTGAATGTCGGAAATGTTCACCAGGTTCGGCAGCCTGCCCTCAAGCGCCGCCTCTAATTCGCCCTGGTCTTCGCGTAAGACCGGCGGAATCCAGGGCACGCCGAGTTTTTCGAAGATTTCCTCTTCCTCCGAACCGGCAATGAAGTTGTCGGCGTCGTCGAATAATCCGTACTCATTCAGCTTCATGCCGAGCTTGATCGCCCGTTCACGCATCCGGATGTTGTGCGTTTTCGATCCCGTGAAGTAGTGCAGAGCAGCGCCCCAGCTTTTCGGTTCGATAACGCGGAGGTCGATCTGCAGGTCGTCCTGGACGCGGACCGAGGCCTTCGTTGGGCCCTGCGCGAGCACTTCTCCGATCAGGGGCATGCTGAGAAAGGCCTTCATCGTCGCTTCAGGATTACGGGAGGCGGCCAGGATGTCGACGTCGTGAACAACTTCCTTCATGCGGCGCAGGCTGCCGCCGTAAGAAACCCTTTCCGTGTGCAACTCCAGGTACTTGCAGAGCTCGTTTGCTATGGGCAGAGTTCGTCCGAGCAGGTAATTGCCTTTGCGCCGCTTGTAAATCTCAATCCCGCGCAGGATGTTCTCGATCGTCTTCTTTTTGAATCCCGGCGCGCCCAGCAGCTTTTCGGTCCTGCACAGGTCTTCAAGCTCTTCGATCGTCTGAATGTGAAACAGATCGTAAATTTGCTTGGCAGTCTTCGGTCCGACGCTCGGAATATCCAGCAGGCGAGCCAGCCCGGGAGGAACGTCCTTCTTGAGTTGCTCGAAGAACTCCATCTTCCCGCTGTCGATGTATTCGGAGATTTTGGCGGCCAGGTCGTCGCCGATTCCGGGAATGCTGCGAAGCGTTCCCTGCTTGGCAATGACCTCGATATTGTCGGTGAGGTTTTCCAGGTTATCCGCGGCGCGGCGATAGGCACGAATGCGAAAAGTATTTGCGCCCTGGATTTCGAGCAGGTCTGCAATCTGGTTGAAGATGGCAGCGATTTCAAGATTCCGCATGACGTCTTGAACGATCGTATCATGCGGCTGGAGCCGTCAGGACGGAGTGATAACCGGCTGGAGGTTCCGTTTGATCTCGCTCGATAGGGCCACCACCGTCATGCCATCGCATGCATCGACACGGCACGCCTGTTTCTTCTGATCGCACGAGCCTTCTCTAACCGTGACAGTGCAGTTGTTGCAGGATCCATTCCAGCAGAATCGTCCGTAAGAGATAGTGCTGGGCGCGGCAAACTGGAAGCCGCGGAGCAGGGTATTGTTTTCGGGGACCTCGATCTTTTTTCCCAGGATGTCCACTTTGAGAAGCTTTTCAAACTTGCCGAAGAGTTCAGAGTACATCGTCGCCTCACCTTTCTAACGCTGTCAATCCGTCTTATCGGCGCCAACACCCAAAACTTTAGGCGATGCCACAATTCAGGAATGATTTTTTTGGATTGGAGCATTCGCAGGTCACTCGGCCCATGCTATATTTCCTTTTCATTTTCTTTTGTCAGGGCCGTTAGCTCAACTGGCAGAGCAACTGACTCTTAATCAGTAGGTTGGTGGTTCGATTCCACCACGGCTCATTCAACACTCCAAAAGATTTACCGCGTTTCCAGACCGATCAGTCGTTCACTCCCATTGACGACTCGCGGAAGCCCGGCCATCGACTCTGGAATTCATTTCACTAGATGACCGTCTTCGGGCTGCTGCCCGTCGCGAGGGTTTTCGCACAACGAAGCCTGCCCTCTGAGGTCCTCAAGAAGCGCTCTCAAACAAGCTGCTTGCGCGAATCGATAAGCAGCGTCAGCACACCGCCCAGTACGGAAACAGCGGAAGCGATCAGGAGCGGCGTCGCCCAGGATCCCCACCACTGCACGGAATAACCCACAACGAGCGGGCTGAGCGTGCCTCCCAGGTTTCCGAAAGTGTTCATGCAGCCGGTGACCGTCCCCGACGCATCCTTGCCGACATCGTGGCAGATCGCCCAGCATGTGCTCAGGCAAAGATCGCCGGCGCCGGCGCCCAGGGCCAGCAGCACGGCCGACAGCGCGTCATTCTGCGTCAGGGCCGCGCCGGCCATGGCGATGCCGCTGAGAGGCATCGTAACGGCCCCGATCGACCGGCTGATCCGGATGCCATAACGGCGGACCAGGACGTCTGTAAGCCGTCCGCCCGAAATGCTCGCAATGGCCGCGGCCAGCAGCACCAGGCCATGAATGATCCCGACCTGTTGATCCGAAAAGCCCCGGGCATCCTTCAAGTACGTCGGCATCCAGGTCAGGTAGAAATACAAGGAGTAGCCGTAACAAAAGTACATCAGGCAGATCCAGAGCAGATTCAGGTTCAGCAGGCTCCGCCATCGCAGTTGCACTGCCCGCTCGGGTTCAGCGTCGCCACGGTCGTCACGAATGACAGCCAGTTCTTCTGCGCTCACAGCCGGATGCCGGCCCGGATCATCTCGAAACCATCTCCACCAGAACGCGCACCAGATGACTCCCAGGAAACCAAAGATCCAGAACGATTCTCTCCAACCGGCGACACCGATGATGAAAACGACCAGGGGAGGAGTCAGCGCGCCGCCGGCGCGGGAACCCATGAACATCACGCCGTGCGCCGTACCTCGTTCGCGAGCCGGAAACCAGCGAGCCAGGCTGCGCGACATGTTGGGAAACGCTCCCGCTTCGCCTATGCCGAAAAGGAATCGGCATAGCAGCAGCGATACATAATTCCAGGCGAGTCCCGTAGCCATCGTGAAAACCGACCACCAGAGCACGATCCGGGTGAGCACTTTCCGGGGACCGATAACATCGCCCAGCCATCCGCTGGGAACTTCAAAGACGGCATACGCGAACGTAAAGGCGCTGAAGATCCAACCCATCTGTGCCGCCGTGAGGCCAAGCTCGCTGCGTATCGAGCCCGCCGCAGAGGCAATACACACACGGTCGACATAAGTGATGATGGAAAGCGCAAACGTGAAGCGCAGCAGTGTGAATCTGGTTCCTGGCCGAAGACTCACAGCAGGGGAAGGACGATTCTATAAGGTTCAGGGAACAGGAGATTGATCTTCCAGCCGGCTATTGTTTTCACAAAGCCGAGGCTGATCGATTCATAGGTCCCGAATGGCGGCGGAACCTGGCTGGCGTCCACCCGGCGCGGAATGTGCAATTCTGCCTGAATCTGTCCGATCGGTTGCGGCTGAAATGTTACCAGCATCTCCGCTTTGTGCTTCTCCAGAAAGTCCTTCACCGAAACGAAGACTTCGCTCGCTCTCAAAGCGTCTGCACCAACCAAGGGTTTGTTTTGGCCTATGTGATTCCCCGAGGCTTCCTTCAGTAAGCCGCTCACGCAGCCCGTATCGAAAACGATGCACGAATAGAAGCCGCCGGGCTCACGGAATCGCCGCCAGAAATTCTCGAGTTCGTCCTGCCGAGGGTCGTTTGCCAGAACCGGCTGCCAGTCAAACATGTCCATTAAGGCGGGGGCGTTGTCATCGAGTATCAGCTTTTGAGCCTGCTCCACAAGGATCAGGACTTCACGCTGGTCGGAATTGAGCGGCGCCGGGTTATCCACCACCCGCAACTGAGCGAATGCCTGCGATCGGCTGCCGGAGATGCCAACGAGCAAACACAGTGCAAGGAATAGCTTCTTGTTCATGGTTATGTGGTGGGAGTGTACGTCACAATGCGCGGCCGCAGTAGTTTTACCGATCAGTGGGCGCGGGGCTGA
>CAMBFR010000144.1 GCA_945865815.1 Candidatus Sulfopaludibacter sp. SbA3
CGGCCTTGCACACGGTGTTGTCACGCGCGTTTCGCGAGGAGAAACCAACTTGTAGTGTATTCCCCGCCATACGATGTCCGTGGTGAGTCCCGACCGGATCACGTTATACAGGTACAACATCGATACGAGGGGAGCACACAGGATATAGAACCATCCGCTGGACAAGGCTCCAGGAGACAGGACGCTTTTGACCGAGTCGTATCGCAGCCATGAACGCGCCACCGTGAGTCCATAGATCGCCATCCAGAAAGCGGCCGCAACTGTGTCGGTCAGGGCGGCGGCGGTCAGCCCGATGAACGTCACATTGAAAATGGAGTAGCTGACGAGGGCCGCGCGCCAAAGCCCGTTGTAGTAAACCCGCGTAATGATCATCTGGCGGGTCGTGAACTCGGCGAGATCCGCCCACCCGCAGTTTCCGTACGACGGAATCAGGCACCTCGGGACAAAGACGATCTTCAATCCGGCCGCTTGCACCGCGCGCGTGATCGCGTAGTCGTCACTTACCGAACCCTGCCAGCCCTGAAGCACGCCGATGCGCTCGAAAGTTTCACGCCGTATGGCAAGCGAGCCGCCCCAGGCGAAGCAACGCCGCGGGTTGCCGAGCGCGCTGACGGCGACCGCGTTCCATGCCGACCGCAGAAGATTCGGGAAGGTTAACGGCCGGGGAACGTACCAGCGATACCCTGTCGCTGCTCCCACAGCAGCGTCCCCGGCGAGTGGCGGAACAAGATTCGAGAGCCAGTCCGGCGGATACCGCGCGTCGGAATCGCAGAACACCAGGACGTCGCAGTCACGCCCGCCGTATCCGACGCCGTATGCAAGGTTGTGGACCTTTTGCCCGCGGTCCTTCGCCTGCCCGGCTACGAGAATTTTCGTTACGCCGAGTTGCCGAAGCGCATCGCAGGCGGGATCCTCCTGGGATTCGACGATGAAGTGAACTCGATAGCCGGGATAATCCTGATCGAGGATCGACCGGATGTTCTCTTCGAATTCCGGATCAACGCCCTTGCACGGGCAGAAAACGGTGACCTTGAGAGATTGCGCGCGATCATAGACGGCGCCTGCAGTTCGGGATCGCATGTACCGCGCCGACTGTATGCCCTGCAGCAGCGAGACGATTCCAAGCAGTACTGTGATTACCGCAAATACGTACAGAATCGCCATCTACGCCCAAAGCTCCCGCAGCACGGACCTTGCGGCAACAGGCAGACCGGCGGCAAAGAGTGCCGGGTACTGCATCACGCGCCGCAATCCGGCGGCAACCAGCCGTTTGCGTTCCCAGCGCCTGAGCCATTCGCGCTCGCAATCCCATCGGACCTCTTCATAGCTCTTTCGTGCCGCGATACCCCGCGCCACGATACGCGCGGCCATCATCCCGCTATCCAGTGCGTGACGCATGCCTTCACCGCAAAACGGATCTACCATTCCCGCCGCGTCCCCGATCGCAATGTATCCGCTCGGAACGCGCTCATAGGCGACCGGTCCGGTCACCAACTGGCCGGGTTTGCCCAGGTGTTCGGGCAATTTTTCCCTATTAATAAGGAAGCAGAAATTGGAACGGCCCCCCTCCACGGATACGGCCCCGCCGTAGACTCCTGTAGAGAACGAGAACTCAAGAACGGCGCCACAACCGGCGGGCTCAAAATACTGAATGCCGAATTGCTCCACATGCTCAACAGTGGAAGCCCGCGGCGTAAACCGGCTGAGCTTGCCCGCGGCGTCGATCACAACGGCGCATCGAATATCACCCGTCCCGGTCTCGACCACAAAACCATCGCCTTCCCTGCGGACGCGATGCACATGGCAACCCGTTTTGACCCCCGGGTGGTCCGCAACAATTGCATCCAGTGCGCCGCGTGAAATTCCGAGCCCGCTTTTTTCAAACGGCATCCACAAATCCCGCGCTCCGGCACGAATCCGGGCCGACTTCACCTCGACGGCTCCGGCAGCGCGCACGCGATCGAGAACGCCAAGCCGGTCGAGACAATCGACACCGCCCGGTGAAATGAATCCGCCGCAGACTTTATCGCGCGGGAAGCTGTCGCGCTCAAGCGCCACGGCATCGACACCGCGCCGCGCCAGTTCGCGCGCGCACGCGGCCCCTGCAAGACTTCCTCCGATAATGACGACATCGTGCGTGTTCATTTCCGGGCCACCAGAACGAGCCGGTACGGAAAACTCCGATAAACCTGGCACGGCACGCCCGCATCCCGCCCAAGCTGCATCAGCTCGGAGCCTTTGAATGCCCTCCTCACCGACAGCGGGCCATCGTTTCGAACCATCACGCTCCTGCTGAACATCGCGGTAAGAACCCGAATCGACCAATACGCCACCGGGTGCCGGTGAAGATCGTTCACCAACACCATGCGCCTTGCCAGGCGCCACATTTCGGCCAATGCGCGCCTGCATTGTTCGTTTGAAAGATGATGGAAGACGAGCGATGCGATCACGACATCGAAGCTGTTGTCGGCGAACGGAAGATCCAGTGCATCGCCGACGACAGGCATCGACTTGCGGGCGCGCTTCAACCCGCGATCGTTCCGGTCCAGAGCAACGATCCGGCGTGACGCCTGCTTTGCCAGGGCTTCGCTCACGTCGCATGCGCCGGCGGCGACATCGAGGATCAGGAGGTTTGGCGCCGACGGAAGGAAACGCTCGATCGCCCGGATTCCTCCCAGGCGCCGATTGATGATCTCGAGTTCGCGATACGCGTCGCTGAACTCCTGCTCGGGACGATCCAGATCGTCCATGAGTTCGTCCTGATAAACCCGGCTGCCCAAACTAATCATTCCTCACGCGTCCCAGTACAAGAGCCGAATTCTTCGAACCGAATCCAATACAGTTCGCCAGTGCGTAATGCACGTCGGCCTTCCGTGCAACAAGTGGCACGTAGTCCAGGTCGCACTCTGGCGCCTGCTCATGAAGATTCAGCGTCGGCGGGATCATTCCCTCGTTCATGGCGCAGAGGACAGCGCTGATGCCGGCGGCGCCGCTGGCGCCCTGGGGATGGCCGATCATGGACTTCGTGGCGCTCATCGGAATCCGCGACGCGGCTTCGCCAAAGCACAGTTTTACCGCGCGCGTTTCGATGCGGTCATTGAGGCCGGTCGATGTCCCGTGCAGGTTCACGTAGTCGATATCCGCTGGTTTCAATCCCGCGTCATCCAAAGCGAGTTCCATGGCGCGCGCGGGCTCGATGCCGGATTCATCGAGCCGGACGCGGTGATGCGCATCGCAGGTGGAGGCGTAGCCGAGAATCTCGGCGTAAATGTGCGCGCCGCGCTCGCGTGCGGAGCGTTCGGTCTCGAGGACATAGAGCCAGGCGCCTTCGCCAAGAACAAAGCCATCGCGGTCTTTCGAAAATGGCCGCGAGCCTTTTTCGGGCTCCTTGTTCCAGGACTCGGTCAGGATGCGCATGAGGCAGAAGCCCGCCAGAATGCCCGGGGCGAGCGGCGCATCGGCGCCGCCGGCGACGACGATATCCGCGCGGCCGTTGGCAATGGACTCGCAGGCATAGAACAGCGCATCCGTGGAACTGGTGCAGCCGGTGGAAATGACGTGACTGGGACCGTGAAACTGAAATGCCATCGAGAGCTCGCTGCTGAGCGTTCCGATGGTGGAAGTAGGAATCGTGTAGACGCTGGCCTTCTTCGGCTCGCCGCGAAACCAGTGAGCATACTGCCGCTCGGTGAATTCGAGGCCGCCTCCGCCGCTGCCGATGATGACCGCAATGCGGCGCCGCTCGTCGAGGGTCAGATTCTCGGGATTGAGCCGGGCGTCTTCGAGCGCCTGCCGCCCGGCGGCCATCGCAAGGGCCGCGGCGCGTGAAACGTGCTGCCGGTCTTTGGCAGCCAGGGTGGAGTACGGATCGAGTTCACGCACTTCCCCGGCGATCTGTACCGGGAATTGTGCCGGATCGAAGCAGGAAATCCGCCGGATGCCGCTGCGGGCACTCCGAAATCCTTCCCAGAGAGCGTCGCGGCTGTTGCCCAGCGGAGTGACGCACCCAAACCCGCTGATTACAATCCGGTCGGAGGAAAAGCTTCGGGTGCGAGCGAATGGCACCGTGGAATCATATCGAGAAATAACCGTGGCTGTTCCCTAAAGTTCTCATCGCCGCGCGCCGATACCGTGAGTGAGATGAAAGGTTATGGAAATTTCTCCAATTTCAAACCTGGTCCGGGCGGTAAACACCGCGACGCATGATGACCACCAGCCGCCACCGAGGCGGCATCCGCCCAAGAAGGTGAAGCTTCCCGAGAGTTCCGTCTACTACACTCCTGACGGAAAACTCGACCAGGAAGAGCGCCACCACCTCGACGTTGTCGCTTAAGCCAATTGACATTGGTGCTACGCTTCTCTAAGGTAAGATTTTTGTAATCTTCCCGCATGGAGGCATCGTGGGCGCTAATACTGTCGAGATCACCGACTCCAACTTTGAAAGCGAAGTCATTAAGTCGAACACCCCGGTCCTGATCGATTTCTGGGCCGCGTGGTGCGCTCCATGCCGTGCCCTGGCGCCGGCCGTGGACGCAATCGCTGATGAATACAAAGGGCGCGTCAAGGTCGGAAAGCTCGATGTTGATGCGAACGGGTCGACATCCGCCCGCTACAACATCCGCGGAATCCCGACGCTTCTGGTGATCAAAGAAGGCCAGGTCAAGGAACAGATTGTCGGCGCCGTCGACAAATCCGTCATCGCCAAGGCGCTGGACAAGCACCTGTAAGCCGAAACAACCATCAAGATGATGATGAAACAGACGCTCGCCGTTGTTGGCGTTCAGTGGGGTGACGAAGGCAAAGGCAAGATCGTCGACATCCTTTCCGAGAGTTACGAGTGCATCGCGCGCTACCAGGGCGGCCACAACGCCGGCCATACCGTCAACATCGGGAACCGCCGCCACGTTCTTCATCTGATTCCATCGGGCATTTTTCATCCTGCCGCGAAGTGCGTGATCGGAAGCGGCGTCGTGCTGGATCCGCTGGCAATGATCGAGGAATCCGAGGCCCTCGATAAGATCGGCGTATCCGTCGCGGGCCGTCTGTTCGTTTCCAATCGATGCCATCTGATCCTTCCCTATCACCGCGTGCTCGAAGCTGCAATCGAGCTTCAACGGGGCGAACGGAAAATCGGCACGACATCGCGAGGCATCGGGCCCGCCTACGAAGACAAGATGGGACGGCGCGGCCTGCGGGCATGTGACCTGCTGGATCCGGCAACGCTCGGCGACAAGATCCGCGCGCAGGTCGTCGAAAAGAATCGTGTCCTCGAAGCGCTGAAGTATCCCCAGACAATCGACCCGGAATCGATCTGCGAGTCTTACGCAAGATACGGCGAACGGATCCGGCCATTCGTGATCGACACGTCGGCATACCTGAACGACCTGATCCGAAGCGGCAAGAAGGTATTGTTCGAAGGCGCGCAGGGAACGCTGCTCGACATCGATCACGGCACTTTCCCATACGTTACTTCGTCGAGTTCATCTGCCGGCGGCGCCGCCACCGGTCTGGGCATCTCTCCGAAGCTGATTCAATCCGTGCTTGGAATTACGAAGGCCTATACGACGCGCGTCGGCGGCGGCCCATTTCCGACGGAAGCCACCGACAAGAACGGCGACGAGATCCGCACGCGCGGCAACGAATTCGGATCGACGACCGGGCGGCCACGCCGCTGCGGCTGGTTCGACGGGCCCGCGGCCCGCTACGCGAACCAGGTCAATTCCATGGATTCGCTCGCCGTGACGAAGATCGACGTGCTCGACTCGTTCGTCGAGATTCCCTTCTGCACGGACTACAAATACAAGGGTTCGATCATCAAGGACTTTCCGGCCGATGCCGAGGTCCTCGCCCAGGTCGAGCCGGTCTACAAGATGCTCCGCGGCTGGCAGACCTCCACGGCCGGCATTCGCAACTGGAATGAACTCCCGTCCGCCGCTCAGGACTATCTGAAATTTCTTTCCGATTACACCGGCGTGGCCCTCTCGATGGTTTCCACCGGCGCCGACCGCGATCAGACCATCCTTCTCACCTGAACTCACCTGAAAATCCGTGTTATTCTTTCGGTTTTAGTCTTGGGCCGTTAGCTCAGTTGGTAGAGCATCTGCCTTTTAAGCAGAGGGTCGCCGGTTCGAGTCCAGCACGGCTCATTTTGGTAAATCAGTCCGTAGCAGCAGGTTTCAAACACGCCTCAGTTCACCCATCCGGATTCAAGTGAACAATTAACGACAGGGGAGACTTTATGCTGAGCAGTAATGGTCGATGTCGATTGATTTCCCGCACGCTTGCGGTAGTCGTGGTGACAGTTGCAGCACTTATGATGCTGGCGGAAACGACAACTGCGCAGAACCGAGGGGCGCAGCAGGGCCAGCCGGGGCCCTCGGATACCGACACGCGCCCCTACAACAAACGCGATTTCGGGGGGCTGTGGACTCATAACCCCGGGCTGTACGAACTCCCGGCTTGCCGTGAGTGCGGCGAACAAAATCCCATCCGGATTCCAGGGTACGGCTACTTCGGCGACGTGCCTACCCGAACCCCACAGGGCGAAAAGATTCTGCAGTCGAGAAAACATGGTCGCGGGTTCGAGCCGGACGCCGAAGCGGCGAAGCAGTATCCAAACCTGGACCCCGCCTATAAGCGGGCAGGGTTGCCGGCGTTCAGCAACGATCCGGAAGCGTCATGCGACATGATGGGACTTGCCCGCTCGATTGTCATGTCCGGCCCGAACTCCAATATGGAGATGGTGCATACTCAGGCGAATGACCGCATCATCCAAAACTTCGAGTGGTATGCAGATCACCGGACTATCTGGATGGACGGCCGAAAGCTTCCCGAAGTTGGCGGCTACCTGGCGGGCGTCAACGGCTACTCGGTCGGGCAGTGGGAGGGGGACACGCTGGTGGTGACCTCCACGGGATTCGATGACCGGCAATGGGTGGACATGTACGGTTTCCCGATCAGCGAAGACGCGATCCTGGTCGAACGCTGGGAGCATCCGAGCCCGAACCGGCTGCGCGTCCAGGTGACGTTGACCGATCCGGCGAACTACACGCGGCCGTGGACGAGTACCGTGAAGACCTGGGCCCTGGTGCCGAAGGAGAAGATGGTCGTCGGCGGCTGGTCGGGACTCCTGGAAGACCGCTGCATACCGGCCGACGAGAATGAGTTCAACCAGTTCCGTAATCGCGCAGCCGGCGTGGAAGAGAAATAGGAGATGAAGAACATGAGAATACAACGACGACTCGCCGCACTACTGCTCATCCTTCTGCCCGCCATTGCCGCGGCGCATCACGGAAGCAATATTTCCTACGACACCGACAATCTGTGGACCACCTGGGCCACGGTCACGCAGTTCAACTACAAGAACCCGCATCCGACCATGACATTCGACCGGGTTCTGAAGGACGGAACGGTCGAGCACTGGGTTTCTGAGTTGGGGACATCCCCAGCTTCGGCCGTTCGGGGAGGATGGGGGAGGTTGCGCAGCGAGCAAGCGATGAAGCCAGGCACCCGTGTGAAACTCTACATCGGGACGGGCCGCGCCGGAGGCATGACCGGCATTGTCGACAGGATCGAGAACGAGAAGGGTGAATATATCGTCGGACCGGACGGGAACCGCCCGGCGCCGAAGGCCGTTGATATGGACGGAGTGGCTCGGGGTCTGCAACCATCGGGTCCTGATAAGCTGGTGCCCGAGCGGGCCAGAGACTAGTCAGGAACAGAGAGATCGCAAATCGGAATCATGCAGGTGACGATCGATTTCAATAACAAGCCGGGGGCAACCGCGCGGTCTACGTATAGGCTCCTGGTGCTTCTGGCCCTCATCGCGCTGCTCGTGCGGCCGGCAGTTTCGAACTGGTTTGAGCCCAGCCCGGAATTCACGTTCGCGCGAGTTGCGGCGACCAACCGCGATTACAGGATGTACTGGCCCGACGACTGGCCCACGACTCCACCGTGGCGTCACGACTACCCCTCTTCCGATGAATTCCTGGTCGCGCTGCTGCACGAGCTCACCGGCGTGCGAGTCACGCCCAAGTCCTATGAGATCGTGCAACTCTCCAGCGCGGACATTTTCAAGTATCCGTTTCTCTATCTGTCCGAACCTGGCTTTCTGACTCTGAACAACAAAGAGATCGCAAACCTGGGAGAGTACATCCGGCGGGGCGGCTTCATCATGGCCGACGATTTCCGTGCCGCTGCCTACCTTCGCGGTCCGGAAGAACTAGAGGTTTTGCGCTATTACCTGAAACAGGCGGTGCCGGAGCGGGAGCTCGTCCGGCTCGATCTCACCCATCCGATCTTTCACAGTTTTTACGATATCGACACGTTGAAGATGGAGCCGCCTTACGGCAGTTTTCTTCCGGAATTCTGGGGGATGTCGGACGAACACGGGAACCTGCAACTAATCGCCAATTACAATAACGACATCGGCGACTTCTGGAAATATCTGGACCACGGAGACAAGCCCCTCAAGGACAGCTCCCAGGCGATCCGTCTGGGAATCAACTACGTCGTTTACGCGATGAGCCACTAGCGGACATTTTTAAAATTGGACGAATCCTGCACCTCAAATCCGAAATCTGAAATATCAGATTGGACCGCATGAACCCGTGGAAGATCGCCAGTCCAATTGAAAATTTCGGGATTTCGGATTTGAAGTGCAGGATTCGTCCAATTTCAAATGACCCCACCGCCAAATTTTGGCGCTCGTGTCGGTAGCAAGTAGAAATGTCCGGTTTTTGTAGCAAGTGATCTGTCCGGTTTTGTTGTTTTAAGTTCATCGCCGCCGTGCCTGTGGAAATGTGCGAAACCCAGCAGGGTTTTGCACATTTCCATCAGGCTGCCTTCTTCTTTCT
>CAMBFR010000145.1 GCA_945865815.1 Candidatus Sulfopaludibacter sp. SbA3
CGATGGTTACGATGCACGGAACCATCATGGTGTTCTTTCTCTTTACCGCTGTATTGACCGGCGGGTTTGGAAACTTTCTTATCCCCCTGCAAATCGGCGCGCGCGACATGGCGTTTCCTTTCCTGAACGCTCTTTCGTACTGGATATTCCTGCTCTCGTGCATCGTTATTTTCTCGGCGCTGTTCGTGACCAGCGGCGCGCCACTGGGTGGATGGACCGCCTACGCTCCGCTCAGCGTTGTGTCCGAATTTGGTCCCGGCCAGGGTTTGGGCATGACGCTCTGGCTGACGGCGCTTGCGCTGTTCACCGTGTCCGGACTCATGGGCGGCCTGAACTACGTCACCACGATCCTGACCATGAGGACCAGGGGTCTCTCGATGATGCGGCTGCCCCTGACCCAGTGGTCCCTGCTCATCACGGCCATCCTCGGTCTTCTCGCATTTCCTGTTCTCCTGGCCGCCGCGATTCTGCTGGTGTTCGATAGAGCCGGGGGGACCAGTTTCTTTGTCCCGGCCGGACTCGTGACGCAAGCCGGCGTGGTGATGCACTCAGGCGGGCATCCGCTGTTGTGGCAGCACCTTTTCTGGTTCTTCGGCCATCCCGAGGTTTACATCGTGATCCTGCCGGCGATGGGCATGGCTTCCGATATTCTGGCTACCTTCTGCCGGAAGCCGATTTTCAGCTATCGCATGATGGTGTACTCGATGGTCGCGATTGCGGTTCTCAGCTTCATCGTCTGGGGCCATCACATGTTCATCAGCGGCATGAGCCCGTTCCTGGGTTCCGTGTTCACCCTGACAACGCTGCTCATCGCGGTGCCCTCCGCGGTCAAAACTTTTAACTGGCTGGGCACGGTCTGGGGTGCCCGTATCCGGTTTACCAGTGCGGCGCTGTTTTCCCTGGGCTTCGTTTCAATGTTTGTGAGCGGCGGCTTGAGCGGAATCTTCCTGGGAACATCGGCGGCCGATATCCAACTCCAGGATACATACTTCGTCGTTGCGCACTTCCATCTGGTAATGGCGATCGCCCCGCTGTTTGCCGCATTCGCCGGCCTGTATTTCTGGTTCCCGAAAATGTTCGGCCGGTTCATGAACGAGACGCTCGGCAAGGTTCACTTCTGGCTGACGTTTATCGGCGTGTATTGCGTGTTCTTTCCCATGCACACTCTCGGTATCGGCGGCCAGATGAGACGCCTGTACGACCCGACGCAGTACCTGTTCCTGCAGAGTCAGCAGCCGGTTAATGTTTTCATTACGATCGCGGCATTCATCCTGGGGGCTGCCCAGTTGATCTTCCTGTTCAATTTCTTCTGGAGCATCTTCGGCGGGAAGGCCACGTCGGAACGGAATCCGTGGCACGCAACAACGCTGGAATGGACAACCAGTACTCCGGCGGGACATGGAAACTGGAGCGGAGAGTTGCCGACGGTTTACCGCTGGGCTTTTGATTACAGCGTCCCGGACCAGGCGGAGGATTACCTGCCGCAGACCTCGGCGCCTGTGGTCGCGAAAAAGTAGCCGCGGGCTTTATGCCCGCGCGCGCCCATAAAGGGCGCGGATACGAAAGAGTGTCTTATGCCTGTAGTAACCGAGGAAATAGAGAACAACGGAATCGTACCGCCGCCTCCGGCGCCCCCGGGCGATGGAGACGGCGGCTCGGGAGAACCGTACTCTTCGTTCCCGCTCTCGAAGGAGCAGATTGCCCTGTGGGTTCTGATGACGGGCATCGTCATGCTGTTTGCCGGGCTCTCAAGCGCATACATCGTGCTTCGAGGCGCTCCGTCGTGGCAGAACATCGACCTGCCCGGGCTTCTTTGGCTCAATACGATCATCCTCGTGGCCAGCAGCTTCACTATCGATCTCGCGCGCCGCGCTGTAAGCGGGAACCGGATTCAGACAATGAAACGATGGATTGCCGTGAGCGCCGCGCTCGGGCTGGCGTTTCTCGTGGGTCAGCTCGCCGCGTGGCAGCAGCTCGTCAATGCCGGCGTCTATCTTCCATCGACGCTGCACAGTTCGTTTTTTTACCTGTTGACCGGAATTCACGGCGTTCATCTTGTGGGTGGAGTAATTGCGATGGGTTACGTGTTCCGGATGGCGTTCCGGAATCGGCTGACCGTCTTCAATTGCGAACCGCTCAAGCTCTGCGCGACTTACTGGCACTTCATGGACGGTCTGTGGCTTTATCTATTTATGTTATTGGTCCTGGCTTAGCTTAAAGGAGAAGTTGGATGGATGCGAGCATAGCGGAACAGCAACGGATTCTTGCTTCGGATTGGGGCGGAGGCAAATCGCCTTTCGGCACCAGCTGGAGCAAGTTCATGATGTGGATCTTCATCATCTCCGACGCACTCACGTTCGCCGGATTCCTCGTCGCATATGGCTTCATGCGATCGATCAGCCCGGAGTGGCCAGACCAGACCCAGGTCTTCGACATGCGGCTGATTACGTTCATGACGTTTGCGCTCATTTCCAGCAGCGCCGTCATGGCCTGCGCAGTGGGCGCCGCCAGGGCGGGCGACGCGAAAGCGGCATTCAAGTTCCTCGTACTCACTATCGGCGGTGGAATCATCTTCCTTGGCTGCCAGGTTTATGAGTGGTCTCACTTTATCGGGGAGGGCGCGACGCTGACGTCCAATCCCTGGGGCGTCGCTCAATTTGCCGCCAGCTTTTTTCTGATCACTGGATTCCATGGGTTCCACGTCTTGAGCGGAGTCTTCATCCTCGCCGTTGTCGCCATACGGGCTGCAATGGGCAAATACTCGGCCGACAGCGTTGAGAACGCCGGCCTGTACTGGCATTTCATTGACGTGGTCTGGGTTTTCGTATTCGCATTCTTCTATTTAATGTGAGGGACTGATGTCTGAACATGCACATCCGGTTGGTTACAAGCAGTATCTTAAAACGTGGTTCTGGTTGCTCGTGCTGACGCTGCTGGCGCTGGGAATGGGATACGCGCCTTTGGGCGCGGGTCTCAAGGCATTTCTGCTGGTGACCGTCACACTGGCGAAGATCGTCCTGATCGCCATGATATTCATGCATCTCCAGTTTGAGAAACTCAACCTTGTGATGCTGACATTTGCTCCATTGATCCTGGCGATCATCCTCCTCGCGTTCACATTCCCCGAGACGCGCGGCTCCGCGACTCACGTGCTCATGCTGCGCTGATGAAGAAGATGAAGAAAGCGCTGATTGCGATCTTTTTTCTGGCAGGTGTATTTCTGTTGCTGGAAACATCCGCTTGGGCGCAATGTGCCATGTGCAGGACGGCGCTGGAGTCTTCCGCGGAGGGCCGCGCCATCGCCGGAGGATTCCGCAAAGGCATCGTGCTGCTGCTGGCGGCGCCCTACCTTATCTTTGGCACGATTTCCTATTTCGCTGTTCGCGCATACCAGAAGAAAGCAGCTCAAAAACGAGATATCTAAGTTCGGTATAATCGAGAGGTGAGCGACCTCGTTCATCTCGGCTCTTTTGATTCAGAGCCCTCATCGCCGCCGGTCTTCGAGACTGATCCGGTTTGCCGCATGAAAGTCATGCCCGAGACCGCGATCGCGCACTACGACTACCGTGGCAAGCGGTACTACTTCTGCGCTCCCCGCTGTCTGGACCGCTTCCGCTCAGACCCCGAAAGCTTTCTGGGCTCTCCGAAACCCGAAGTCTCCACCGGCGCCATTTATACCTGCCCCATGCACCCGGAGGTTCGTCAGCATGGACCCGGCATATGCCCGAAGTGCGGTATGGCTCTGGAGCCCGAGGTCATCACTGCTGAAGAAGAAGCCAATCCCGAACTTGTAAGCATGACCCGCCGTTTCTGGATCGCGGCTGTCCTGAGCGTTCCGGTATTGGTTCTCGGCATGGCGGAGACCATCAGCCTTCCCATGGTCCAATTGTTACTGGCAACGCCGGTTGTCGTCTGGGCAGGATGGCCATTGTTCGAAAGGGGCTGGGCTTCGATCGTGAATCGCAGCCTGAACATGTTTACGCTGATCAGCGTTGGAACGGGTACGGCTTATGGTTACAGCATGGTTGCAACAGTCTTCCCGGAGATTTTTCCGCAGAGCTTAAGACTCGCTAACGGACGCCCCCCCGTGTACTTCGAGGCTGCTGCGGTAATCACCGCCCTGGTGTTGCTTGGGCAGGTGCTCGAACTGCGCGCCCGCAACCGCACAGGAAATGCGATCAAGGCTCTTCTCGGCCTTGCTCCCAAGAGCGCAAGAAGGGTATCCGATGGCATCGACGAGGACATTCCGCTGGATCAGGTCCGCGTCGGCGATAAGCTGCGAGTCCGGCCCGGTGAAAAGGTTCCCGTCGACGGGGTCGTTCTCGAAGGCCGGAGCTCCGTCGACGAATCGATGATTACGGGCGAGCCCATTCCCGTCGAAAAGGAGCCGAATGGCCGCGTGATTGGTGGAACCATCAATGGGCACGGCACTTTCATCATGAACGCCGAACGCATCGGCCGTGACACGTTGCTCGCCCAGATCGTCCAGATGGTGAACCAGGCACAGCGCAGCCGCGCCCCTATCCAACGACTGGCCGACTCTGTGTCTGGTTACTTTGTTCCAGCGGTGATACTCGTTGCCGTCATTACGTTTGTAGCGTGGGCATTGGCCGGTCCCGAGCCTCGTTTCGCGTACGGCCTGCTCAATGCGGTCGCGGTGCTGATCATCGCGTGCCCGTGCGCGCTGGGACTTGCGACGCCGATGTCGATCATGGTCGGTGTGGGCCGCGGCGCTACGGCCGGCATCCTTATCAAGAATGCCGAAGTGCTCGAGGTCATGGAAAAAGTGGACACGCTCGTTGTGGACAAAACCGGAACACTGACGGAAGGCAAACCGCGCATTGCCGCCATTATGGCGGCCGGCGCATCCGGTTTGGGCGAACTGGAAGTGCTGCGTTTTGCGGCGAGTCTGGAGAAGGGCAGTGAGCATCCCCTTGCCGGCGCAGTTGTGCAAGCGGCGGAGGACAGGAAGCTGTCCCTGTCGACGCCTGAGAGTTTTCATTCTCTGACAGGTAAAGGAGTCATCGGTTCCGTAGAAGGCCGCGAAGTCGTACTCGGAAACCTGACTCTGCTTCTCGATCGCAACATCGATCCAGGGGATCTGAAGCAGAAAGCCGAACTACTCCGGGGCGACGGACAAACCGTCGTGTTTCTTGCAGTGGATGGAAGGATCGCGGGATTGATCGGTGTGTCGGATCCTGTAAAGGAATCGACGCCGGCAACTATTGACAGGCTTCGCCGTGCGGGAATCCGAATTGTCATGTTGACCGGGGATAGCGCAACTACTGCAAATGCCGTCGCTCGCAAACTGGGCATTGATGAGGTCCGCGCAGAAGTGCTGCCCGGCCAGAAGCGGGAAGTAGTCATGCAGCTTCAAGCCGCGGGCCGGATTGTCGCGATGGCTGGAGACGGAATCAATGACGCACCCGCCCTCGCACAGGCGCACGTCGGAATCGCGATGGGTACCGGGACCGACGTTGCAATCGAGAGCGCGGGCATTACCTTGCTCCGCGGCGATTTGCGCGGCATCGAACGGGCCCGGATTCTGAGCCACGCGACGATGAAGAACATCCGCCAGAACCTGTTTCTCGCCTTCGTTTACAACGCAGCCGGAATCCCGATTGCGGCCGGCATTCTGTATCCCGTGACGGGCGTGCTGCTAAGCCCGATGCTCGCGAGCGGCGCCATGACTTTCAGTTCGGTCTCGGTGATCGCCAATGCCTTGAGATTGCGCCGGGTCGGGCTATAGAACGGGTTGTTTTATCCATGGTCGTTTAGTGCAAAGATTAACCGACTGGCTATCAGACTGATTAAGTGCATCATCCAGCCGCAGCCGCGCTTATACAGGCTCGAAAACTTCCGCATCAAATTCCCGGAAGAAATCCGAGTGCAGCTTTTCTATGGCCGCATTGGCATCCTTGTCGTCAACGGTGAAGCTGAAATTGATGTTCGAAGCGCCGTGGGAAATCATCAGGATGTTGATGTCGCGCATACTGCCGAACGCCCGGTAGGCGATTCCCGGCGTATATTTCAGATTGTTGCCAACCAGGCAAATCAGCGACATATTCCGATCGACCTTCACTTCGCCAAGCGCCCGCAGGTCTTCCACGATCTCGTCCAGTCTGGAGGTGTTGTCGAGCGTGAGCGACACAGAGACCTCGGAGGTCGCGATCATATCCACGGGTGTGCGATGCCGGTCGAACACTTCGAACAGCGCTCGAAGAAAACCGTGAGCCATCAGCATTCGTGACGAAGACACCGTCACGGCCGTAATTCCTCTCTTGCACGCGATGGATTTGATGAGATTCCGGCAGGGCCGCGGTTCGGCGGTGATCCGCGTGCCGGTCCCGGCCGGCCTCTTCGAGTTCAGGATATAGACGGGAATCTTCTTTTCGACGGCGGGGAGAACCGTCATCGGATGCAGTACCTTCGCTCCGAAGTAAGCCAGCTCCGAAGCTTCCGCAAACGACATTTCCTTGACCTTCCACGCGCCGGAGAAAACGCGCGGGTCGGCAGTCAGCATGCCATCGACGTCGGTCCAGATCTGAATCTCTTCGGCGTTCATTGCAGCGCCGACGATTGCCGCGCTGTAGTCGGATCCGCCCCTGCCAAGCGTTGTTGTGACTCCCGCAGCCGTCGAGCCGATGTATCCGCCCATGACAACTATGCGGCCTGCTTCGATATGAGGCCGTGCCAGCCTCTCGAGCCGGGCCGCTGTCTCATCCGGGACAGGAGCAGCTTTGCTGAAGTTGTCGTCGGTAACGATGCATTGCCGCGCGTCCACGTGCGCGGCCTGGTAACCGTGCTGTCTGAGCTTTTCGGTGAAGATTAACGACGACAGCGCTTCTCCGTATGACGCAATGAGATCCTGGGTGCGCGCCGAGAATTCGCCGATTGCTGAAAGCGCCCGGAGCAGTTCGCGAAGGCGCGCGAACTCGGAGGCGGTTGAAGGGAGCAGTTCGGTATGGCGGGTTTCGAGGGTGTCGGCTATGGCAAGCGCCTGGTCGAGTTCCCGGCGCGAGGCGAGTTCACCCGCCTGAAGAAGCCCGTTGGTGGCGCCTCCCAGCGCTGAAACAACGACGAACGGTCGTCGCGAGATTCTCTCTCCAACGATGCTGCAGGCCCGGTCTATCGCGGCGCCGTTTTCCACGGAGGTGCCGCCAAACTTCATGACAATCATGAATTGGAGAATAACACAGGAAGGAATAGCGGCGAGTGAGGAGGAAATTCAAACGGAAACTTGGGGACAGTGAGCAATCTGGAAAACAGAAATTGCTCACGGTCCCCGATTTCCCGCCGTTCTACAGGACGTCTTTTTCGCCGGTCCGGATGTTATATCCCTGCTCGACGGGTAAGACGAAAACACGTCCGTCCCCGATTTCACCCGTACGCGCGGTCTCGATTATTGCTTTGAGAACCTCGTCCACGATCTCGTCTGGGATCACGATCTCAACCATGATCTTGGGAAGGAGTGTGACGCTGTACTCCGTTCCACGGTAGATGGCTTTATGCCCTTTCTGCCGACCGTGCCCACGAACCTCGGTGACGGTCATGCCGGTCACTTTGAGCTTGGTGAGGGCATCTTTGACTTCGTCCAGCTTGTTTGGGCGAATGATTGTTTTCAGAAGTTTCATTGGCGACCTCTAAATGTCGAAGTACGGTTTAAATTCACGGCCGTGTACTCTGCCGAACCTGGTCACAGCCACCGAAAATAAAAACGCCCACTCGAGCCGCTGGCTGCGAAATGGACGTCGGTGTCGAACAGACTTCGTTGTCTGGGAGAGTATGGATCAGGTACACGACATCGTGAACCTGACCGATTCTCGTCACCCATTACACCGCTGTCAATACAAATTTATTCGATTGCGGCGCAACCGCAGCAGATGAGATGAGCAGCTTCGATTCTTGAAAGCGGGGCTCGCGGAGTCGAGTTGTTGCAAAATCGTCTTGACATCCCAATTCGGTTCCGGTACAAAATTGTCAGTTTTCGCGGCGACGAAGGGGTCGCAGCGCTGAAAGTCCGGTGCCGAGTCTGGCACGCTGACTATTCTCGAAACCAGACAAAGAAGTCCTTTACGGACGATGACGTCCAGTGTTGAGCAAGAAAGCTCGATTCTGGGCGTTTTTGTTTTTACGCGATTTTTTCTTAAGGAGTCGAAAAAATGCTTCGAAAAGCTGTTCTCAAGAGCCTTCCGCTTCTGTTGATGGCCGGGACTTTCTCTGGTGTCTTTGCTCAGGAGCCAGCCGATCTCAAAATTGCCGCCGACACCGTATGGGTTGTGATCACTGCGGCGCTGGTCTTCTTCATGAATGCCGGGTTCGCATTATTGGAAACCGGCCTCTGCCGCGCGAAAAACGCGGTGAACATCCTATCCAAGAACGTCATCGTGTTCGGCATGTCCTGTCTGGCCTTCTGGGCGGTTGGGTTCGCATTGATGTTTGGTGACGGCAACCCGTTCATAGGTCTTTCGGGATGGTTCGTCAGCGGCGCCGACAACAGCCCGGCAATGGGCGAAGCGTACCAGGGGATCTTCGGTTCACTGAACTGGACCGGAGTGCCGCTGGATGCGAAATTTTTCTTCCAGTTGGTATTCGCCGGTACGGCAGCAACGATCGTTTCCGGCGCCGTGGCCGAACGAATCAAATTCGGCAGTTTCATGGTCTTCAGTTTGGTAATGGTCGGAATTATCTACCCCATCATGGGCCAC
>CAMBFR010000146.1 GCA_945865815.1 Candidatus Sulfopaludibacter sp. SbA3
GAAGCCCCGCGCCCACAGGTAGAACGAAAAGCGCGTCTAGTACCAGTTGCGCAGACGAACTTCGATGCCATTCTCGGTGCGCAGGCCGGCCGACAGCGGCGCGAGTTCCATACCCCGGTAGTGATATGGATAGACGACCTTCGGCCGGAAGGCCTTCACGCATGCGGCGGCCTCTTCGGCAGTCTGCGTGAACGGAAGATTCATCGGCAGGAAGGCGACGTCGATGTTCTGGAGCGCCTTGATCTCGGGAACGCACTCCGTATCGCCCGACATATAGATCCGCTTTCCACCGAGCGTCAGGACATAGCCGTTGCCACGGCCCTTCGTGTGGTACAGCTGTCCGGCAGAGGGGCCGCGGGTCAGGTTGTAGGCGGGCACGGCTTCGATCTGAATGTTGGTTCCGCCAACGTTCACGGTCTGCGTCTGGCCGTTGTTCATGACTCTCGCCTCGGTAATCGTCTTTTGCACCTCTGCCGGAGCAATCACGATCGTACCCGCTTTCCTGAGCTGCGCAACGGCGGGAGCGCTCATGTGATCCCCGTGGATGTCGGTAATGAGAATCAAGTCCGCAGGCTTGTTCATCCTCGAAAAGTCACCCACAGGATCGACCTGAATGACCTTGCCGGCGAATTCGAGCATGACGCTCGCATGCTGGACCGGTGTGATCTTCAAATCCCCGGCAGTGGTTCTTTCCGTGTCCGATGCGGTCGGGTTGAAAGGGGCCTGGCCTTGCGCGATCGCAATCGCCAGGGTTCCAATAAAAACGAGCGCCAAGGTCAGTAGTCGTGACTTCATTTTTCTTCTCCTCTATTTAAGATTCGTATTGAACATTAACAAACGCGCGGTACAAGACAAAGGCACAAACCCCGCACACCGCAACGGCTGCGGCCATTGGCAATGGCGTGCCGTGATTGGCCGATCCCACGGCCGCGGTGGCAACGGCCGCCAGTGAGAATTGCATCGTCCCCAGAAGCGCCGAGGCGCTGCCGGCATTCTCCCGATGGAATGCCATCGCCATCGCGGTTGTGTTTGGGAAGAGGCATCCGATCGAAGCGACGTAGATAAACAGGAGAACACCCGTGCCGTACAAGCCAAGAATTCCGGCCATCGTCCCGGCAAGCAGTAAAATGCCGGCGATTGCCTGAACCGCCAGGATTGCCCGGATGACCGCGTCCGTTTTGAATCGCCTCACAAGCCGGATGTTCAACTGGGCCACGAGAACAAATCCCAGGGCATTGCCTCCGAAGAAGACTGCAAAGGCATTGGCGCTCAGACCAAAGAGTTCGATGAATGCGAAAGGAGACCCCGCGATATACGCGAACATTCCGGCCATACCGAGCCCGCCGGTCAACGAATAGCCGACAAATCTCCGATCCCTGAGAAGATCACCATAGACACGCAAGCTTCTCCCCAATGACAACGATGTGGTCCTGCCCGCAGCGCCCGTCTCCGGAAAACCCGCGGCCGTCGCCAACAACCCCACGCACCCGAGACTCATCAGGATCCAGAAAATGGCTCGCCATCCAAACCAGGTCAGAACCTGTCCGCCCACCAGCGGAGCAAGCATGGGAGCGAGGCCTATGACCAACATCAGGGTTGAAAAGACGTCGACGGTTTCGTGAGGCTCAAACAGATCGCGCACGATGGCGCGGGAAATCACCTGGCCGGAACATGCGCCTAGCGCCTGAAAGAAACGCAGGACGATCAGGGTGTTGATGGAAGTGGCCAGGGCGCATCCGAGTGAAGCCGCCGAGAACAGGAATAACCCGGCATATAGCGGCCGCTTGCGGCCAAACCGGTCGGCAATCGGCCCATAGAAGGGCTGTCCGACGGCAAACCCGAGGAAAAAAGACGCCAGCGAAAGCTGAACGCGTCCCGCGTCACTCGAAAAAGCCACAGCCAGCGCAGGCAGCGCGGGCAGATACATGTCCACAGACAGAGGCGCCAGCGCAGTAATGAACCCGAGCAGGAGAATCAATTGTACGTAGCGCTTCTGGGACATGATGGAGAGGTTCGGAGATCTGGGGACAGACTCCGAATTCCTGAACTTCGTAATTCGGAGTCTGTCCCCAGATCTCCGAATTACCTCGTAATCCTCACGAGTTCCACTTCGAATTCCAGCGTCGAAAAAGGCGGGATAAGTCCGTTCTCGATGTCTTCGGCGCCGTAACCCATATTGGGCGGAATGATCAGGTCACGTTTGCCGCCGATTTTCATTCCTTCGATACCTTCGTCAAGGCCGCTGATGATCTCGCGGCTGCCGAGCCTGAGTCTCAGTGGCTCGTGGCCGGCCGAGCTGTCAATCTGCCGGGACCGGGCGCCATTGACATACAGCCAGCCGGTGTAGTGCACCAGGACAATGGAGCCTCTCGTGGCCTGTTCGCCGGTACCGGTCTTGAGGTCGGTGTACTTCACGCCGGACTTCGTCGTGTTCGTGTTCTCCTGCGCGGCGGCGCCGGCCACCAGCAGAACTGTGATCGCAGTTAGCGTAAGGAAGCTGCGCATGGCGGCTAAGTCTAGTGGACTGCCTCCGAAACGTCACCCGGAAATCTATCGCAACGTGCAAAAATAGCGTGCAGACAGGAGTAACGATGGAACGGTTTGAAGCGGGCGACGCCTTGCTGATCGTGGATATGCAGAATGACTTCTGCCCCGGCGGCGCCCTGGCCGTGCCACGGGGAGACGAGGTTGTCGCCGTACTCAACCGATGGATTGAAAAGGCACGGCATGAAAGCATTCCTGTGTTTGCCTCCCGCGACTGGCATCCGGCAAACCATGTCAGCTTTAAAGACCGGGGAGGGCCGTGGCCGCCACACTGCGTGCAGCACACACCGGGAGCCGAGTTTCATTCCGGCCTTACGCTTCCCGGCGAGGCACAGGTCGTCAGCAAGGGCATCGATCCCGACAAGGATTCCTATTCCGCTTTCGGCGGCACCGGGCTGGCCGAATTGCTGGGTGATGCCGGCACTCGAAGGCTCTGGATAGGCGGACTTGCGCAGGACTACTGCGTCAAGGCGTCGGCGATGGATGCGGCTCAGCTCGGCATCGAGGTACATCTCATTGCGGAGGGCACCTTTCCCGTCAACATCCGCCCGGAAGACGGCGATAAGGCTCTTCAGGAAATGCGTGACGCCGGCGTAATCGTCGAGCGGGTGGCTTGACGTGGACGGCGCCTGGGTAAACGACGAGAACGCAGTACTCGCCGCCGATCTCTACGAGCTGACGATGCTCCAGGCGTATTTCGACCTCGGCATGAACGGCGCTTCGGTATTCGATCTTTTTGTGAGGCGATTGCCTCCCACTCGAAACTACCTCGTCGCATGCGGCCTGGACGACGCCCTGCATTACCTCGAAACCGTCCACTTCTCGTCCGACGCCCTGCTCTACCTCAAGTCACTCGGCCGGTTCAGCGATGCCTTCCTTGAGAGCCTGCGCAGCTTCCGATTTACGGGCGACGCTTACGCCGTACCGGAAGGCACGCTCGTTTTTGCCAATGAGCCGCTCATCGAAGTCGTAGCGCCGATTCCGCAGGCGCAGCTCATCGAGACTTTTCTGATGAACACGTTCCATTGCCAGACGCTTGCCGCGTCAAAGGCCGCCCGCGTTGTTACTGCCGCCGCGGGACGCACCGTCGTCGACTTCGGCCTGCGCCGCATGCAGGGGCTGGATTCCGGCCTGAAATTCGCGCGCGGCTTTTACGTAGCCGGAGTGGATGCTACCTCGAACACTCTTGCGGGCAGCGCCTATGGAATACCTGTCGCGGGCACAATGGCACACAGCTTCATACAGGCCCATGGCGACGAGATGGATGCGTTCAGAAGGTTCCTCATGAGCTATCCGGACACGATTCTCCTCGTGGACACATACGACACGCTAAGGGGCGTCGATCACGTCGTCGAACTTGCCCGTGAATTGGGGAAAGACTTTCGTGTTCGTGGGATTCGCCTCGACTCGGGAGATTTGACGGTGCTTTCCAGGGAAGCCCGGCGAATTCTGGATGCGGCAGGACTGCAAAAGGTTGAGATCTTCGCAAGCGGCAGCCTGGACGAGTACACGATCCGCGACCTCGTTGGCGCCGGATCACCGATCAACGGCTTCGGAGTGGGCGCGAAGATGGCCGTCTCGGCCGACGCCCCGTATCTGGACAACGCCTACAAGCTCGTCGAATACGATGGCCATCCACGAATGAAGTTCTCCGCGGATAAAGTCACTATGCCGGGCCGGAAACAGATATTTCGCCGGAACGATCACGACGTGATCGGGCTTCATGACGAGAAACTCGGTGGAGAACCGCTATTGGTAAAGGTCATGGAAGGCGGACAACGCACCGCGGCCGGCAGGGGCACTCTTCAGTCGGCAAGGGAGAGAACACACGCAAACCTGCAGAAACTTCCTGCCGATCTTCTTCAACTGGATCCGGCCCAAAGGCCTTACGCTGTTGAGATCTCAGCGAGCCTTCGCGCGCTCATCGAACATGAGCGGCTGCGAATGCAAGCCCGATAGGGCGCAGCCATAAAGCAAAAGTCACCCGCTCCCCGAAGAGGCTGGCCGGAGAATAGTGACTGGCTGCCGGAGTAGTTCCGCCGCACTCCATGATTTTCTTGATCGACCTGATGCATGGGGGTAACGTGAGATTCATGCGAGTCGCGATAATCCTCGGCTTGGCAGCCGGCATCCCGCTGATGGCTTCTCAGCGGCCTCCTGCGCGAGAGCCCGTTCCACTGCTCAACGACCCCGCCATAACCGAGATTCAGAAGATGGCGAGGGAGAAATCTCCGTATGACTTCACGGGACTCGCCGAATACGACCACGGGAGCATGAAGGTCCTCGTCTTCAGCAACCGAGCCGAAATCGCCTACAAGACCGCCGTCAACCCGCGTTACGCGCCGTCTCCCGAGGATCGTCTGGACACCGTCCAGATTCGATGCGGCGACCCGGACCTGATGAAGCTTTTGGGCTGCCAGAGCGTTCGCGTGACGTTGCCCGACAAGACGGAGATCCGTCCGGTGTCGTATGACGAGGAACCGAAGACCTACGAGGATTCGTCCGGAGTTCGTTGGACGTCCCACGAGATCCGGGTTATATATTCCGCCCGCGACCTGAGCGACGGCTTCGTCGTGGACTACGTCTACGCGGATGGAATACAGGACACGCTCACCGTTTCGCCCGAGACCGCGCGCGACTCGCTGCTGTTGAAGATCGACAATTCCCCGGCACGGCCCATCGTTTGAGCCTTCGGCTCGAACGCTAAAGAACGGGCGGCGAAAAGCCCAAAAAGAAATCGCGCGCCGCGCGGCGGCCTGTGGCCAGCTCGCTTATCCGCTCCGCAAATCAAAATCACCCTCTCCCGATAAACGGCATTTTGGTAGCCATGATGGTCATGAACTGCACATTCACATCGAGAGGCAGATTGGCCATGTAGAGCACGGCGCGGGTGACGTGGTCGACGTCTATTGTCGGTTCCACTGCCAGTGTTCCATTCGCCTGTAAAACGCCGGTCTTCATTTTTGCGGTCATTTTCGTTTCGGCATTTCCAATGTCGATCTGGCCGCAGGCGATATCGAATTCCCTGCCCTCAAGCGCCGTGGACTTGGTCAGGCCGGTTAGCCCGTGCTTGGTGGCCGTATAGGGCGTGAACTTCGGCCGCGGCACAGACGCTGAAATCGAACCATTATTGATGATGCGGCCACCCCGTGGCGTCTGGGCCTTCATGATTCTGAAGGCTTCCTGCGTACAAAGAAACGCGCCGGTAAGATTGACGTCCACGACCTTCTGCCATTGCTCGTAGGTAAGGTCCTCCAAAGCGATGGCCGGGGTCCCCGCCCCGGCGTTGTTAAAGAGAACGTCAAGCCTGCCGAATGCTTCCTTTGTCCTGGCGAACAACGCGCGAACAGCTTCGGGATTGGCCACGTCCGTCGGCACAACGATGGTTTGCGCACCAAACGCTGCGGCCTCTTTCGCAGTTTCTTCAAGCAACGCGGCACGCCGGCCGGCGAGAGCGACCGAATACCCGTCCCTGACGAGCCCGATTGCCGCGTATTTTCCGATACCGGTTCCGGCCCCTGTAACGATTGCGACTTTGTTGGATGCACCCATAGTCCGGCTATGATGGCGGTCGTCGAATCGCTTGGCAACTGGAAAGCGGAGTTGACAGCAACGTAATGGGTCCGCACAATCAAATCTATCGCGAGAGTGGCGGAATTGGCAGACGCGCTGGACTTAGGATCCAGTGGGGTAACCCATGAGGGTTCGAGTCCCTCCTTTCGCATGGGGATCAATCAGTCAATGAAAGCAGAACTAATCGACGTCAGCGAAGTTAAGAAGAATCTCGACATCGAGATTCCCCAGGATGTGGTCGACGAGCAGATGACGAGCATCGCGCGGGAATTCGCGCGAAAGGCCCGGGTGCCGGGCTTTCGTCCGGGAAAGGCTCCGATCCATGTGGTGCGGAACCGTTTCAAGGAGGAGATCGTTTCCGAGATGATGCAGCACCTGCTGCCGAAGTACTTCTCAGAAGCGGCCCAAAGCCGCGCACTGGATATCGTCGACTCGCCACAGTTTGAGGGGATCGACTATACGATTGGCCAGTCGCTTCGCTTCAAGGCTGTCTTTGAGATTTACCCTCAACTCAACGTGAGTAATTACGTCGGCATTCCTGGCGAGGAAGTCTCGATTACCGTGGAGGAACCGGAGATCGAAGCGGCATTGAAACGGCTTCAGGAAGACATGGCCGAACTGGCGCCCGTCGAGGAACAACGTCCTACAAGGGAAGGCGACTTTGCGGAAATCTCATTTTCCGGAACCGTGCCGGGATCGGAAGAGCCGCCTCTGACTGCCGAGAAGGCCGTCTGTGAAATCGGCGGCCGGACGACCCTGAAGGAATTCAGCGAGAATCTTCTGGGCGCCAGTCCGGGAGACGAAAAGACCTTTCCAGTCAGTTACCGGCCGGACTACCCCGAAAAGAAGCTGGCCGGAAGAACCGTCCAGTACCAGGTCAAAGTTGAAGCCATCAAGGAGAAGAAGGTTCCCGACATCAATGACGAGTTCGCGCAAGGACTGGGCGACTACAAGACGCTTGATGACTTGAAGGCGAAAGTCCGGCAGGACCTCGAGAAGCACAAGAAAGAACACGCCCAGGAGCAACTGCGTGAGAAGCTCCTCGAATGGCTTGAAGACAACAACGAGTTTGAAGTTCCGGACACGCTTGTGAAGCGGCAGCTGCAGATTCGGGTTCAGCGGCTCCTGCGCGATCTCTCACGGCAGGGCATCAATCCGGAAAGGCTCGATGTCGACTGGGGCAAAATCCAGGAAGACCAGCGCAAGCAGGCGACACGGGACGTCAAAGGATCTTTGATTCTCGACTTCATCTCCGACAAGGAAGGCATCGGGTCAACCGATGAGGAAGTCGAAGCTGAAGTGCAGAGGATCGTTGCCGAAACGAATCGTGCCAGAGAGAAGGTAATGGAGGTCCTCAACCGGGACACCGGACTTGACAGACTCAGAGGACAGATCCGAAACAAGAAAGTTCTGGATTTTCTGCAGGAACGGGCAACGCTCCAGCCTTCCAGTAAAACCGATTGACCCGCCAATGCCCTAACTTGAGAATTAAGGTAGTGCTCTAAATGAAGAATGAACAATACAACACGCTGATACCGATGGTGGTCGAGCAAACCAACCGGGGCGAGCGCGCTTACGACATTTATTCGCGGCTGCTCCGGGACAGCATCATTTTTATTGGAACGCCGATCGACGACAACGTATCGAACGTCGTGACGGCCCAATTGCTTTTTCTCGAAGCCGAAGACCCCGAGCGCGACATTTCGCTCTACATCAACAGTCCGGGCGGATCGATCACGGCCGGACTGGCGATCTACGACACCATCCAGTTCATCCGCAACGACGTGACCACGATCTGCGTCGGACAGGCGGCGAGCATGGCCGCCGTGCTGCTGGCGGCAGGTTCACCCAAGAAGCGGTTTGCGCTTCCGAATGCACGCATTCTGATACATCAGCCGTGGCTGGGTGGCTTGCAGGGACAGGCGACCGACATCGACATCCACGCCAGAGAGATTCTGAGGATCAGGGACATCTTGAATCGGATTCTTGCCAAGCACACTTCGCAACCTGTGGACAGAATCGAAAAAGACGTCGAGCGGGATTACATCATGACGGCGGACCAGGCCAGAGAGTATGGTATTATCGACGAAGTTATTTCAAAGCGCGTATAGCTCTAAGAACGGCGCTGGACGTGGATTTCAGCGGCTCAGTGTAAAATAGAAGGACAAGCACTTGAATAAACATGAAGAAAAATACTGACGACGTCCTGCGATGTTCGTTCTGCAACAAGAGTCAGAACGATGTTCGAAAACTGATTGCCGGACCCACGGTCTTCATCTGTGATGAATGCGTCGGCGTTTGCCAGGACATCATTGAGGAAGATCAGAATTACGAGCCGTCTCCCCGCAACGCACATCTGCCCAAACCACTCGAGATCAAAGAGTTCCTCGATCAGTACGTCATAGGACAGGACAAGTCGAAGAAGAAGCTCGCGGTCGCGGTGTACAAC
>CAMBFR010000147.1 GCA_945865815.1 Candidatus Sulfopaludibacter sp. SbA3
CTCCGGGAAAATGGGAATTCACCCGCCAGGCCCCGAATTAATCCACCCGCTCGACTCGAATGAAATTTGTCGCGCCGGCCTGGTGGAGGGGTACGCCGCCGGTGATAACAACCTGCTGGCCGGGTTCGATGTAGCCTGCGCGGCGGGCAGCGTCGATGGAAAACCGAATGATGTCGTCCATTGTTTCTGCCGGTGGAATAAAGAGCGGAATAACGCCCCAGGCGAGCGACAGAAAATCGAGTGCCGATTCATTCGGCGTCGTCGCCACTATGGGTTGCATGGGTCTGAAACGCGATACCAGGCACGCCGTCGTGCCCGTCCATGTCGGCGTAATGATGGCGGCGGCGCCGAGTTCCTTGGCGATGAAGTAAGTCGAGCGGCTGATGGCGTCGCTCGTCCGGTAGTCGATGGTCGTTCTTTCGAATCTCCGCATGTCCAGCGAAGACTCGGCCGAACGCGCGATCCGGTCCATCATGAGGACGGCCTCGATTGGGTATTTCCCCATCGCAGTCTCTTCGGAAAGCATGACGGCATCGGTGCCGTCGAGAATGGCATTCGCCACATCCGTTGCTTCTGCGCGCGTCGGCCGCGGATTGTCCACCATGCGCTGCAGCATCTGGGTGGCGGTAATGACCGGCTTCCCCACCGCATTGCACTTCTGAATGATCATTTTCTGAACCAGCGGCACGCGCTCGATGTCGATCTCCACGCCGAGATCGCCGCGCGCCACCATGATGGCTTGCGCCACGGCGACGATGGAGTCAATATTTTCGACGGCTTCATGCTTCTCGATCTTGGCGATCACGGGAACGTTCCCACCGGCTTCCCGGATCGCGCGGTGCGTTCGAATAACGTCCGCCGCAGTCCGAACGAAGCTCTCGGCAATCGCATCCACGCCTTCCTCCAGTCCGACGACAATGTCTTTGCGATCCTTCTTCGACAGTGAACTGATGTGAACTTGCGAGGCCGGCAGGTTGATCCCTTTGTGGGAGCTGAGGACGCCTCCGACCACCACGCGGCAATGAATGTCCTGCCCCATGACCTTTTCCACGCGCAGTTCGATATTCCCGTCGGCGAGGAGGATCGGGTGGCCCTGCGCCACCTCTTCCGGCATCGACTTCAGCGAAACCGACACCCGCCTGGCGTCACCGGGGACGGTCTTTGTCGTCAGGACAAACTCTTTTCCGGGCTTCAACTCAACGATTCCCTCCTGGACCATTCCAATGCGGATCTTCGGACCCTGCAGGTCCTGAAGAATCGCCACCGGCTTGTGAAGCACCTTGCGTATTTCCTTGATCCGCCGGATAACCGTGCGGTGGTAGTCGTGTGTCCCGTGCGAGAAATTGATTCGCGCCACGTTCATGCCCGCGGAAATGAGTTTCGCGATCATCTCCTCGGAATCGGAAGCGGGTCCGATCGTACAAACAATCTTTGTTCGCCTGATCACTGATTTGATTCTTTCTGCGGATTGAGCCGCTGGAGCGCCGCCTTTACTTCAGGAGCATCGGCGCGAATACGCCGGGCCTCTTCCGCCGCGGCGATGGCTTCCCGGGAGTGGTCCATCTTTTCGTACGCTGAAGAAAGCAGTATGTATGCGTCGAAGGCGCCGGCATCAAACTCCAGGGCGTAGTTGAATGTTTCGATCGCCTCTTCCGTCCGGCCAAGATCCAGGAGGATGCGCCCTTTTTCGACGGCCGCAAGAGCGCTGGCGGGGTTGAGATCGAGTACGCGCTGAAAATTATCCAGGGCAATCTTCCATTCGCGCTGCCGCACGTAATAGTTCGCCATGTTGAAGTACGCGGCTTCGGACTCCGGATCCGTCAGGATCGCCTGCCGCAGCAGCGGCAGCGCAAGTTCGGGCTGGCCCGCCGCGCTGTAGATCAACGCGAGGTTATTCATCGCCTCGAAACTGAGGGGGCTCGAGCGGATGGCTCGCTGGTAGTAGCTGGTTGCCTGCGCCGTATCGCCCGTCTGGTCGTACATCCAGCCGAAGTTGTAAAGATACCCGGCATGGTTCGGCTGCAACCGCACCGCGCGTTCCATTAAATCGGCAACCTTTGCGGCTTCGTTCTTCGCCATTGCGACATTGCCGAGCCGGGACCACGCCTCAGCATTGTCCGGATAAAATTCAGCGGCCTGCCCGGTGTAACGCTCCGCATCGTCAATGCGTCCCAGGCGCTGGTATGCGGTGGCGATTGTAAACAGGGCATCAATACTTTTCGGATCCGCATCAAGCGCCTTCAAGGCTTCCTCAGCCGCCTTGTTGTAGTACTCGTTGTCAAAGAGTCCGGCGTACCGGTAGATGAATGCCCGAACCACGGGGCTCGCCGCCGGATTCGACTCGAGCCTTCCGTCGAGCCTGGCCAGAATGAAGTAATCCTGCTCGGGACGCTCGGCTGTGTAAGCCTGCCGCCAGTTTTGAACTTCCTCTCCCGCCGTTGTCGTCATCGCGGCCATGGCAATTTCCGCGGAGAGTTTATGCACAAGCTGGCCGGAAGCGCGGCGATAGGACTGGATCGCCCGCTCTTTCTGGCCGGCCATCGAGTAGGCCTTGCCGAGTTCGAAATCAATCGGAACCGTGCCGCGATATCTGGATCCATAATCGATCGCATCGGTATACCGCCCCACCCGGATCATGTTCTTGATCAGTAGTGGATAAAGGTCGAAACGGCCCGGCTCGCGCTGAAGCTGGAGTTCGGTCTGAAGGATCGATCTTTCCAGCGCGGCCCGCTCGAAGCGATTCTTCAGTTCGTAAGCGCGGGCGAACTGCCCCTGGCGAACGTAGAAGCGGACAGCCAGGTCCTGGATGGGTTTTGAAGGTTGTGCGGTGCGGTCGAGCAACGCCTGGAATTTATCGGCTTGATTCTGGTCGAAATAGACGTGAAGCAGAAGCTCGGTGGTCACCGGGTTTTTGGGATCCAGTTCCAACGCCTCCAATCCGGCCTTCTCTGCTTCGGCAAACTCTCTTTGCATCCAGTGTGCGCGTCCCAGCATCAGCCAGGCTTCCGCGGATCGCGTCTCGGTATCGGTGGCCTTTTTGGCCTGCTCGAGCGCCTTTGCAGGGTCGCCGAGTTGAAGATACGTGGAGGCGAGTCCGATCCAGGGATCCGAACGCCGCGCGCCCTGGCCGATGGCGGCTTCGAACTCCTTGATCGCAGCCTGATAGAGGTGCAGCCTGAAGTAAGCCGCCCCGAGGTACGAGTGCGTTTCCGCCCGATTCGCCTGACCCACCGGAAGATCTCGCAGAATTCCCAGCGCGCCTAAGTAGTCTTGGGCATCCAGGAGCGCCCGGCCACGCGCCAGGCGGAAGTCCAGATCGGAGGGCCGGTTCAAATACGGCATCAGGCTCGCGGCGGCGAGCACTGAAATAAGAACCAGCGGAACCACGACGATGAGGGAACGTTTCATTCGGGGGACATTATATATGGGGTTGGTGTGTTTGCCTGTGGGCGCAGTGCTGAAGCGCCCGTTCCCGCGGCGAATCCCGGCTTGGGTCACGAGCACAGGTAGCTTTTCAGAATGCGAATGGACAGCTAAAGGCGAAGGCGCGGACGATCATATTGTGACTGTCATCGGCGGGGAATGAGATGCCTAAAGAAGACCTTTTCAAGCAGCCGCGCCTCAGCTATCTTTGTCGCTATGAGCACGGTTAAAGAAATTGAAGCAGCTATTCCCAAACTATCGCGTGCGGAAATCGAAGAAATCCGTGAATGGATCGACGATTACCTTGAGGAACGCCTGGAATTGACCGACGAGGTGCAGGCCAGGCTCGACCAATCACGCGCCGAAATCGCCGCAGGACAATACACAACGCGCCAGCCAGAATAGGCCGTGGCCGCTGCGCTACAGATTTCGTCGCCGACTTTTTCCAAAGCATTTGATTCCCTTCCGGCAGCCATCCGTGACGCCGTCCAGCGCAAGATAGATGAGATGGGCGCACGGCTTGAGAGTTTCCCGCACAAAAAACTCCACGGCCGATCCGAATTCAAGCTCCGCGTCGGTGATTACCGGGTGCTCTACGAATTCGATGCGAAACAGGGCCGCCTCTATCTCCATTACGTCGGTAACCGCCGGGAGATTTACAGGTCCGGCTGACACATCTGAACAATACCGCCGCTGACTATAGAACCTCCCGGGGTCGGAGTCTCGTCCTTGGCGCTAAACTTCAAGGCGGTTCCGATCCTCGGTTGACCACTTGCGAGGGGAGGAATTGAACTTTTTCTTGATCTTGTCCGTATTGGCATAGCGTGGCTACACTTTGGTTCGACATGCGCCAGGCCCTGCGGAATCTGATCCAGACTCCTTCCTTCACCCTGATTGCGGTCGCCGTGCTGACACTGGGAATCGGGGCCAATACCGTAGTCTTCACTGTACTCAATACGCTCCTGCTGCGGCCGCTTCCCTATCCCAATGCTGACGAAATCGTCATGGTGGGACGGAAGCTCGCGGAAGGTGTTGGGGACTCGGTATCGATTCCGAAGTTCAACGTCTGGAAGAGCGAAAACCGGGTCCTCGATCACATGGCCGCCTTTGACTTTGCGGGACCCGGCGTGAACCTGCGCGGAAGCGAATATCCGGAGCAGGTGAAGGCCATTCACGTATCCGCGGACTACTTCCCGTTGTTCGGCGCCACGCCGTTAATGGGCCGGACATTCTCGGCGGAGGAGGACCGGCCCGGCGGCCAAAAGGTCGTCGTGCTCAGCCATGGTTTGTGGACACGGCACTTTGGAAACGCGGCAGACGTCGTCGGAAGATCGGTGGGGATTGGCGATGAGCCGCACACGATCATCGGCGTTATCGGTCCCGGCTTCCGTTCAATGCCGGAAGCTGAAATGTGGCTCCCTCTTCAGCCCGATCCGAACAGCACAAACCAGGGGCACTACCTGTCGGTTGCCGGCCGCCTGAAGCCGGGAGTAAGTCTGGATACGGCCAACGCTCAACTTCAACTGGTCGGCGAACAGTTTCGCCGCCAGTATCCCGAATGGATGTCGGCCGGAGAGGGCGTGGCTGCTGTTCCAATCCAGGAACAAATGTCTCGCGAATTCCGCCCGACGCTTTTGATTCTCATGGGCGCGGTAGGGCTGGTTCTGCTGATCGCGTGCGCGAACCTGGCCAGCCTTATGCTGGCGCGCGGGGTCGGCCGGCAGAAGGCGATGGCGGTGCGGGCGGCCCTGGGCGCAACGCGTATGCGTCTTGTGACGCAGTCACTCAGCGAGAGCCTGCTGCTGGGGGTCGCGGGCGGCTCTTCCGGATTATTTCTGGCCTACTGGGGAGTGCAGGCGCTGGTAAATCTGACCGCGAACATTCCGGAGCTCGGAAGCACGCTGGCGCAAATGTCGATCATGGATTGGCGGGTCCTCGCGTTCATGCTTGGAGCTTCCGTCCTGACCGGAATCGTATTCGGCATTGTCCCGGCGCTCCAGTTTTCACGGCCCGATCTGTCTTCGGTCCTGCAACAAACCGGCGCCCGTTCGGGAATGAGTTCAGGCCAGCACCGAACCCGTTCGGTGCTCGTTGTCGGCGAGATCGCGCTCGCCCTGATTCTGCTGATTGGCGCAACGCTGTTGATCCGCACGATAACCGCGCTCCGCGCCGTCGATCCCGGTTTTGAACCGGGCAATATCATTATCATGGAAACATCGTTGTCGAGCAGCCGATACACCACGAATGCGGCGATTGACAATCTCGGCCGGGAGGCTATGCAGCGCATCGAGAGTATTCCCGGGGTTCTCAGCGCTTCGGCCACCGTCGCCGCTCCGTTGACCGGCGTCGGTATCGATTTACCGTTCACGATTGAAAGCAAACCGCCTTCCGGCACGGACCGCTACAACGGCGATGAGCAGTGGCGATTCATCGGGCCTCACTATTTCCAAACGCTGAGCGTTCCGGTAACGAGAGGCCGCGCCTTTTCGGAACGCGACAGCCTGATTGCGCCGCCTGTGATGATCATCAATGAGGCCATGGCGAAGAAATACTGGCCCAATGAAAACCCGCTTGGCGAGCGCATGACCCTCGGCCAGGGTCTCGGACCTCAGTTCGAGGAGCCGCCGCGGGAAATCATCGGCATCGTCAGGGACGTGCGCGAGAGCGGCCTGAACCAGCCGGCTCCCCCCGTGATGTATGTCCCCATGGCGCAGTTGTCGGACAGGTTCGTGGCATTTGCGAACGCAGTGATTCCCGTCACGTGGATGGTTCGCACCACGCCGCCGCCGTTTACGCTCACGGAAGCCGTTCGCGAGGAATTTCTTTCAATCGACAACCAGCTGGCCGTGGCGCGGATCCGCACGCTCGAAAGCGCGAACTCCGAAACGCTTGTGCGGGAAAGCATCAGCATGAGGCTGCTGGGTGTGTTCGCAGCAATTGCGCTGGTGCTGGCATCGGTGGGGATTTATGGGCTCATGTCTCATTCTGTCGAGCAGCGGACGCAGGAGCTGGGCGTTCGAATAAGCCTCGGCGCGAGCCGGAGCGACATCTTGACGCTGGTTCTCGGTCACGCCATGAAACTCTCGATTCTGGGTGTGCTGATTGGCGTGCTTGGCGCAATCGGACTAACGCGATTGCTCTCCTCGTTGCTGTTCGGCGTGGACCCCATCGATCCCCTTACATTCATCGGCGTCTCGCTCATGCTGACTTCGGTCACCTTCATTGCCGCCTACATTCCGACCCGGCGCGCGATGGCGGTAAATCCGGTCATTGCGCTTCGAAGCGACTAAGGCATCCAGACTGGCCGGCAGTGGGGTGCCAAGGTCTGCCAATTGACTATTCAGAAGTAGCGCGACCAATGATATCCTTCGCCCCACCAAAAGGAGCCACCATGCAACTAGTAAAGGAACAGGTAAACGAAGAAGTGAAAATGAAGATGCCCGCGGAAGCGGTAGAACTGTACACACGTTATGTTCATGGCGAGGTCAGTCGTCGTGACTTTCTCGAGGGCTTGAAGCGTTTCGCGGTAGCCGGCCTTACTGTCGCGGCGATTGTTGAAGCGTTGATGCCGAACTACGCACTGGGACAGCAGGTTCGCAAGGATGACGAGCGGATCAAAGCGAGCTATGAAACCATACCCTCACCGAACGGAAATGGGTACATCAAGGGTTATTTCGTACGTCCATTCAGCCAGGATACCCGTACTCAAAATCCGGTGAAGCTGCCTACCGTTATCGTCATACACGAGAATCGGGGACTCAATCCGCATACCGAGGACGTCGCACGGCGTTTCGCGCTGGAAAACTTCATGGCATTCGCGCCGGACGCGCTCACAACAGTCGGCGGCTATCCGGGCGACGACTACGAGGGCGGCGTGTTATTTGGCAAGATCGATCGCCCCAAGTTGACCCAGGATTTCGTCGCCGTATGCCAATGGCTGAAAACACATCCGCTCAGCAATGGTAAAGTCGCGGCAACCGGTTTCTGCTTCGGTGGCGGCATGTCCAATACGCTGGCTACTCTGCTGGGCCCGGATTTGGCGGCAGCTGCTCCGTTTTATGGCGGCGCAGCCGCTACGGCGGACGTGGCAAAAATCAAAGCGGCGATACTCGTACACCATGGCGCGCTGGATACAGCGCTCGTCAACGCATATCCCGCGTACGAGGCAGAACTGAAGAAAAACAATATCCCTGTCGAAGGCCACATCTGGCCGAACTCCGTTCATGGTTTCTTCAATGACGCCACGCCGGAACGCTTCAACAAGGTCACGGCGGAGCAGGCATGGAAACGCACCATCGAGTGGTTCAGCCAGTACACGAAGGTCTCGGCCTGAGTTAGCAGAAACAGCCCAAAGGGGCGGGGTGGTTCCGAAGCCGCATTTTTCAATTAAGATGCCGGCTGCGGAGCCACCTCGAATCGCCGCATTCACGTTTTGCGTCACGCTTGGGTTCGCATCCGCTCATTAATCCGCAATCCTAAATTCCAAATCCTTTATAATTCCACCGTCTTTCTAGGAGGTACATGTGGTTGAGAAAGGTGTGAAGATCGAAGATCCGTCTGGAAAGCTGGGAGTGCTGATCCCCGGCCTCGGCGCGGTCAGTACGACGTTTATTGCCGGTGTCGAAGCGATAAAGAGGAAAATCGCTCTGCCGATCGGCTCATTGACCCAGCTCGGTACGATCCGGCTTGGCAAGCGCACCGAGAAGCGCGTGCCCAGAATCCAGGACTTCGTTCCTTTGGCGGGACTCAACGATCTGGTGTTTGGGGGGTGGGACATTTATGCAGACAACTGCTATGAGGGCGCCGCAAAAGCGGGCGTTCTCGAGCGCTCGTTGCTGGACGCAGTTCGGCCCGATATAGAGAAGATCGTTCCGTGGAAAGCCGTTTTCAGCCAGGACTACGTCAAACGATTGCAGGGGCCGAACGTAAAGTCCGGTAAAAACAAGATGGAACTTGCCGAGCAGGTGATGGACGATATCGAGCAGTTCCGGAAGCAAAACAA
>CAMBFR010000148.1 GCA_945865815.1 Candidatus Sulfopaludibacter sp. SbA3
CGGGTGAATTCGCATTTTCTTGCATGAAAACGGGAATTCACCCGTCTGACCCCGAATTAAGAGGTCTTGTAGCCTCCATGCGAATTCCGCTATTCTCCCTGCGGAGGTTGAATTAATGGGTGAACTTGGAACGGCGTTAATGATTTCAGGCGGAATACTTCTGGTGGTCGTTGTCTTTCTGGTGTTTATCAGTATGGCAGCCGTCAATCGCGGCGAAGCGGCGATGCATGAGGACGGAAAGCAGGCAGGAAAATCCCACTAAGAGAGATCTTCACTCTCCAAAGGCGCCCATGGCGCGGAACTTGCTATAACGGCCTTCAATCAGTTGATCCAGCGGAACCTTCGATAATTCCCCTAATTGCCTGATGAGCGCAGCTCGCAGGCTTCGTGCCATGCCGGCATGGTCATTCTGGGCGCCGCCTTCAGGCTCCGGAAAAATCTCATCGATCAAATTGAGCTTCTTCAGATCTTCGGGCGTGAGCTTCAGGGCCTCTGCCGCATCGGCGGCGTGGAGCTGGTCCCGCCAGAGGATGGCCGAGCAACTTTCGGGGGCGATGACGGAATAAATCGAGTACTCGAGCATGTTCACTCGATCGGCAACCCCGATGGCCAACGCCCCGCCCGATCCACCTTCACCGGTTACGGTTGCGATAATAGGAACGCGCATCTGTGACATTTCGCGCAGGTTGAATGCAATCGCCTCCGCCTGCCCGCGCTCTTCGGCGTCAATGCCGGGGTAAGCTCCGGGCGTGTCAATAAAGGTCAGAATAGGGATCCTGAATTTCTCCGCAAGTTTCATGACACGGTATGACTTTCGATAGCCTTCCGGCTTGGGCATACCGAAATTCCGGTAAAGCTTCTGCTTCGTGTCGCGGCCCTTCTGATGGCCGACCAGGCATACCGCTCTTCCATCGAGAAATCCGAAGCCGCAGACAATTGCGGGGTCGTCGGCAAACTTCCGGTCGCCATGAACCTCGACGAAATCCGTGCAGACATGCTGCACGTAATCGAGGAAGTACGGGCGTTGAGGGTGCCGCGCGAGTTGGACCTTTTCATAGGCCGAAAGGTGTTCCATTTAATAGATGATCAGCTTAAGCGAACCGTTTCCAGTCCGCAGATCCGTTCCACGGATTCGACGAATTCACGGTCCGGTGAAATCTTGACGTAAGGATTAGGCCGAACCAGCGCTGTGAACCGGCCCGGAAATTCTAGCTCAAAGATCACTTCGGCCGGCCCTCTTTTCTCGTCGATGATCGGCTGAAGGCGGTCGGCGATATCCTTCGGAGCGGTCAGTGTATTGATGCGGATTGTCACTGTGCGGCTGAACACTTCCTTCACGCGTTCCATCGGGCAGATATCGGTGGCCAGAATTTTTATTGTGGCATCGTCGTTGTCGAGCTTGCCCTTCACGAAAATCGGCGCGTCAGTTTCCAGCAGCCTCTGGACCTTGCCGTAGGTATCAGGGAAAACCAGGACTTCCACGATGCCTTCCCAGTCCTCGATCAGGGCTACCGCCATTTGATCGCCCTTCTTCGTGCGCATGATCCTAACCGATGAGACGATTCCGCCAATCGAAACCTCGAAGCCCGACGGTTTTTCCGCAAGCGTGCCGGTCGTCGCATTTCCGTAGGTTCGAACTTCGTCTGTATATTTTCGAAGCGGATGACCCGTAATGTAAAAGCCAAGAGTCTCTTTCTCATGTTTCAGCTTGAGGCCTTCGTCCCACGGCTCTGCCGGGTCGAGCATGGCATCTTCCGCGCGGTCCGCATTGCCTGCCATCATTCCGAATAGCCCGCCCTGGCCGACTTCCTTCTCGCGCTGTTTGCGCTGGCCCCAATCCATCGCCCGATCCACGTTGTTATAAAGAAGAGCGCGGTCCATGCCGACGCTGTCAAACGCTCCCGCCTTGATCAGGCTTTCGACCACGCGTTTGTTGACTGTCCGAAGATCGACGCGCTCGCAGAAGTCGAACAGAGACTTGAAGGGTTTGTCCGCAACATTCACAACAATGGATGTGATGGCGATTTCGCCCACGTTCTTGATGGCCGAAAGACCAAACCGGATGCCCAGGCTTGTCGGCGTGAAGTTCACGGCGCTGGTATTGATGTCCGGAGGCAGAATGGGAATGCCCATTTCGCGGCATTCATTGATGTACTTGACGACCTTTTCCTGGCTGCCGCGCTCACTGGTGAGAATCGCGGCCATGAAGTACTGCGGGTGCCAGGCCTTGAGGTATCCGGTCCGGTACGCCAGAACCGCATAAGCCGCCGAGTGCGACTTGTTAAAACCGTAGCCGGCAAACTGCTCCATCAAATCGAACAGGCGCGTGATCTTTTTCTCGTCCTTGAAGCCCTTCGCCTTGGCGCCGCTGACGAACTTGGCCCGGTGCGCAGCCATCTCTTCGGCTTTCTTCTTGCCCATGGCGCGGCGCAGCAGGTCGGCTTCGCCAAGCGAGTAGGCCGCGATGATGTTCGCAATCTGCATGACCTGTTCCTGATAGACGATGACGCCGTAGGTCTCCTCGAGAACCGTCTTCAGTTCGGGGACTTCGTACTCGACCTTCCTGGAGCCGTGCTTACGCTTGATGAAATCGTCGATCATGCCGCCGCCGATGGGACCGGGCCGGTACAGGGCGTTCAACGCGGTCAGATGTTCGAGACTGGAAGGCTTGAACCGGCGCAGGATGTCCTTCATTCCCGAACTCTCAAACTGGAATACGCCGCTCGTCAGGCCTGCGGAAAAAAGCTCGTACGTTTTCGGATCGTCCAGCGTGAGTTCTTCCATGTCGAGATCGATGCCCTCGTGCTGCTTGAGCATCTTCAGCGTGTCGTAAATGATGGTGAGCGTCGTCAGGGCCAGGAAGTCCATCTTCAGAAGGCCGATTGCCTCGACGTCCGACATCGGGTACATCGTTGTGATTTCATCCTTGCTCGACTTGTAGAGCGGCACGAAATCCGTTATCGGCCTCGGCGAAATCACGACGCCGGCCGCGTGGGTTGAGGCATGGCGGGCGAGTCCTTCGAGACGTTTTGCCACATCGATCAATTCCCTTACCCGCCCATCCGCCTGGACCAGGCTCTTCAGATCCGGATTCTGTTCGAGGGCGCGATCGAGCGTAATGTGCAACTCGGTAGGGATCATCTTGGCGATCTTGTCCACTTCCGCGTACGTCATCTCCATTCCGCGGCCGGTGTCGCGGATAACGCCGCGAGCCGCCATCGTTCCGAAGGTGATGATCTGCGAAACATTGTCGCGCCCGTATTTTTTGGTCACGTAGTCAATGACTTCGGCGCGGCGGTTCATGCAGAAGTCGATATCGATATCCGGCAGGGTCACGCGCTCGGGATTGAGGAACCGCTCGAACAGCAGCCCGTACTGCAACGGATCGATATCCGTGATCCGCATGCAATAAGACACCAGGCTTCCCGCGGCCGATCCCCGGCCCGGACCGACGGGAATGTCGCTTTCGCGGGCGTATCGGATCAGATCCCACACAATCAGGAAGTAACCCGGGTCCTTCATTCCCTCAATGATGCGGATCTCGGTCTCCAGCCGTTCTTCATAGGCGCTGATCGGATGCTTCAGCGCGCCGCGGTCGGCAAGGGGCTTCAAATGCTGGAAACGGTCCTGAAGCCCGTCGCGGGCGACCTTCGCAAAATACGTGTCGATCGTGTAGCCGGGAGGGACGACAAACTCCGGGAAAGGATTCTCCACCTTGTGAAGTTTCACCTGGCAACGCTCGCCTATCTCAACGGTCTGATCGAGGACGTTGGGAATTTCGCCGAATACGCGATCCATTTCCTGCCGGGTCTTGAAGTAGAACTGATCGGTGTAGAACTTCATCCGGTTGGGATCGTTCACGGTCTTCCCGGTCTGGATGCACAGAAGGATGTCGTGCGCCCTGGAATCGTCCTGGGTCATGTAGTGGCAATCGTTGGTTGCGACGGTCTTGATTCCGGTGCGCTCGGAAATTCGAAGCATGTCGGGAATGATTTTTCGCTGCTTATCCAGACCGTGATCGTGAATCTCCAGGAAGAACCGGTCCTTGCCGAGAATGTCCTGGTATTCGGACGCCGCACGTTCCGCGTGATCCAGACGCCCCGCCGAGACGTTCGCGGACACTTCCCCGTTGAGGCACGCCGACAAGCCGATCAGTCCTTCGCTGTGCTCGCGGAGCAGTTCCTTGTCGATGCGAGGCTTGTAGTAGAAACCTTCCAGGTAGCCTTTCGACACCAGCTTCACGAGGTTCTGATAGCCTCGATCGTTTTCGCACAGCAGGATCAGGTGGTGCGGACGGCCGCTTGCGGGGTCGCGATCGTGCCTGCTGGTTTTGGAAACATACATCTCGCAGCCGATGATCGGATTCACGCCCGCCTTCTTTGCCGCGTCGTAGAAGCCGATGGCGCCGAAGAGGTTTCCATGGTCGGTCACCGCGACCGACGGCATCTTGTATTTGGCGGCAGTCTGGGCAAGCGTGTCGTGATCGCACGCTCCATCAAGAAGACTGAAGCCGGAATGCAGATGGAGATGGACGAAGCTTTCGGCTACTCCCATTCGATTGTTGCAGGAGGCTTGGAGGTGATGTCGTAAACCACGCGGTTGATTCCCTTCACTTCATTCACGATCCGGTTCGAAATCACGCTCATGACATCGTACGGCAGGCGAACCCAGTCCGCCGTCATGCCGTCGGTGCTGTGCACTGCGCGAATGGCGAGAGTGTGCTCGTAGGTTCGAATGTCTCCCATGACACCCACGCTCTTGACCGGAAGCAAAACTCCGAACGACTGCCAGATCTGGCGGTAGAGTCCGGCCTTTTTGATCTCGGCGATGAGAATGTCGTCGGCTTCCTGGAGCACCCGCACTCCCTCTCTCGTGATTTCTCCCATAATTCGCACGGCCAGACCCGGGCCCGGAAACGGCTGCCGCCAGACCATATCTTCGGGGAGGCCGAGTTCCATGCCGACCTGGCGGACTTCATCCTTGAACAACTCGCGTAATGGTTCCACCAGCTTCAGGCGCATCCGGTCCGGCAAGCCACCGACATTATGATGTGACTTGATGGTCTGGGAAGGTCCCTTTACGGAAATCGATTCGATCACATCCGGATATAACGTACCCTGCACCAGATAATCGACAGCGCCGATGCGGGTGGCCTCGTCCTCGAAAACGTGGATGAATTCGTTGCCGATGATTTTCCGCTTCGTCTCCGGGTCGGTCACTCCCTCCAGGAGGTTCAGGAACCGGTCCGACGCATCGATTCCCTTCACGTTGAGATGAAGATTGTTCTGCAGCATCGAAAGGACTTTTTCGAACTCGTTCTTCCGGAGCAGTCCCGTATCGACGAAAACACCGATCAGGCGGTCGCCTATCGCGCGCGACACGAGCGTTGCCGCGACCGTGGAATCCACGCCTCCGCTGATGGCGCACAGTGCCCGGCCATCGCCGATCTGCGTGCGTATCCGCTCGACCGCGTGCTCGATGAATGAACCGATGGTCCAGTCGGGAACACACTTGCAGATATCAAAAATGAATCGGCGAAGCAGCGCGCTGCCGTTCTCGGTGTGGGTCACTTCGGGATGGAACTGCACTCCGAAAATGTTTCGTGAAGTGTCCTCCATCGCAGCCATGGTGGTTTCGGTTCGCGCCGTCACATGGAATCCGGGAGGCGGCTCGAGAATCCGGTCGCCATGGCTCATCCAGACGCGGCGCATGCCGTTAACGAGATGGGAAGACGTGTCCGCATCGATATCGCGCGATCCGTACTCGCGGCGGTTGGAGGGCTCCACCTTGCCCCCCAGTTGCTTGGCCAGCAGCTGCATTCCATAACACACGCCCAGAACCGGTATGCCCAACTCGTAAAGCCGGGGATCGGAAGCAGGCGCTCCGGGCTCGTATACGGAATCCGGCCCGCCGGAAAGCACGATTCCCTTTGCCTTGTATTGCCGGATCGTGTCGAGCGGCGTGTTGAAAGGCAGAATCTCGCTGTAGACGTTCGCCTCGCGAATTCTACGGCCGATCAGTTGTGTGTATTGGGAACCAAAATCGAGAACGAGGATTGTTTCAAATGTCGACAGCATCGTGCGTCATTATACCAACCGCGGAGAAACGCACGAGCAGAAGGATAGGAAATATAGAGAGGGGTTTGCCGGGGACTCTCGAGAATGAGGGGCCTCGGCATTGACATATAAGCCCAATTACGTCGACCAGCGGAGGGAGACCATGTTTCGCAGGCCCGGAATACCTGGTCCTGGTCGGCCGAAGGCCGTCGGCCCAGGAAAATTGCGCTGGGAGCAGACACACGGATATTTGTCGGTGCTGAACGGATGCTGCACAAAAAGGAGTGTCAGGAATTTATAGGAGCGTTCCAACCGCGCTGGGGTCAGCGGTGGAGGTCTGGACGGAAGCCCGAGGCAATCAAGAATTTTCCGCGCTGCTTCGGGCGCCATGATCGCAATAAGATCCCGGACCTGATCTGGCGGTGGGTGGCGGAGAATGTTCTGACGGTCGATCTTCCTTCGGAGGTAAATACCCAGTGTTAAAAACTGGACAACTACGGCTTTCGGATGGCGTACCCCTCATGTTTCCCGCGGGCGAAGCGCTGCATGATGCGGAAGTGACAATTCTCGAACTTGCGGACTATGTGTACGCGCACACGCCGCTCAAGCCGATGTCGAAGGCAATATTCCTGATCTCTCGCTGCTTGCTTGTGGCGAAGGATCACTCAGCGCGCAACGCTGATGATCTGGTTGCGCTTTACGCCAACAGTCGTGAAGCCCTCAATGGAAACGGTCCCTCCGACGACTTCGACTTTCCCTCTGTCGTGGCGGAATGCCGGGCGCATATTGGAACGATACTCCAGGCCGTCGAGCGGGTCAGCAAGCTCACGAAAGGTGCTGACAGTCTCGGTCTGCTGTTCAATACGTTGCTTCGCGGCAAGTGTGAGAGCGGAGAAGGGTTGGGGACTTTTCTGACGCCAGAAGAGGTCGTTATTCCCATGGTGGACATGCTGTTGACGACGGTCGGTGGGCCGGACATTCTGAGGAGTTCCAAAAGGCCATTGTACGGTGATATCTGCGGAGGCACGGGGCGGTTCGTTTGGGCGATTACTTTGATCCTCCATGAGCGCGGCTTGCGGAAGGACATGCTCGAAGGCCGCGCCCGTCTCTTCGATCAATCCGCCTTGGCTGTCGATATGGGGCGGCTCAACTTCATTTTGTCCGGCATGAAACCGACATTTCAGCGCGTCGATGACTCACTTATTGATCCAGGCCTTGATAAATTGCGAGGTCGCTTTGCACTCCTTGCGACGAACCCACCCTTCGGTTCTGCAAAGTATCGATGGTCCCGTGAACTTGAACGGTCGCTGGGTAGACCATTACTCGCTGCCATCGGCTTGCGCGGCCCGGACGATCGTCAAGACCCGTCAGAGCTCTTCTTCTTCCGCAACCTCGATCTGCTTGCTCCTGGTGGCGCATTGGCTATCGTTCTGCCGGACGGCGTGCTGCATTCAAGTTCTTTTCGCGCGGCGTTGGAGTTGTATGAGGAAGAGCGAAAGACGAAGCTCGAAGTCCGCGCTATTGTCTCCCTTCCGGCGGTTACATTTTCTCTCGGCGGAACCGTGGCGAAGACTTCCTTCGTTGTCGTCCGAAAGGATCCACCATCCGAGGCGCACAAGTTGTACGTCGGTGCAGCCCGGCATGTTGGGTTCAGGAAACGAGGCAACCAGCGCATTCCTGATCCCGCAGGAAATGACCTTTCGTCAATAGCACTGCAGTATCGGGACGAAGATGTAGAGCCATGTTTGGCCCAGTTCATAGGACGCTGGCGTGAGTTCTTCACGTTCAATTCAGCGACCCTTCTTCATGGCCAGCGAGAAGCAGCGTTTGGCCCAAAATTATCTGAGTTGGCGGTGTCAGTGCGAACGCGTTGCAAATCAGAACCGACATTCCACATTTCCATTTTGGACGTGGACGAGACGGGCCTCATCAACGTGACCTGCGCCCTCGAAAACAGACCCGTATCAAGCGGCCTCGCCTGCGAACCGGGCGACATTTTGCTTTCCTGCTTAAACCCGAAGATATGGCGCGTGACTGTGGTGCCGAGCATTCAAGGCATCTGGTCATGTAGCCCGGAGTTCTTGGTCCTGCGGCCCAAGACCGGCGTTGACACGTGGGGACTGGCACTCTCACTGCACCGTCCGTCATTCGCACAATCCGTCCAGTCACTAGCCCTACCTTCGCATCAGACGTCATAGAACTCGGATTTGGTGGCGGAATTATGCATGAATAGGCCGACTCGTCATACATGAAAGAAGAGTAGGAAACCAGCGGTCCAATTCGAAATCTTTCACGGCACGGC
>CAMBFR010000149.1 GCA_945865815.1 Candidatus Sulfopaludibacter sp. SbA3
GTGCTGGCGCACAACAAGACTCTGGCGGCCCAGCTTTATAACGAGTTCCGGGGATATTTCCCTCAAAACGCCGTTGAATACTTCGTCAGTTACTACGATTACTACCAGCCCGAGGCGTACATCGCTTCGACAGACACCTACATCGAAAAGGAATCGACCATTAATGACGAGATCGACCGCCTGCGGCTTTCCGCGACGCGGTCCCTGTTTGAACGCCGCGACGTGGTGATTGTTGCTTCCGTTTCGTGCATTTACGGCCTGGGATCCCCCGAGGCGTATTACGGCATGCTGCTGATGCTCGAACGCAAGCAACGCATGAGCCGCCGCGACATCCTTTCGAAGCTTGTCGAGATTCTCTACGAGCGCAATGACATGGATTTCAAACGCGGAGTTTTCCGCGTGCGCGGAGATACCATCGAGGTTCATCCCACCTACGAGAACATCGGCTTTCGTATCGAGCTGTGGGGCGACGAGGTGGAGAAGCTCAGCTCCTTTGATCCACTCACCGGCGACGAGATCCGTATTTTCGACCGGCTGACGATCTATCCCAAGAGTCACTTCGTCATGCCGCGGCCCCGGATTGAACATGCGGTGGACACGATCAAACAGGAACTGACGGGCTGGGAAGCGCTTCTCGAGAAGCAGGGCCGTCTTCTCGAGGCGCAGCGCATCCACCAGCGGACGCTGTTCGACCTGGAAATGATCAAGGAAGTCGGATACTGCCACGGCATCGAGAACTACTCCCGCCACTTTACGGGCCGCATGCCGGGTCAGCCGCCGCCGACGCTGCTGGATTACCTTCCGCAGGACTCGCTGCTGTTCATCGACGAGAGCCACCAGACGATGCCTCAACTGCGCGGGATGTACCACGGAGACCGGTCGAGAAAGGACAACCTGGTCGAGTACGGCTTCAGGCTTCCGTCCGCCCTGGACAACAGGCCGCTTACTTTCGAGGAATTCGAGCGCAGAACGAATCAACTTGTATATGTCTCGGCGACGCCGGGTCCATATGAACTCACGAAGACCGGCGGCGTTGTTGTGGAACAGGTGATCCGTCCGACGGGATTGACCGACCCTGAGGTGGAAGTCCGGCCGGTACGGGGGCAAATCGACGATCTTCTCCATGAGATTCGGCTGCGCGCCGGGCAGAACGAACGGGTTCTTGTGACCACGCTGACCAAGCGGATGGCCGAGGATCTTGCCGAGTACTACACCGAAGTCGGTGTCCGTTGCCGGTACCTGCACTCCGAGATTGAAACGCTCGAGCGCGTAAAAATTCTGCGGGGGCTTCGAAAGGGAGAGTTCGATGTCCTGATCGGCATCAACCTGCTGCGCGAAGGCCTCGATTTGCCGGAAGTGTCGCTGGTAGCGATACTCGACGCCGACAAAGAAGGTTTTCTTCGATCCGGAGACTCGTTGATTCAGACCATCGGCCGCGCGGCGCGGCACATCAATGGCCGGGCCATCCTTTACGCCGACAAGATGACCGATTCCATGAAGCGCGCTATCGGCGAAACCGACCGTCGCCGCGAGATTCAAAAGCGCTACAACGAGGAAAATGGAATCACCCCGGAGAGCATTATCAAACCGGTCGACATGACGCTGATCGCCATTTCTGAAGCCGATTACGTGAAGATTCCGGATGAAGTGGTCGAGGAGGATATTCCCGACGATCCGGTCAAACTTGCCGAAATGGTTGCCAGGCTGGAGACGGAAATGCGCGAGGCGGCCAGGAAGTTCGACTTCGAGCGGGCCACCGCGCTGCGCGACAAGGCGAGGGCTGCAAGGGCGAGAATCGTTGGCACGCCTGTATCCGAGTGATAGACTTGCACAAGCTAAGGAGATGCGTATGAGGCCTGTTCTATTGATCCTGTTTCTATCCAGCATCAATTTGTACGGCCAGGCGACCACCGGCAACGAGTTCTACGAGAAGACCCAGTACCTGGATGCCGTAACCGCTTACGAACAAGTGCTCCCGCCCGACAGAGACGGGACCCTCCTGAACCGCCTTGGGGTTTCCTACCACATGGTTAATCGCCCGCGGGAAGCTGAAGCTGCATTCAAGGCTGCAATGCGCGTCGCTCCCCAGGAAAGCGCCGCATACAACAATCTGGCTGCGCTCTACTATTTTCAGCAGAAGTACGGCAACGCCGAACGTGAGTTGCGCCGGGCGCTCGAGCGCGCTCCGGAAAATACGGTCCTGCGGCGAAATCTGCGCGCCGCAAAATTCGCCCGCGAGAATTCGAAGAAGGCCAACGACATCGCAGCTGGGGTGGTAAACGAAAAGCCTCTCCTGGTCCAGCAGCGTCTGAACGATTTGCTCGAAGTGGTACTTCTGTTGCCGCCCACAGACGTTCAGCAGGCAACGCTTCATGAGATACGCGGCGACACTTTTTTTGCTCGAAAGCTGTTTGACGACGCCATCATCGAATACCGCAGGGCCATTGGACTCGATCGTTACAACGCATCCGTGGCAAACAGGCTCGGACTTGCCTACCACCAGAATCAGAAATTGAAGGAAGCCGAGCAACAGTATCGCCAGGCGATGAAGCTGAATCCCTTCTATCTGGAGGCCATCAACAATCTGGGATCTATTGAATACGCCGCGGGCCGGTTCGATCGTGCGATGGATCAGTACCGCAAGGCGCTGAAGATCCGGCCCGACTCGCCGACGGTCCTGATGAATATTGGAGCATGCCTGTTTGCGATGGAGCGCTACGATGAAGGCTATCTCATCTATCAGCGCGCTCTCCAGATTGATCCCAAATCCTTCGAACGCACGTCGAGTGCCGGCACGCTCATCCAGACCACTCAGCGGAATGAATCAATGATGAGTTTCTATCTCGCGAAAGTCTTTGCCGGAAGCGGCGACACGGATCGCGCGATTTCATACCTCTACAAAGCTGTTGAAGAGGGCTTCAAGGATATCGAGAAGATCCGGGCCGAACCATCGTTTGCGGTGTTCGCCGCGGACGAACGCTTCGCGAAGCTCCTGGAATCGCTCGTCACTCCAGGCTGACGCGCCGATACAATCAAAACAAGTGGAATATCTCGATTTTGCGGTAGGTCTCGCGCGCGCGGCCGGCGACGTCCTCAAATACTACATGGACCGCGAAAAGCAGGTGGAGTTCAAGGGAAGAGCCAACCTGGTTACGATCGCCGATCGCGAAAGCGAAGCGCTGATCATTCGCGAAATTCAGCGGAAATTTCCCGGGCACGCGGTCCTGGCTGAAGAGTCGGGCGCCAGCGGGGCCTCTGAGGCCGAGGCGCGCTGGATCATCGATCCTCTGGACGGCACCACCAATTTTGCCCACCAATATCCTTTTTTCTGCGTTTCGATCGGTTTCGAGCTGCGCGGCGAGATCGTGTGCGGGGCTGTCTACGATCCGTCCCGCGACCAGATGTTCAGCGGCTCGCGAGGAAACGGATCGTTCGTCGACGGTCAGCGGCTGCATGTTTCCGATGTCGACGAGCTGGGTCACGCGCTTCTCATGACCGGGTTCCCCTATCGTGTCGGGGAAAAGATCGACCTGGCGATGTCGCAATTTCGGAACTTCATGCTGGCGAGTCAGGCCGTTCGTCGAGCCGGAGCCGCGGCGCTGGACCTGTGTTACGTCGCGCAGGGGAAATGCGACGGTTTCTGGGAACTGGATCTTCAACCGTGGGATACCGCCGCCGGCCTCGTTATTCTGGAAGAGGCCGGCGGCCGTGTTACGGAATTCGCGGGGAGTCCGTTTTCGGTTTACATGAAGCAGATCGTGGCTTCAAATGGAACGATCCATGACGAAATGCTCGATGTATTGAAGCGGACCTGATTCCGCGCGGGTTTTGGAGAACGGAGAATCTATGAAAACGAAAGCAATGTTGGCGGTCATGTCGTGTTTTTTAGGATCAACTCTTACGTTTGGCCAGGCTCCGGCACAGCCACAGCAACCGGCCGCCGAGAAGCAGACACCGGTTACTGCCATACCCGGCGTCATCGCGGCGGGCGCCAGGTTCCAGCGTGTCTGGACAGGGCAGCGGTCTGCGGATGGCGTCATCGGCGAAGCCGACGGGTCGGTGCTGTTGCTCGAGCAAAGAGCGCAGCGGGTCAGCCGCGTGACGAACGATGGAAAAATCACGCCGTGGCTTGAGGATACGAATGAGGTTGGCGGCATCGCGATCGATCCCAGGGGGCGTTACATTACTGCGGAGAGAGACATTCCGCGCGTGCGTGTCCTTCATCCGGAACGCAGGATTCTGGCGGACACGTTCGAAGGCAAACCGATTGGACGGCTGGCGGACATCGTCGGAGATACCAAGGGCGGCGTCTACGTCACGGAACTTCCTACGAGCTCGGTGCTTTACCTCAATCCCGCCGGGCAGCTTGCCCGGGTTGGCCCGGACATTCCCGGCGCCAATGGAATTATGCTCAGCCCGGATGAGCGAACACTTTATGTCACCAACACGCAGGCAGGCCTCCTGGCTTTCGACGTCCAGCCGGATGGGAGCCTCCGAAATCGCCGCCCTTTCGCGAAGCCCGAAGGCGGACAGGACGGACTTGCCGTTGACGCCACGGGCCGCCTTTACATCGCCAGCGATCTGGGAGTTCAGGTTTACAGCCCTCAGGGACAACATGTCGGCTTGATTCCAACGCCGCGCGATATCACGAGCCTCGCGTTTGCAGGACCCGACAAGAAGACGCTCTACATCATTGGCCGCGGACATGATGGTCCCGGTGGCGGTGAAGGAGACGCAAGGTCCCTGTACAAGCTCCCGATGATCGCCGAGGGCTTCAAGGGCCGCGCGAAATAACGCGTGAAGGGATACCAGATGAAGAAAGTCTATTTAGCGGCCATCGTTTTCACGCTTCTCTTTTTCACTGCAGTCCTCAGCGCGCAGGCCCGCCAGACCGCCTCCGCAACCGTCAATGGAAAGAAGATTTCGATCGACTACGGCAGGCCGGCGCTGCGGGGCCGCAACTTGCTGGGACAGGCTCGAACGGGCACTGTCTGGCGGCTTGGCATGAACGAAGCCACCGAGATCACGTCGGAAGCGGCTTTGATGGTCGGAGGAAAGCATCTGAATCCGGGCAAGTACTCGCTTTGGGCAACAAAAAAAGGCGAAACAACGTGGGAGCTGGCCTTTCATCCGGAAACCGGCATCTGGGGACAGCCCGAGATGCGCAGCGGTTACGTGGGAACAGTTCCGTTAAGAGTGGAAACGGACTCCCAACACGCGGAGAACCTCAACATCACGCTGACGGCCATGGGCAAAGACCTCAATATCGAAATTCATTGGGGAACTTCCAGACTGGTAGGCGTGTTTCAAACTATGTGAAAGAGTGCCTGCTAGATTCGGAATCCGTCCGCAATCGGTAGTTTCTCATGCATCTTCACGACGATCATGGTCCGGTCATCGGCTGGCGGGCAGCGTCCCATGAACTCTTCGACTTCGGTGTTGACGGCTTTGACGATCTCCTCGGGCGTTCTTTCGTGATTCAATTGGACCGCCTCGGCCAGCCGCTTTAGACCGAAATCTTCTCCGGCCTCATTCAGCGTTTCGACGACGCCATCGGAATAAAGAACGAGAACGTCACCCGGCATAAGCGTCAGTTCCAGTTCCTGATACCTGGAATCCGGAAAGAGTCCCAGCGGAATACCGGCCAGTTCCAGATATTGGGACCGGCCCGCGTGGACCAGTAGTGGATAAGGCAATCCGGAATTTGCCAGCGTGATCTTGTGAGTCTTGGGGTCGAAGATCGTATACGTCAGCGCCACGTACTGGGTTTCCACCGGCCGTTCATACAATGTCTTATTGACCAGTTCCAGCATCTGTCCGGGCGGATACTTGCGGCTGGCGCGGGTTCGGATGATCCCGCTCGACAGCGCGGCATAGAGGGCTGCGGGGGCTCCCTTTCCGGCTACATCGCCGAGGAGTATTGCCAGCCGGCCGTCGTCGAAGGTAATCCAGTCGTAGAGGTCGCCGCCAAGGTGCGCCACAGGCTTAAACAGGGCAGCGACGGTGAGCGGCTCGACGGAAGGCATTTCGTCGGGCATCAAATTATGCTGGAGCTCGCGCGCGATTTTCATTTCGCGATCCATGCGGCGCTCGTTGTCAAACACCTTCGCATAGAGCTCCGCGCCGGCTATCGCTGTGGCGATTCGTGACGCCAGCGTGACGAGGAACTGAAGATGATAGTCGGTGAAATAGCCGATTTCGGTGCTTTCAACGTCCACCACGCCAACCACGCGGCCTTTGTGTGTCAGGGGTACGACCATTTCCGAGCGTGTTTCCACGTGCACGGGAAGGTAGCGGGGGTCCATGGTGACGTCGGAAATACGGATGGGCTCGTTCAGCTTGGCCGCATTTCCAATCAAACCCATGCCCATCGGTATGGTGAGCTTCTGGAATTCGCGTTCGTTGGACCGGATCACGATCTTGGGCTTCAGAACGGCCTGGCGCTCGTCCAGAAGGAAGATCGAAAAGATGTGGTAATTGATTGCCGATTTGACCGCCGCGGCGACCTTGTGCATGAGCTCGTCCAATTCGAGCGTTGAGCTCATGTCGAGACTGACTTCGTACAGCAACGCCAGCATTTCCCGGTTTCTTCGCTCGCTTTCGTAGAGCTTTGCGTTCGCAATCGCGACCGCGATCTGGCTGCCAAGGAGGTTGAGCAGGCGGACCTGGTCTTCGCGAAAATACCCGACCTCCGGGCTCTCGATATCGAGCACGCCCACAACGCGGTTCTTGCTGATCAGCGGGATCGCAAGCTCCGAGCGCGCGTGTTTCACGGCTTCGATGTATCTCGGATAGTTCAGGACGTCATCCACCACGACCGGTTTACGGTCGAGCGCGGCCGTTCCAGTGACTCCTGAACCAACCGGAATCCGAAGCTCCTTCGCGATGTCTGCGGGGTACCCAATGTTGAACCGGTGATACAGCTCCTGCTTCTCCTCGTCCAGCAGGAAAATCGCAAAGATCTCGTAGGGAATAATGTGCGCCGTCAAATCGGCGATTTTCTGAAGGAGCTGGTCCAGGTCGAGAATCGAGGTGATCTCGTGATTGATCTCGGCAAGTGTGGCGAGGAAGCGCGCGTCGGCGCTCAGCGTTGCCGGGTCCGGTTTCATCCGCGGCCGGCCTCTTCGATGATCTTGATTCCCGAACTCGTTCCAAGCCTGGATGCGCCGGCCTGGAGCATCTGCAGGGCTTCGGCATGGTCGCGGATGCCGCCCGCGGCCTTGATCTGGATCTCAGGAAGAAGATGAGAGCGCATCAGCCGCACGTCTTCCACGGTTGCTCCCGAAGGCCCGTAGCCGGTCGACGTCTTCATGAAGTCGGGACGTACCCGGTTGGCGATCTTGCAGACGCGGATCTTTTCGTCCTGGTTCAGGTACGCGGCCTCGATGATGAACTTGGTATGGACGCCGAGCGTGCGGGCTTTGGCGGTCAGGTACAGCATTTCGTCTTCGACCGCCTTGTCTTCGCCGGACTTGAGAGCCGCTATGTTGATCACGAAATCCATTTCGTCGGCTCCGCGGGCGGCGCTGGCGCGCATTTCCGCTTCCTTGATTTCCGTGAACGTGACGCCGAACGGAAATGCGATAACAGTCGCGATTCGGACTTTTGTGTCCTTGAGAATTTCCCTCGCCATGGGCACGTATGAGGGAAAAATACAGACGGCCGCCATTCCATAGTCCAGCGCCTCGGTGCAAAGCCGCCGAATGTCGCTGGTCGTGCCGATGGGCCGTAGCAGAGTGTGATCGATGTGCCTGCCGAAATCAGATTTCATTTAAAACTCGAATATCGGGAAGATTACGAAACTTCTGCGCGGAATCCAGCCCGTAGCCGACCACGTACTGGTTCTGAATCCGGAAACCAAGGTAGTCCAGCGGGCCCTTGTACCGCGAGTTACCGGGCTTTTCCAGCAACGCAGCCACACGCAGCGAGCGCGCTCCGCGTGCTGCAAGGATGTTATGGACGTTGTGTAACGTGAGACCCGAATCAACGATGTCTTCCACGATGATCACGTCCTTGCCCTCAATTGAAACTTCGAGATCCTTTTCGATGCGAACTACTCCCGACGAAGACGTGGAGTTCCCGTAACTCGATACCGACATGAAGTCGACTTCGACGGGAATTCCGGGATCGAACTGCCGCACCAGATCCGCCAGAAAAATAAAACTGCCCTTTAGAATGGCGACGACCGTAATGGTTCTTCCGGCATAGTCCTGCGAAATCCGCCTGCCCAGCTCTTCAACGCGCTGCTGAATGTCCTCCCGTGAGACCAGAACTGCGCCCAGCGTCGGCTCCATAAGGTGCATAGTGTAGCACTTGGGGAATTGAGGGGACGC
>CAMBFR010000150.1 GCA_945865815.1 Candidatus Sulfopaludibacter sp. SbA3
CGAAAATGGGAATTCACCCGTCAGACCCCGAATTAACCGCTGCCCATTTTAGCCAGCAATACTGCGCACCCTTCTGTGCATAATAAGGTTCCTATGACAGGCACTGTAGCTGGCTTTAAGACATCGGCGGTGGCCGCGGGCATCAAGGCCCGTGAAAGGCTGGACCTCGCGCTGATCTATTCCGAAAAGCCCGCCGTGGCATGCGCGGTGTTTACACAGAACAGGTTTGCAGCGGCGCCTGTCCTCTTGTCCAAAAAGAACCTCCAGGAATCCAATCACCGGGTGCGGGCGCTGATCGTGAATTCGGGGAACGCAAATGCCGCAACCGGCATTGATGGAATGAGGCGCGCGGAAGCCTGCGTGGCGGCGATCGCGGGAGCACTGGGATGTTCGCCGGCGGAGGTATTGGTGTCATCGACCGGAGTCATTGGCCGTCCATTGGCTTCGGAGGCTATCTGCAACGCAATTCCCGCATTGGTCCAGGGCCTGCTTCCTTCAAATACCGAACTTCTCGCCAGGGCCATCATGACCACCGACAAAGTGCCGAAGATCGCCAGCGTGACTGTCGGAAATGCGCGAATCACCGGTGTTGCCAAGGGCGCGGGGATGATTCACCCGGATATGGCAACAATGCTTTCTTTCATCATGACCGACGCGGCAATCGAACGTGAGGAACTGGAAAGCGCCCTCCACTATGCGGTCGACAAGTCTTTCAATTCGATTTCCGTTGATGGCGATACATCCACAAACGATATGGTCGCGGTGCTGGCAAACGGCGCTTCCGGCAGAGTAGATCCAGGTGAATTTCGAGAGGGGCTGCGGCAAGTCTGCGAGCAGCTTGCGAAAGCCATCGTCCGGGACGGCGAAGGCGCCACGAAGTTCGTGGAGTTGACTGTCGAAGGGGCGCCCAGCGACGAAGCTGCCCGCCTGATCGGCCGAACCATTGCCCGCTCGCCGCTCGTCAAGACAGCCATTTTCGGCGCCGATCCCAACTGGGGGCGGATCCTTGCGGCGGTGGGAAACGCGGGCGTACCGCTTCAGTCCGATCGAGTCGATATTTACATCGGCGACTTGAACATCGTCGATGGCAACCTCGAAGAAGCCCGGGAGAAGCTGACCCAGCCGGAAATCCGGATTCGAGTGATCCTGCACTCCGGTTCGGGATTCGCGCGTGTCTGGACCTGCGACTTGACTCATGAATACATCAGCATCAATGCCGACTACACGACCTAATCTCGATGAGATATTGCGCGCCATACTCACCAGCCGCGTCTACGAAGTCGCGCGTGAAACGCCATTGGACGCCGCGCCCCGGCTCTCGAGACGGCTCAGCAATACGGTCTGGCTGAAACGCGAAGACCAGCAGCCGGTATTCAGCTTCAAGCTTCGGGGAGCGTACAACAGAATCTCCAGGCTCACTGCCGCCGAGCGTGAGCGCGGCGTAATCACCGCAAGCGCCGGGAACCATGCGCAGGGCGTTGCCCTTTCCGCAAAACATCTGGGGCTGCGCGCGGTTATCGTCATGCCGAGCACCACACCTGAGATCAAAGTCGAAGCCGTCCGTGCCTTTGGCGCTGAAGTTGTTCTTGCCGGCGATCATTATTCCGAGGCGCAACTCCATTGCGACAAGCTGGCGGCAGAAAGCGGCATGACGTTCATTCATCCCTTCGATGATCCGCTCGTCATTGCCGGCCAGGGAACAATTGCGGATGAGATCCTGCGGCAGCGGCCCGCCAGCCTCGATGCCATATTTGTTCCGATTGGCGGTGGCGGACTGATCGCCGGCATCGGCGCATACGTGAAAGCAGTCATGCCGGAAGTTCGCGTGATCGGCGTCGAACCGGTGGACTCGGACGCCATGCGGCAGGCCATAGCAGCAGGCCACCCGGTCGAACTCGACAATGTCGGACTCTTCGCAGATGGCGTCGCGGTAAGAAAGGTTGGCAACCACACATTCGCTCTTGTCCAGGCGACAGTGGATGAAATCGTCGTCGTCAACAATGATGAGATCTGCGCGGCGATCAAAGACGTTTTCGACGACACGCGCGCCATTGTCGAACCCGCCGGAGCCCTCGCAATCGCGGGATTGAAATCCTGGGTCGAACGGAACGAATCACGCGACCGCAACCTGGTCGCGCTGCTCAGCGGCGCAAACATGAACTTCGACCGGCTGCGTTTCGTTGCCGAGCGCGCGGAACTTGGCGAATCCCGAGAAGCCCTGTTCGCCGTCACCATACCCGAAAAGTCCGGCGCATTTCGACAGTTCTGCGCGGCTATCGGACGCCGAGTCGTAACAGAGTTCAACTACCGCCTGAGTGGACGCCAGGCAGCCGAAATTTTTGTCGGCCTGGCGGTTCGCAGCCGCGAAGACGCCAAACAGGTGCAGTCACACCTGACAACAGCCGGTTACCAGACGATCGACCTGACCGACAACGAAATCGCGAAAATGCACGTCCGCTACATGGTGGGAGGCCGCGCCCAGGGCGTGGTGCGCGAACGCGTCTGCCGTTTCGAATTTCCGGAACGGCCCGGAGCGCTCCTGCAGTTTCTGGACACATTGGGAGGCCGCTGGAACATCAGCCTCTTCCATTACCGGAATCACGGGTCCGACTTCGGCCGCGTTCTCGCCGCCTTCGAAGTTCCTCCCGAGGATAACTCAGCATTCGAGGGATTTCTTGCCGCTCTCGGCTACCGATACAGCATCGAAGAAGGCAACGCGGCCTACGCCCGATTCCTCGCCCCGATTTAATCCGGGGGAATTGGGGGGACGCACCCCGAATTCCTGACCTACGGAATTCGGGGTGCGTCCCCTCAATTCCCGACCGCGCGGAGCAGGCTCTGTGCGAATGGCCACTCGGCATCAATCCATTGCGCCTCGCACACGAAACCCGCTTTTCCGGCAAGGGCCGCTACCTGTTGGGGATGGAATTTGTAGCTGCTCTCCGTCCAGATGGTCTCACCTGCGTTCAGCTGAACAGTGAGGTCTTGGCCGATGGAGACCGTTTGATCGACAGTAGCGCGCAGATGCATTTCAATGCGCTGCTCCGAATCGCAATAACGCGCCTCATGCTCAAAGTGGTTCAGGTTAAAGTTGGCGCCGAGCTCGCGATTGATTCGAGCAAGCAGGTTCAGGTTGAAGACAGCCGTCAGTCCAAGTTCATCCTGGTATGCGGCCAGCATTCGATCGACAGGTTTCACCAGGTCCGTGCTGAGAAGCACCCAGTCTGCCGGCATCACCATCCCTCGAATTTCGCGAAGGAATTTCGCGGCGGCATCGGGCTCAAAATTTCCCAGCGAACTTCCCAGAAACAGAACAAGCATGGAGCTTCCGGGTTTGCGTAACCTTGCGGCTGCCGCGAGTCCTTCGACGTACGAGTTTTCAAACGGCATGACGCGAAGATGCGGTATGTCACTCACATCACGTTCGCACCTTGTGAGGGCGGCCGGGGAGATGTCGATCGGACAATAAATCAGGCCGTCCGGACCGGTGAGATACGGCAGGATGCAGCGCGCTTTCTCCCCCGATCCGCTGCCCAGTTCCGCGACGATCGAAATACGGCCGGACTCCGGTGAAAGTCTACCCGCATGCGCCCGCAGTAATCGAAGGTCCGCGCGAGTGAGACCGTATTCCGGAAGCAGGGTTATCGCTTCGAACAGGGCGGTTCCAAGATCGTCGTAGAAATACTTGGAGTAGAGTTCCTTCTGCCCCGTCTTCGCCAGGCCGGCACGGACGTCCCGAGCGAATTCCTCGATCGAAAAGCGGTGCCCGTTCACCTGATTCTCGACACAGCAAGCTCTACTGACGAGTAATTTTGAAGTCACCCATCCCATTGGGATGGTTCCAGCTTCCGGTCATCATATTCCCTTCGACCTTACCGTCGATAGTGTAGTGGATCGTCCCGCCTCGGCCCTGGGCTTCGGCTTCCATGTGCACTTCACCGGTCGCCGGATTGAACCTGGACTGCTGCAGCAGTGAAACCGCATCTGGTCCGGGATTCACAGTTCCCGTCAAATTTGTTCCATCCCACTTCAATTCAAGAGTCACTTGATTACGATCGCGCGCACTCGGGCCCCAGTCTCCGGTCCACATTCCGGTCAACGCATCCGCGCCGGCCTGAGCCGCGGCTTCCGGCTGTGTTTGGGGCGGCGCCTCCAGCTGCGCCTGTGCGGGCGGTGGCGGCTCCTCAGCCGACGCACACCCGGCGGCGAACAACGCCAGCATCACACAAGACAAACTGAACCTTCGAAATTGCATCAGTAACCTCCAAGGAAATGAATTGGGATTGATCCCGGAAAGGCGAGCGTTTCTCGCCGCAGGGGCGGCACATGACCGCCCCGCGGCGTTACATTTACATTCTGTACTTCTGGCGCATGGCTTCGCGGATCTCGGGAACCGTCGCGCCATTCTTGGTCATCTGCCCCGCAAGCAGCGCAATGTCCCGGCACATATCGCAAACGGCGCCATGATCGTCCTTAAAGCAATGGAGATTGCTGTTGTGGCCGAAGGAAGTCGCGCAGCCGCAAAAGCAGGGCAGCTTGTCGAGCACCAGCGGTATCTCCCGCGCTACCTGGTATGCCTCGCGCGAGGCTCCGGAAAACAATGAAGGAGGAAGCGTCTCGACGCTCGGGATTGCGGCCTGGGCCGTTTGACCCTCTCCCTCATCCGTCATATTCAAGGAAAACCAGATCACGCCGGCCATAACAAATACGGCGCCGGCCAACCAGAGCTTACTCACACCCGATTTCGAACTTTTCTTAGTTTTCTTTGCCACAGTGTCTCCGTTTCGCGACGCTTCCCATCGACAGCCGCCCGTCTTTTCGGTAGTCTCTCGTACGGCATTGATGATGTTCTACACAGAATTCATATCAAGAGCAAGCGCCGGGGTATTGGCCGCCTATTTTATGGCGAACAGCGTGGTTTTGGCCACACCAATAATCCAGCCGGCAATCCAGGAGGCTGGGGAACTCGACCTCAGGTCGATTCCACTTGCCGACTGGCTGGACGCGGAAGAAGTCACCGAAATTCCCTGGAGACTTCGCATCTCGCCGGCCGTACTTCGGATGGATCAGCGCATCGAGGTTCCTTACTCGGCTACCGTCCGTGCCAAGGATCTCAATCGCACTGGCAACGACCACGAATTGTTCCTGATAAGCGTTGTCAGTAATTCCGAGGGAGAGTGGCTGACGCGGCCCGGCGTTATCCGCCAGATAATCGACGGCGACGTGCCCTCCGAGATTGAACTGCGTTTCGACACGCGCGCATTCGTTCAGCCGGGCGACTACCTTTTCTGGCTGGTCCTGTACGACACAAGGACCGGCAAACACAACATGACCAAACGCCGCGTCCGTGTGCCCGGGATTCGAAACGATCCCTTGCCCGACGCCTTTGGCCGGCTGCCGCTCGTTGAAATTCCGGAAATCAGCCGCACCGATGCCGGAACGATGGTCCGCTTAACGGGCGAACTCTTTCTGCCCGTAAGAAACATTCGGCGTGTCGAAGTGGAACTCATTTCCACCATGAGTCCTCCGGAGCAATGGACGAACCGGGGACGCATGGTTCGCAATCACAGCGAATTCACGAGTGGAGCGATCTCGGCGTTGTCTCAAATCGAGATCGCAAACGGCTCGCTTTCGATCACCGGCCTCGATCTGGTTCGGCGTGAAGTTGCCTTCGATCAGAGAGACTTCCGCAGGATCGATTGGCCCGCCCTGATGAAGGCTTTAAGAGAGGCGGAAACTCCCGCAATCAGCGCGGCCGCTCTTCAGGGCCGGAAAACAAACGGCGCGTTCTTTCGAGATTTTCTGAACGAGCGGGTCAACGCCGAAGAGGCCGGACCGGAGACGCCCCTTCGTGTGTTCATTATCGTGTCCGGTTCCCTCCTGTTTGAGCGCGGCGCGGACCTTTCACCGCTGGAGCTTGAAGGCGATTGCGGATGCCGGGTCTATCACCTGCGATTCCGCCTCAGCCGGAACGACCTCTTCGACGAACTGCAGAAAGTAATCCGGCCGCTTCGGCCCAGAACCTTTGATCTGAGAGTGCCGGCGGACCTGCGGAAGGCCATCGCGGAAATCCTCGAAGACATTGGAACTTCTTAAAGCGCCGGAGCAAGCACCGACGCGAACTCCTCCAGGTGCTCCATTTCATCGAAGACGGGATTCAATAGAAGCAACCTTGCGCCTGCCGTCACAACCTCTTGAAGCTGCACAATGCACTCTTCCGGCGAGCCCCAAACCGCCACCTCGGCCGCCATCTCCGGCCGGCCATAGAAAGCGCCGAACCATTCGCGCAGCCGCTTGAGCGCGCGGTTGCGATCCTTGTCGATGGCGATGTACACGCGCTTGGCGACCGGGAAGCCCGCCGGGTCACGGCCGGCCTGCCGGAGCAAATCCTGAAGAACTTTGACCTCAGCGGCAAACCCGGCAGTCGACAATGAGCCTGCTCCCATGAACCCGTTCCCCAGTTCAATCGCGCGCCGGAGCGCGTTGGGATGGTGTCCGCCGAACCAGATTGGTGGATGAGGCTTCTGCGCCGGCTTGGGCTCCATGCTGGCGTTTTTCAGTTTCCAGAACTCGCCGTCGAAGTTCACGCGCGGCTCGGTCCAGAGTTGCTTGATCAGTCGTATTCCTTCGGCGAAGCGTGCTGCGCGGCGGTCCGCGGAAATACCGTACGCCGGATAAACGGAGGGATTTCCGCCGAGCCCGACTCCCACGATGAGCCGGCCATGGCTCAGATGATCGAGCGTCGAAAGGCTCTTTGCGAGATGAACGGGACTCCGAAGCCCGGTCAGCAGCACGGCCGAGCCGAGCTTCATGCGCTCGGTAACGGCCGATGCCCACGTCAGCATCTCCAGCGGCTCCAGGCTCGGGATCGAGCCCAGAATACTCTCGACCGTCCAGGCGCTGTGGAAACCCAGCGCTTCGGCCCGCTGGAGATGCTGCCGAATGAACCGAATATCCATTGTGCGGCCGGGAAACGTCTGCGGAATCGCGATACCCAGTTCGACACGTGAGTCCATAGTGCTCTCCCTTGTGAGGTTCCGTTTGACGGATATGCCGGCTATGTTACAGACTGCCGTGGCATCGGGAAGGAGATTTATGAGATTGAACGCCTGCGCGATTCTGATTTCATCACTGTTGGTAACCCCGGCCGCGTCTGCTCAACAGGCCCTGCCGGCCGTGCCGGCCCTGCCGAAAGTCTTCGAAGAGCCGATCGCGCTCTATACAACAGTGCTTGGAGACTTCAAACGCCCGATCTCTTCAACGAACCCGGAAGCGCAGGCTTATTTCACGCAGGGTTTTGTGATGATGTATGCGTTCGCCAAACAGGAAGCCACGCGATCGTTTCGTGAAGCGTCGAAGCGCGATCCCAACTGCGCCATCTGCTACTGGGGAGAAGCGTGGTCGTGGGGCTCATACCTGAACGCGCCGATGACCGCCGACGAAGCGCCTCACGCGTACGCGGCCGCGCAGAAAGCCCTGCAACTGGCCGCCAACGCCACGCCGAAGGAACGCGACCTGATTCAGGCGATGTCGCATCGCTATGTCCAGGAGTTCAAAGTGGCCGCCCGGATGGACCAGGAGAAAGCCTATGCGGACGCCATGCGGCCCGTTTATGAACGATACCGGGACGACCTGGATATCGCGACGCTCTACGCGGACGCATTGTTCCTTCTCGAGCCCCGGCGCGGCTCGCGCGACAAGGATGCTCCGCCCGTCGTGCAGCTCCACACGGTGCTCGAAGGGATTCTGAACAAGGACATCAAACATCCGGGAGCCTGCCACCTTTATATACATGCCACCGAATCCACGACTGATCCGGCGAAGGCCGAAGCCTGCGCCGAGTTCATCGGGAACGCGATCCCGGGCGCAAGCCACATCAACCACATGCCATCGCACACGTGGAACGAGGTCGGCCGATGGGGAGATTCCGTGCGCGCCAACATCCAGGCATGGCATTCGGACCTGAAGGCAAAGATCAACCAGGGATTCGCGATTTATCCGCAGCACAACCTGCACATGCTGTTGTACGCGGCATCGATGGAC
>CAMBFR010000151.1 GCA_945865815.1 Candidatus Sulfopaludibacter sp. SbA3
GTCCATCTTCTTCGCAATGCTTTCAATGCAGCACGACCCTTCCAACGCCAGGCGACACGCTGCACAAGCCGCCGATCCCGCCGCAGCGAAGCGGCACGACTGCGCCGATATACTGGGCGCGGAACGCTCCGGTGACCAGGGCCGGGTTGATCCCCTGCGTCACTGCCGGCGACGTCTCGATCAGGAACTGGCGAAAGTTCAGGACAGTGAGCGTATCGCCGGCATCCACGACCGCCAGGGTCAATATGCGGCGAGAATTGCCGTTGTACTCGGTCGCGTAGTCTTCGAGACCGGCCCCGGCCGCGTAGGTTTCCGCGCCGGTATCGGTGTCGGCGGTGAAGAGGATCGCCACATCGAGGAATTCACCACCCACGAGCGTGCCGCAGATGTTTTCAGAGGGATCCACTCCGAACCGCGTGTTCAAGCCGCAAAGAAGATTCTGCCCGGCCGTCGTGCCGGCGGCTGTGTTGCCCGCAAGATCGGGATATGCCGTCTCCACGGCATCGATGGAAATGTTTCCGGGCAGTTCAAGTGTGGAGCTACTGGAAATGGCGCCCGCGCCCATTTCAAAAAGCGTACCGTCGAGGTCGAGGTCCGAAGGGCCGCCTGGAACGTGATTCAAAATGACGTACTGCACAGAGGCCAGTGTGCCTTCCAGCGGCGCCGGAGTCGCCGGTGCGTTGGGTGTTTGCTGCAACGGCGTGAGGAACAACGTATAGAAACTGCCCGGTACAAAGCCGTAGTTCAGCGGGTCCTCTCCTGCGCTCTGATCAAGCACGGCGAGTCCGTCAATTCCGCAGGCCGTGCAAATCGGAGCGCTGATTCCGGCTACAGCGGAGGCCCTTATGGTCGGCGAAGTGGCGCCGGGGTTCAGGAACGGCACAAATACAATCGGCGCTTCGGCCGCGATCTGAACTCTCACGTATCTCGGATAAACGCCGCTGGTCCAGTCAATGCCTCCGCTTTGACCGGCGTTGACATTCCCCAGCGCGTCGTCAAGCGTGGAAAAATAACTCACTTCCGTCGACGTGACCAGGCCGGACCCGCCGGCGGCGATCTGGTTCAATCGCAGATTGAAGCGGTTGTCATTGCCGGTTGTGGAGTCGAACGAAGCCGTCACCTGATCGTCGGCATTGGTCAGAGCTGCTGCAATTCCCGTCAGACGCGTCGCCGCGGCAAGAGCAGCGGCATCGGCTGCTGTCTGCAATTCACCCTGTATCACATACAGCCGGCCGAAATCCGTCGCCATCACCAGCAGCCCCAGAAACATCAGAGTGAATAACGCGAAATAGACCGTCGTGGCGCCGCGTTGGTGATCCCTGTTCAAGGGGTTGCTCCTCGCGGACCGACAAATGATGGTGAGGGCGTTGCCGGTGATCGCGGTGTTTGCTCCTGTCCAAGGAAGCCTTCGGGAAATTCGGGCAGCGCCGGGGCTGCGCCCGGAGCGAATGGCTTCACGAAACTCGGAGTGATGATCACCAGCAACTCCGAATTGCTTTTCTGAGTGCTTCGGCTCCGGAACAGGTGCCCCAGGATGGGCAAGTCGCCGAGTCCCGGAATTTTGTTCACGACCTGGGTCACTCGGTTGTCAATCAGGCCGGCAATAGCGAAGCTTTCGCCCTCGCGCAGATCGACCTCCGTTTCAGCCGTTCGCGTGCTGATGGCCGGGATCAGGAAACCCTGGATCGTCAGCGCATTGGCAAAATCCAGCGCACTGACTTCCGGCCGGACCTTCAAATGAATCAGTCCATTCGGCTCCACGGTCGGCGTAAAAATGAGGCGGACGCCGAATGGGCGAAACTGAACAGTGACGACGGGAGCGGCCTGAGCGCCGCTGCCGGTGCTGCTGATTACCGGAAACGGAAATTCTCCGCCGGCCAGGAAACTGGCCTCGCGGCCGCTGACGGTGACCAGATTGGGCTCCGCCAGAATTTCCAGCATGTTCCTGCTCTGCATGAGCCGCAGCGTGGCGCCGATGTTGATGTCGGGCCGAAACACAAACAAGTTCAGCAGGTCGCTGACGCTCACCGAGCTGTTGCCCAGCTCGGGCTGCCCGTCGGCGCCCTGCGAGAACTGCAACTGGCCGATTCGCGGGAACTGGAACTGCTGCGTGGTGGCTGTGCCGACCAGCCGGTTATTCACGCTGAAAAGGTTTGCTCCCAACTGGCTCAGGTTCGTTCGATCTATCGTGGCGAACTTCACCTGCAGCATGACCTGCGGGTTGTCCGCGGGCGGGGCCTGAAGCAGGTTCACCACGGACTCCGCATGCACGGCGGCAATTGCCCCCGCCTGCCTTATGACTTCCGCATCGGTGACAACTCCGTTAAGCAGGATCGCGTCCCGGCTGCTCGACACGTCGATCTGCTCGTTGGGAAACGTGGCGCGCAACTGCTTCTGGATTTCGCTCAAGTCCGGCTGCACGGTAATTTCGTATGGCGATACGTTCTCGCCGTGCCAGATCATGATCGTTGTGTTGCCCGGCGCCTTCCCGTTCAAAACCACTTCCCGCAGCGAAACCACGACCGCATCGGCAATTACCGGATTGGAAACCGAGACTCGCGAAGCCTCGTCCGGAAACTGCAGCAGTTCGCCTCGCCCGACTGTCAGAGTTATCGACTGTGGGGCGAGCGGAGTGGCCGGCCGGTTCGGCCGCGCCGCAGCCTGCTCCGCCTGGGCCGGAGCCGCGGGCTCCTGCGCGGCCCGAACGAACGCATCGCTGGAACACAGGCCCAGGACCACCAAAATCAGGACTGTCTTTTTTTTCATTCGACGGTTTCCTCAGTGAGCTTGTCACCGCGATAGACGCGTACGATGGCGGGCCGGGCGTTTACCGGCGGAGCCGGTGGTGGCACAGGAGCGGCGGCCGGCGCGGGTACTGGAGCCGGCGGCCTCGCGGGCGCAACATTCGGCCGCCTTGATGGCTCTTCAATTCCGAGATCCGTGGATTGAACGGGATCGGATGGCTCCGTGATCTGGTTATCCAGCGCGTTGCGCAGTACGAGTTGAATCCGCCCGCGCTGCCCCGCCAAAACCAGTTTCTCGGCCTGTTCCTGCGAAACCAGCAGGGTGGCAACCGTGGGCCTGGAAGTATCGCGTGGATCTACTCGCACTGCGGGATCGAACTGCCTGCCGTAAGCGACTACCTTCACGTTCTGGAGAATTGTCGTGGTGGCGGCATCGCCGTTGGAAAAGAGGCGGGTAAACAGCACGTCCACTCGTGTGCCCGGCTGAACGAAACCCGATACGCCCGAAATTTCGTTTACCTGAACGGAAATGGCTCGCATTCCGGGCTCGATCAACGCAGTCAAGCCTTCACCGCTTCCCTTGGCTGTGAGCTTGCCGCCGAGCACCACTTCACTGGCGGCCACCGGCACGGCAACGGCGCGATCCACGACTTCGGAAATATTCAGAAAAGCTCCATTAGGCAGGTCCCTGCGATCCACCATAACCAGCTTGAGGTCGGCCTCGATGATGCGCTTGCCGGCCGGGAGAGCCTGCGCGCCTGCAACAACGGAAACCAGATCGCGTGACTCGGGTGCAGTGCTTCGTTGAAACACCCACCAGCTCAGCGCCAGAGCCGAGAGCCATGCGATACCAAAGGCAACCAGTACGCGATGACGTTGCATGCCAGCCTCCTACTGAAGCGTTTTCAGTCTACTTGGGAATGAATCGCAGACTGCCAACTTGTCAAGTGTCGAATGTCCCATATGCGATGTCCAATGTACCTGTCAAACGACCCGCCAACCGAATGACCCGGTCCTTGCCCAATAAACTATTTAGCCACTGAGTCCGTTGGTAATTCGGATTTTTGACAAGTACATTGCACATCGCATACGGGACATCTGACATTTGACATATTTCGAAATCCTGCTTGTTGCCCGGTTCACCTAATGAAGAACTACCAGTGACAGCAAAGTGCCCCCGGCGATTACGGCCCCATACGGCAAACGCAGCGCATCTGGAGCGCCGCTGGCTTCCCGCACTTCCTGCCAGCGCAGACGGCCCAGATCGAGCAGCAGTCCTGCCGTTCTCTCCAAAGTCGTCCGAAGCCGTCCGCGGGATGCGGCCAGCGCGGCGGCGGCAATCCCTCCGAGCAACCCGGTGAGCACGAATACCAGAATCAAAGCCTCCGGCCCGGTCAGCGCGCCGACGGCGCTGAAAAGTTTCACGTCTCCGGCCCCCATGCCGCCGGCCACGTAGAGCGCTATGAAAATCGCCAGGCCAAGGCCGGAGCCGGCCAGTGATTCAAGGGCTCCGCGGAAACCGCCACTATAGGCTTGTAAGACGAATCCCAAGGCGGCCCCCGGCACAGTGATCCAGTTCGGAATTCGCCGGGTCCGAAGGTCGCTTCCGGCAGCCGCCAGCACTAGAATGATGAGCGCGATTTCGATGCTAAGCGGCATGGTTCAGCCCACCCTCTCGAAGATCGCAGCGACCGAGTCCGCATAGATGCGCTTCCAGGCCGATCCCGTTTGAAGCGCCGAGGCCAATGCGTTGTCCGGCGGCGCCATGACGAATCGAACATCGAACCGTTCGAGTACAGCGTTCCATCCCGGCTTCGCTTCCGCTACCTGCGTGTACGTCTCGAGAAAATCCTGGCCGTAAAAGTCGCTCCGCCCATCCACAAAAACTTTTCTGCGGCCCTCGAAACGGTAGATCAGAAATCCACCCCACTGGTCTTTCGCGAAGACGCGGCCCGTCAGACCCTGCTGTTCCATGAAGTCCGCGGCGGCGACGGGAAACTTCCGGGCGTTGAACGCGACGTGTCCGGAATCCGCCAATGCGCCCAGGCCGGCAAGCGTCGCCACCAGCACGACGAGCATCGGGACAACCCCCCGGATCTTGCGGTCGATTGCAACCAGACGTTCCGAGTATTCCAAGAGAGAGCGCATGCGGCCCGACTCCACCGCGACGCGAGTGAGCGCGGCGACGCACAACGGCAGCAATAATACCGCTGCCGTCGGCAGGTGCCTCGCAGAATACAGGGAGATGTGGATCATTCCGAACACCAGCAGCGCCGGACCATACGCACGCTGCCACAGCAAGGCTACGGCTCCCAGCACGGCGGCCAGCAGGAAGATTTCGACATACAGCGCCCCGGCCGAGTGGAAACTGAAGCTGCGGAATTCCGCAATGTGGTTCATCAGGTATTCGTTGTCCAGATACCTGATGACGTGCTCATGCAGCCGCCAGCCGTATGGATTGACAAATGTAGCCACGAGCGACGCCAGGCAGGCCCCGGCAAAACGGAGTCCGGTATTGCCCCGGCGCCGCTCCTCATCAAGCCATTCCCCGATCGCGTATATAAAGAGGATGCCAGGCCCGAGCAGGAAACTGCCGTGCAGGTTGGCCCAGAGACAGGCCAGCAACGGCAACGCATACAGAGCTCGCCCCGGACTGCGCCGCTCATGCTCGGCGATGGAGAGAAACAGCAGTCCCAGGAGCCACGAGAAAACGTGCGGGCGCGCCAGCCAGTGAATGCTCGTGGTACCCAGCAGCAGGACCATGGCGCCGGCTGTCAGGAAAAAATTTCCGCCCAGGGAAAGACACAGGCGTGCGGCGCCCCAGGCGGTCATTGCGATCGCGAGGGCGGCAACGAACGCTACTCCTGGTAAGCCCGCGGCACGGTGGGCACCGGCGAGCACAATGTCCGACAGCCACTCCCAGGCAAACCATTCCCTGCCTTCACGAGAATAGGAAAACCGGTCTACGCGAGGCACAGCCCCGGTGCTCAGAATGGCTTCCCCGTTCCGCACATGCCAGCCGGTGTCGCTATCGCCGAACAGACCCTGGGCGCCTTGCGAAAGAAAAAGCACCTGTAAGAGGGTCACAGCGAATACCACTGAACCAAAGGCCGGCAGCAGGAGGGCGGGGAGTGAGGTCACTTCGGCGACGGCGGACCTGGACGGCGCCGAATCGAGAACACCGATCGTTTGCGAGTAACCGCTCATATTCTTTGCAGCGAAAAGACTCGGCGGGCGAAGGCAGATTAACTGGTGAGAGCCAGCGCGGCCGTAATGCTTTCGTAGAGGCTGTTGAGTGCCGTCACAACACCGCGAACCGCGGCGATCATGCCCAGGGCGATCGCCGCAACGATCAGTGCGTATTCGACAAGGTCCTGACCTTCAGTCTCTCTCCAAAAACGAATCCAGAATGTTTTCATCGTCAATCCTCAGGGGTTTTTGATTCGGCGCGTTCTTGTTGATTCGGAGATGCCGCTCCGGTCAGCGCAACGAGCGCCGACGGAGCGGGCCCGCGGTTCACCGGAAGGGATCCCGCTTTCGGCGTTTCCACCCGCCCGCGAATGCGTTCCTGCACCAGCTTGAAATTAGCCATTGCCGGAGCGAAATTGCGTCGAATGGCGAGGGCCTTCACCAATTCCCCACGGCTCTGTTCGTACTGGCCCATTTCGAGCAGGACGACGGCAACATTGTTATGAGCTGTTGCGGCGTCGGCGGTCGCCTGGAACTGTTCCAGCGCCCCCGCCAGGTCCCCGCGGCGTACCAGGACGGCGCCGAGATTGTTGCGGGAGGTTGCGGATTTCGGATTCAGCTCCAGCGCCCTGCGGAATTCAGTTTCCGCGGCTTCCGCCTTGTTCTGGAGCAGCAGGTTGTACCCGAGATTATTATGCAGCCGATCGGACTCTTCATTCCTGGATGCAGCCCTGGATACAGCCTCTCGAAGCGCGCGCTCTCCGCCTGCCAGGTCTCCCATCGCGTCATACAACAATCCCAGTTCATTGAATGAGCCGGCCGAAGGCCGCTGCATCAAGAACGCTTCAAGCACCGGAATCGCCTCGGCGCTGCGCCTCGATATCCGGGCGCAACGTCCCAGCCCCGCTACCGCCTTTTCGCCAATGGCGTCACCGGTTGCAGCAGAAGCGGCCCGGCGCAAAACCTCCGCGTACTGCTCCAGTGCGTCGTCGCACTGGCGATAGTTTTCGTAAACTGCAGCGAGTTCCATACGGGAGGTGACGTCGCTCGGACTGAGCCTCAGGTGGCTCTGGAGCAACCGGACACGACGGTCATCCGTGAGTGGATCGAAGGCTCCGCGGGTCTGCTGCTGGAACATCGCGCGCAGGAACTCATCCGACCATTCCGCTGCCGGGCGGTTGTTTTCGGGCTGCCTGACGGCGGCGCGGCGCACACAGCCTGTCATGAGTGTCAGAATGGCCAACGTCGCCACAGCGGCCAGCCGGGCGCTCCGGCGGTTAGTCATTCGGAACTCCGAAGCGAAAATTGAAGTTCGTCGCCTACTGTCGTTCCCGTGCTGGCCAGAGAACCGGAAGTCAGTTCCAAAGCGCTCCTCGCTCCCCAGACCAGCGTCGTCAAACGGAAAGGCGCAAGCCGGTGATAGACCCGCTTGACGCGCAGGCCGCGATCCAAAAAAGCCACATCAATCGGAAACCGCATGCCGAAAGTATGGATGGCCTGAGTGGGGAATATCCACAAGCCCTCACCCGGATCGAGTGTCATGTTTTTCAGCAAACCAACCCGGCGTGACCGGGGAGTGTCCGCCAGCCGCACATTGGCTGCCAGAGTCGCTCCCCGAGTTCGATTGTGAACCACGAATGGTCCCGTCTCTTCCATTTTGATCAGGAATACCCCTTGCCGACAATGGCGGATCTTATACCTAAACTTGCGTTAACTTAACGTAAAAAAATGTAAAACATGTCGGTAGCACATGATCTGTCCGGTGCCTGTAGCAAATGAAATGTCCGGTCTGAAGGGCAGGGTCGACGTAACGTCACATCCGCACTGGAGGTTAAGAGCGGATGGCGTTATATCCGGCCCGAGCTTGGGAGCGGGCCATGAAGATC
>CAMBFR010000152.1 GCA_945865815.1 Candidatus Sulfopaludibacter sp. SbA3
AGAAAGAAGAAGGCAGCCTGATGGAAATGTGCAAAACCCTGCTGGGTTTCGCACATTTCCACAGGCACGGCGGCGATGAACTTAAAACAACAAAACCGGACAGATCACTTGCTACAAAAACCGGACATTTCTACTTGCTACCGACACGACATCTTCCGAACTCGGCGCTCCGACTCCCCTCAAGTCACCCCATCCTGTGTGCGAATGGAAATCTCCGATCAACGAAAGGTGGGGAAGATTCGCGAGAAACTTGTGCATGCGCTTGGAGGCACGGCCGTTTCTTTCGACGCTCGTGTGACGCCGATTGGCGGTCTGATACGAAATCGCGTGTTCGACGATGAAAATATTGGCGCTATCCCGGTACCCGAGCAGAATGCCAAAACATTCTCTCTTGTAAACTTCAACGGCGGAAATGAGCAAAGCCCAAAACGCATTGGCTGAAATATAAACTTCCATTTTGCACCCGGGAAAATTCGTCGATGAAAATTCTAACTGCGATGGGGAACGTGACTACACGCGGATTGTAGCGATTCAGCGGTTAATAAGGAATGCCATTTTTATAAAAAAATTAGGGCCGCATTTCTGCGGCCCTTTTTTATCTCGGTCTTCGCGCCTAGTTATGTCTAGTTACTTCTTTTTCTTGGTGGCCTTTTTCTTTGCTGGAGCTTTCTTCATTCTCTTTCCCTCCTATGGGGTTTGTTTTTGAATAAGCCTCACTACATATTGAGGCTCTTACCTACTATAGGCGCTAGTATTGGGGTGAAGAATCTTCCTGTCAAGCATAATCTCTGACTTTTCTATGTGTTAGGTCACGGAGCCTGGAAGTATCCCTTGCGGTGGCGGATTTCGTACCCATTTCCGGTCAGTTTAACGTCGATCTGTCTGAAAACCGGTGCGGTGCCAACCACCCTGTTGCTGGAGATATAACCGAGGATGTATTGATTGCGAGCTTCGTCGGTAGCCCGCGCATAGCTGATTTCCAGGGCATCGACGGAACTTACGAAGAATGCGTCTCCGCCCGTGTCTTTGGCATAGCTGCCCAGCACAGACAGCCTGCGCGTCAGAAAACTCAGATCCATCCCTATTGCATAGACCTGAATTTCCTTGTCGAGCAACCGCGCAATGGTTTCATCAAACGAGTGCTCGTCCCCGCCGCTTTTCCCGTCAGAAATGACGATGACGACCTTTCTGCGGTCGCGAGCGCGTTTGTCGAGGTCCGTTGCGGCCTGAAAAATCGCGTCGTGAAGTACCTTGTGGTTTGTCAGCGGTATTCTTGCGCCCGGCGGTCCCAGTTGCTCGGCAGGCACAATGGGTATGCCATTGATCATGGGCCCGGGCGTGGCAAGCGGTCCGCTGGCAACTGCCGGCCCTGCCGCGGCCTGAACGTCGGTCATCGTTTTCAATGCGGTTTCGACGAGCGCGTTATCGGTGGAAAAATCAAGAAGCTTTTGAACGTGCGTGTCGAAGTGATAGACCGCCGCCTCATCGGATTCGCTGAGCGCTCCCGCAAGCGCGGAGAAGGATCCCCGCACCTTTGTCAGCGATGCCGGGCTGAGACCTGTATCCACGAGAATCGCAGCGGACAGCGGAACAGGATCGATCGTGAAGTTCGTGATCGCCTGTCCCCGGCCGTCTTCAAGGACTGTGAAGTCGTCTTTGGTCAGGCCGCTGACCGGACGGTCGCCGGAGCGTTTGACAGTGACTGGAACGACAACGAGGTCAACTCGCGTGCGGATTTGAAACTCCGGATCCTGTGCGATCCCGCCCCCCGACGCAGATGAAGCGATGGAGAGGACAAGTGGCAGGAGAACGGCGGAGAGGGCCTTACGGATTAGCCGGGGCGTTAGCCGCATAGTATCCCAATCTCGACCTGACGTTGTGACTGGATTCTCGTGGGATAATTTTTATCCGTCGAAATTTTCCATCTCTCGCACTGTTTGTCGAAACGTACGCAAGACTGTACTGGCTTCGGAGTTCGCGGGCAATCTGCGCGAAGACCTCGGTGAAATCGCTTTTGTTTTCGACATAAAACAATCTCCCGCCGGTCTCTTCGGAGAATTTTTTCAATGTGCCCGGATCGCCCACGCCTCGGAAGAACTTGCGGCCGCGGTTCGAGATTGTGTAGATGACGGCGTCGCTCTGATGCGCGGCGATGAGCGCTTCAAAAAACTTCGTCTTGCTCGTGGTGTCTTCACCGTCACTGATCAGGATGATGGCTTTTCGGCCTGTCTCCTGTTCCAGCTTTTCCTCGGCTGCAAGATAGATGGCATCGTACATGGATGTGCCGCCGCCTATTTCCAGGTCGTGTATCGCGCTTTTTAATGACCGCAGATCGTCGGTGTAGTCCTGCATAAGGGTTACCGATCGATCGAATCCGATGACCATTGCAAGGTCCCTGGGCTTCATGATTGCTTCCAGGAAGCTGACGGCAGTCTCTTTTTCTTCATCGAAGACAGGCCGCACGCTTGGGCTCGTATCGATCAGCAGGCCCAAGGTCAGAGGTAATTCGTTTTCGGGCGAGAAATGCAGGATGTTCTGGCGCCGGCCTTCTTCTTCAACTGCGAAGTCTTTGGGGGCCAGGCCCGGGATGAAACGTCCTCTTCGATCGGTGACGCTGAACAGCACGTTGATGAGCTCGACGCCGACCTTCACCGTGAACTGTGGCGCGGCCTCGGCATAGCCTGGCTCTTCAGTCGTGTCTACGAGCGTGAGTCCCGCAAACCCAGCAGCTGCGGCCAACATCAGGACGGATAGGCGTCTCATCTTCTTAATCTTGGCTCATGTTATCATGCCCAATTGCACGGCTGACTATGCTTAGACTGACGAACACACTCTCCGGCACACAGGAAACCTTCGAGCCAATGGATGGGACGACTGTGCGCATGTATACGTGTGGTCCGACCGTCTACAACTACGTCCATATTGGGAATTTAAGAACCTATATATACGAAGACGTGCTCCGTCGCCACCTTTTGAGTAAGGGATGGAAACTGGTCCACGTGATGAACATCACGGACATCGACGACAAAATTATCAAAAAGTCCATCGAGTTGGGTGTGGACCTCCGCAGCTTCACAGCTCCCTATACGGCGGCCTTCTTTGAAGATTGCGCCACGCTCAGGATCCAACGGCCCGACATCATCACGCCGGCTACGGAACACGTGCCGGAAATGATCGAGATCGTAAAGAAGCTGCTCGAAGAGGGTTACGCATACCAGGAATCCGATTCGATCTATTTTCGAATTTCACGCTTCCCAACCTACGGGCGCCTCTCGCGCCTGGACAAGAGGGAACTGAAGATCGGCGCGCGCATCGACGCCGATGAATACGAGAAGGAGGAGCCTCAGGACTTCGTACTGTGGAAAGCGCCGAAGAGTGAAAACGAACCCCGGTGGGAAGCGCCGTTTGGCGCGGGCCGTCCCGGGTGGCACCTGGAGTGCTCTGCCATGGCCATGAAATACCTTGGCCCTACGCTCGACATCCACTGCGGCGCTGTCGATAACATCTTTCCTCATCACGACAATGAGATCGCACAGAGCGAGGCGGCCACTCATAAGCCATTTGTCCGCTTCTGGCTGCACGGCGAGCACCTGCTTGTCGAAGGCGAGAAGATGGCAAAGTCGAAAGGCAATTTTTTCACACTGAAGGATCTGCTGGAACGTGGATACGACCCGCTCGCCATTCGGTATTTGCTGATTTCGATTCCTTACCGCAAACAACTGAACTTCACATTCGACAGTCTTGCCGCCGCCGCGGCAGCGCTGGACAGGATCAAGGAGTTCTTTTTCCGGCTTCGCACCGCCAGGCTCAGCGCGGGCGCGAATCCTGCGCTGGCCGGCATGATCGCAGGTGCGCGGGAGCAGTTCGAAGCGGGACTCGATGACGACTTGAATACGGCCGAGGCGTTGGCCGCGATTTTCAAACTGATCCGGGAGTCGAATATTGCCCTCGCCGATGGCCTGATGCAGGAGGACAACCGTGCCGCAATCCTGCAATGGTTTGAAGTTGTAAACGAGCGGCTCGCAATTGTGCCCCCAACGGAACATCTTGTGCAGGACGACGCAGAGATCGAGTCGCTGATCGCAAGGCGAAACGAAGCCCGCAGGAATCGGGATTTTGCGATGTCGGATCAGATTCGGCGGGAACTGCTCGACCGTGGCATCGTGATAGAAGACACCCGGGAAGGCACGAGATGGCGCAGAAACTAGACAAACTTCCGAAGATCATTACCGAACTTCCGGGTCCGATCGCGCGCGAAGTGATCGAAAGCGATCGCCGGTACGTGTCGCCTTCATACACGCGTTCTTATCCCCTCGTGGCCGCAAGAGGTCAGGGTGCGATTGTCGAAGACGTGGATGGCAACCGTTTCCTCGATTTCAGTGCGGGCATTGCAGTGTGCTCGACAGGTCATTGCCATCCCGATGTGGTACGAGCCATCCAGAAGCAGGCCGAATCCCTCATACACATGTCGGGGACCGACTTCTACTATCCCCATATGCCGGAGTTCGCGCGAACACTCGAAGCGTTGATGCCGGACGGCAAGGAGTGGCGCTGTTTTTTTGGTAATTCCGGGACCGAAGCAATCGAAGCGGCAATGAAGCTGGCCCGCTATCACACCGGCCGGTATCAGTTCATAGCCTTCCAATACGCATTCCACGGCCGCACGATGGGTTCTCTGTCGCTGACCTCGTCGAGGCCGGTTCAGCGAAAGGGTTTTGGGCCCCTCGTTCCCGGTGTAACGCACGCGCATTACGCGAACTGTTATCGGTGTCCACTGAACCTGGATTACGGCTCCTGCGGCGTTGCCTGTGCAAACTACATCGAAGATACGATTTTCAAGACGACCGTTCATCCCGAGGAAGTCGCCGCGATTGTTGTCGAGGCGGTTCAGGGCGAGGGAGGTTACATTGTGCCCCCGCCCGAGTTCCTCCAGACGCTGGAGAGGATTGCGCGCCGGCATGGAATTCTGCTCATCGCAGATGAAGTGCAATGCGGGATGGGACGAACGGGGAAGATGTTCGCCTTCGAGCATTTCGATTTTCATCCCGATATCATTGCCATCGCCAAGGGTGTCGCGTCGGGCATGCCGCTAGGCATCACAATGGCGCGATCCGAAATCATGAATTGGAGACCTGGCGCGCACGCTTCAACGTTCGGCGGCAATCCGGTGAGCCTGGCCGCCGCGGCGGAAACCGTTCGCCTGCTCACTGAGAAATACGTCGCGAATTCGGCGAAAGTCGGCGAATTCATGAAAGCCGGACTGCGCCGCCTGATGGACCGGCATCCCGCAATCGGTGATGTCCGCGGGCTGGGGCTTATGCTCGGTGTGGAGATCGTGAAGGATCGAGCCACGAAAGAGAGAGCGCCGGAGTGGCGCGATGCGATCATTAACGAATGTTACCGTCGTGGCGTGCTTGTGCTCGGAGCAGGTCCATCCACGATCCGCATATCGCCGCCTCTTATCGTGGACGAGGAGCAGGCCCAGTTCGCCGTGGACACGCTTTCTGCAGCCATATCCGCCGTCACAGGTTAGTCGTGAGGTCCGATGCCGCTGCCTCTGCTTTGGAAAAAGATCATTTCATTCGGCCGCCACTCCGAAATCCTTGGAGTCGATTACCTGAAGTCGATTGGCTATCGCGTGGTTGCCAGCGGCTACCAGGCAAAGAATGGTGAAGTCGATATCGTGGCCTGGGACGGCAGCGTCCTGGCATTCATCGAGGTGAAGGCGCGGCGGAACGACGATCCACCCGAAGATGCCGTCGGTCCCGGCAAGCAGAGGCGCGTCATTCGCGCGGCAAAGCACTACATGTCACGATACCGGCTGAACGAGTCGCCCTACCGTTTCGACATTCTTGCGGTTACCGTCCTGCCTGGTTCGCAGCCCTCATTCCGCCTCCTGCGGGATGCGTACAAGGATGTGTAGGCGCCGGGCCTTCACCCCGTGCCTGCAGAAACGCCTCTTGAATGGGCGTGTTCTCGTACCTATAATTGGGGGGTGTTCTGCGGGACTAACTCAGTGGTAGAGTGCGACCTTGCCAAGGTCGAAGTCGCGAGTTCGAATCTCGTGTCCCGCTTTTCCTCCCGTTAAATCGAAAGACCGATTCCAAGACCTGCCTGAAGATACGGGAGACGGTAGGCTCCATTCCCAAAGACTTCCGCTATAATGTTCAGGAATTTTGATCTGGCGCCGTACCCAAGTGGTAAGGGAGAGGTCTGCAAAACCTTTATGCATCGGTTCGAATCCGATCGGCGCCTCTTTTGTTCCCGCCAGGGCCTTTCAACCCACAAATAAAGTTGTCTCGAAGCAGCGAAGCTGCGACGATCATGCGATCGGAGGACACCCATGACCTTGCGGACGATAATTCTTGCGATTGTATCCTTGGCTGCCCTGTTGCACGCGGTACCTGTGAGCGCCGCTACATGTGAAAGTCTGATGGCGCTAACGCTGCCGAATACCACGATCACCATGGCGCAGGTGGTAACGACCGGAAGCTTCACGCCTCCCGGCGCAACCGCCGCAATTACGAACCTGCCCCCGTTCTGTCGAGTGGCAGCCACGCTGAAGCCGACCAGCGATTCCGATATCAAGATGGAAGTGTGGCTACCGGCTTCGGGTTGGAACGGAAAGTATCAGGCGGTCGGGAATGGCGGCCTGGCGGGATCCGTCCTTTATGAACCCTTGTCCGAAGGGTTGAAGCGGGGTTATGCGACAAGTTCCACCGATACCGGTCATGTCGGCGATACCGCCAAAGCGTTCCTGGGCCACCCTGAGGTGCAGAACGATTTTGCGTACCGGGCAATCCACGAGGTGGCTCTCAAGTCCAAGACGATCACCAACGCGTTTTACGGCAGCGATCCGCGGCTTTCCTATTTTGTCGGCTGCTCCGGTGGCGGACGACAGGCCCTGGTTGAAGCGCAGAGGTATCCAAACGATTTTCATGGAATCGTTGCGGGCGCGCCTTCACTGAATCAGAAACCCATTGTTTTTGCAGCCCGGATGGGGATCTCGCATGCTGCTCTGAAGAATCCGGCGAGTTTCATTCCTCGCACCAAGTATCCGATGATTCACCAGGCCGTGGTTAACGCTTGCGATGCCATCGACGGCGTGAAGGACGGGTTGATTGATGATCCGAGGCGTTGCAGCTTCGATCCAAAGGTTCTCGAATGCAAGGCGGGGGACAGCGCGTCTTGCCTCACCACCGAGCAGGTAGAGACGGCAGGAAAGATCTGGAGTCCGGTGAGAGAACCCCGCACGGGAAGGGAAATTGTTCCGCGAATGGAATTCGGTGCCGAACTCGGATGGGGAACCCTCGCGAGCCAGGAGCCATTGGACAACCTTACCGAGCGGCTGAAGTACGTCATCTTCAAAGATCCGAATTACGACTGGAAGACGTTCAATTTTCCCGCGGATCTGAGCAAGCTCGATGGCGTGGATGATCCGTCCGACGCGAGCAATCCGGACATGAGCGCATTCGCTGGACGGGGCGGAAAGCTCATTGTGTACCACGGCTGGGCCGACCAGCAGGTTCTTCCGCGGAACACCACCTACTACTATGACAATGTGCTGGAGAAGATGGGCGGCCCGGCCAAAACTTCTGAATGGCTGCGCTTGTTCATGGTGCCGGCGATGGGACACTGCCGCGGCGGAGAGGGGCCGAACCAGTTCGATATGCTGACTGCGCTCGAAACGTGGGTTGAGAAGGGGCAGGCTCCAGCCCAGGTCATGGCG
>CAMBFR010000153.1 GCA_945865815.1 Candidatus Sulfopaludibacter sp. SbA3
AGAAAGAAGAAGGCAGCCTGATGGAAATGTGCAAAACCCTGCTGGGTTTCGCACATTTCCACAGGCACGGCGGCGATGAACTTAAAACAACAAAACCGGACAGATCACTTGCTACAAAAACCGGACATTTCTACTTGCTACCGACACCCCGCTCCACTCTCGAAGTTAGATCGAACGCAAGAAGCGAAGGAACTCCACCGCTTCAGTCAGGCAGAACTCTGGTATGCGAATTCGAACCTTTGAGTCCGTAGAGCCCGCCCGGGCCTGTCGGCCCGTGGGGCGTTCGTCGGGTTGACATAGTGCGACACTATGCGACTTCCATACACCGCCCACCCCGTTGAAATTGCTATCACGCTGACGCAGCTATTTCCAGATTACTTTGACGTGAGGATACTTTTGAATGCGAACGTCGGCAGTGACCAGCGGCGCTCCAAGAATGATCGATGTGGAAACGATGATGCGATCAGCGGGATCCTTATGGAACGGTTCCGGCAGCCGGACAGATCGCATGGCAATTGCGTTGTCGACAGGAACGAATCGAAAGAATGGGAGCGCTTCAGCTCTTGTAATCCAGTCCTGGGCATCAATGGTGAATTCGATGCGGTTACTGGCGGCAAGCATCAAAATCTCCCACGAACTGATGCTCGAGATATAAATCGCGGAGTCCTTCGAAGCCTCCATGACCAATCGGCGAGCACGTCCGGGTATCTTGTCCGGACTGCTTAGCCACCAAACCCACACATGCGTGTCCAGTACGATCAACGCGAGATCTCCCAGTCCGTCTCGCCGACGGGCTTTGTGGGATCTTTGTACTTTATGACCGAATTGCGAAGTTCTCTCACGGCTTCCTCTGGATCTTCCGAGTAGGGCACCACCTTCAGAACGGGCTTTCCCCGATCAGTAATCACTACAGGCTTCCGGCTCTTTTCAACGGCTCGAAAATACTCAAGCGCCTGCGCCTTGAACTGCGACTTGGATACGCGCGTTGTGGGCTTCATAATGTGGTCATCTTACCATGGTCATGACGTTTTCGATTCGATTGGGGGATCTGTGAGTGATGAACTGCGCCGCCTTGCGAAGCAGATCGCCGACGTGCTGGAAGCTGGCGGCCCGCAACCGGGCCTGTGGCCGCCTTTCCCTGGGTCAGTACATTAAATATGGTTGTCCTGCCCACCGAGGCCAGACCGGTGATTCCTGCCTTCTTGCGGCTGTAAGCATAAGTCAGCTTTCGGCTTCTTGATTTTTCATGTTGACAGCCTATAGGCTCACGAGTAGTCTGAGGTGGCCAAAAGTGGCCGAAATTAGAAAAAGTTGGCTATTAAGGGATTAAATTCGAATGTTACGCGGAAATGCTCCAGCAACAATCGACGAAAAAGGGCGGCTGAAACTTCCGTCCGTTTTCCGCGCCGACATCGAAGAGTCCTGGGGCGGCGACTTCTACGTCACGAGTCTCACGGGTGAATCAGCGTTGATTTATCCCCTTCCTGTATGGCAAGAAATCGAAGAAAGACTGGCCAAGCTACCTTCCTTAAATTCCACGAAAAAGAAATTTCTTGATCGTACGAACTATTACGGTCAATTAGCTGCTGCCGATAAATCAGCGCGGATTCTGATTCCGCCGCTGCTTCGAGAGTCAGCCCGTATGGCGGGAGAAGTCGCTGTCCTTGGTTGTTTGAATTATCTGGAAGTCTGGAATCATGAACGGTTCCTCGGCCGGCTGAAGGATCAGCCGTTCACTGAGGATGACCACGATGTCTTAAGTAAGTTAGGAATCTGATGAGCGGGATTTTGAATGCTTTCTCACACGCCCGTCCTTATCGACGAGGTTCTTCAGTTTCTGAATCCGCAGCCGGGCGGCAGATTCATCGATGCGACGCTGGGGGCAGGCGGGCATGCGCTCGCAATTCTCGAGCGGACCGCGCCGGACGGTTCGTTACTTGCGCTGGATCAGGACGAAACGGCAATCGAGCGGGCAACGCCGATGCTGCAGTCATTTGGATCGCGCGTGATCTTTGTCCGGGAGAATTTCAGGGAGATCGCCGGCGTGGCGGCTCAATGCGGATTTCTGGAAGCCGAAGGAGTGCTCGCCGACATCGGCATTTCGTCAATGATGGTGGACGACGCGTCCCGTGGGTTTTCATTCATGCGTGAGGGACCGCTCGATATGAGAATGGATCGAAGTCAGTCTCTGACAGCCGCAGATATCGTCAACACATACAGCGAGAAGGAAATTGCCGACATCATCTATCAATACGGCGAAGAGCGCCGTTCCCGCCCGATCGCGCGGTCGATCGTTCGCGCCCGGCCGCTCGGCCTGACTTCGGATCTCGCGCGCGCTGTTGAGAGAGTGATGGGAGGCGCGCGATACGGAAAGATCCATCCATGCACCCGGACATTTCAGGCCTTGAGAATCGCCGTGAATGACGAGCTCCGCGCGCTGGAGTCGTTCCTTGATGGAGCCATGACCGTCGTTCGCTCCGGGGGGCGCCTCGTGGTGATCAGTTTTCATTCCCTTGAAGACCGCATCGTGAAAAACAAGTTTCGCAGTCCCGGCGTCCCCGGGCGCGTTCTTACGAAAAAGGTAGTCACCGCCGGCGAGGGTGAAATCAGCCGCAATCCCCGCGCGCGAAGCGCGAAATTGAGGGCCTGGGAGAAAATTTGATGCCGATTGAAATCCAATTTGAGAAACGCATCAATAACAACAACGTTGTTCGCGAGACCGATTCAAATCATCGATGGGAGTATCTGTTTCTGACTCTTCTCGGCGGCCTGTTCCTTGTGGGGTTGCTCTTCTATGGATGGCAGCACTATCGGTGGATTCAGTACGGCTACCGGATTGAAGAGGCGCAGAAGAAAAAAGAGCAATTAGCCGAGGTAGGAAGGCAGCTCCGCCTGGAGCGAGCTTCGTTGCGAAATCCCCAGCGGATCGACGCGATTGCTCGCGGTGAATTGGGGATGGTCGTTCCGGTCCCGGGGCAACTTGTTACGTTCAGGCCTGAGGCGCCGTTCAGCATTCCCGGATCCACGTCGCAGCCGGCGGCGGAATTGGCGGCAACAAGATGAAGATAGACAAGACGCTGACGCGTCGTTTTTCTCTCCTGATCGTTGTAATGGCCTTGTGGGCCGCAGTTATAGGCGCGCGTCTCTACTTTCTTCACGTGGTCCAGTCCGCCGATCTCAAGCAGCGCGCCGAGCGCCAGCAGCAGCGTGTGCTCGATGTGAGTCCGCGCCGTGGAGTCATCTATGACAGGAACGGCAATGAACTGGCGGTCAGTATCAGGGTGGATTCGGTATTCGCCGTACCGGATGAAATCGAAAATCCTCTCGCCACAGCCAAAAAACTTTCATCCCTGACCGGGATCAAAAGAGACGAACTCCTGGAGAAATTCGAATCCGGCAGGTCCTTCGCCTGGATCAAGAGAAAGCTGGATCGGAAGGAAGCCGAAGCTATTCGCGTCGCCGATATTCCCGGCATTTATTTCCAGAAAGAAGACCACCGCTTCTATCCCAAGGCCCGCCTGGCGTCGCACGTTCTTGGCTACGTGAACATGGACGAAGAGGGAATGGGAGGCCTCGAGTACCGGTACAACGACCAGGTTCGAGGCGAAGCCGGCAAGGTCGTCGTGATGACAGACGCGCGAGGGAGAAGTTTCCAGAGCGTGCAGCAGGCGCCGGGGCCAGGCGCGAATCTCATCACTACGATTGACGAAAACATACAGTACATCGTCGAGAAGGAAGTTCAGGATCTCGCGCAAAAGACGCAGGCGGCGGGTATTTCGATAGTGGCGATGGACCCTCGCAGCGGCGAGATCCTCGGCATGGCGAACCATCCCCAATTTAACCCTAATGAGTATGGGAAATATTCGCCGAACGCCTGGTCCAACCGGTCCGTCAGCCTTAATTACGAGCCTGGTTCGACCTTTAAAATTGTCACCGCCGCGGCGGCCCTCGAGGAAAAGCTGACGAATCCGCTGGAGCAGATCGACTGCCAGATGGGCTCCATCGTCCTGTTTGGCCACAGGATCCGCGATCACAAGCCATTCGGCCTGCTGACGGTGAAGGAAGTGATGCAGTATTCCTCCGATGTCGGGATCATCAAGCTGGGGCTTCGACTCGGTGACGAGCGGTTTGCCGGCTATATCGATCGCCTGGGATTCGGCCGGGCGACAGGCATCGATCTGCCGGGCGAGGAGCGTGGCCTCACCAAGCCTGCCTCGCGATGGTCGCGCGTATCCGTTGGCGCCATTTCAATGGGGCAGGAGATCGGAACGACTCCGCTTCAGATTTTGAGCATGGTTTCCGTGGTTGCCAATGGCGGCATCCTGTATCGCCCTTACGTGGTCAAGAGGGTCGAGCATCCGCAGGACGGCGTGCTCACGCGGATCGAGCCTCATGGTGAGCGCGTGATTTCGGAAAATACGGCATTGCAGTTGCAGGACATGCTGGAAGTTGTGGTTACCGAGGGGACTGCTCAGAGTTCCAGGCTGGAAGGCTATCGCGCGGCAGGGAAGACGGGCACCGCGCAGAAGATCGACGAAACCGGACGTTACTCCAAGACGAAGTACGTCGCTTCGTTTGCGGGATATGCGCCGGCGTCGAATCCGCAGGTGTCGCTCATCGTCGTAATTGACGAGCCTGCGGGTTTGCACGGCGGCGGTCAGGTGGCCGCGCCTGCCTTCAAGAGAGTTACGGAGCAGATTTTGCGCTATATGTCGGTGCCGTCGGATGTGCCGCTGTACGCGCCGGAGTATGCGGACAAGGTGCTGCCATCTCTGCCGTCACCTCCACCGGTTCCGTCTATCGAGAGCCTGCCGGCTGCGCCGGCGCCTGTCGAGCCGGAGTCTCTGTTGATGCCGGCTTCGCTGTCAACGTTGTTACCGGTTTCATCAGTCGAACCGATCGGGGCGGCGGGGCTGCCGGAGATTGGTACTGTTACCGTGCCGGACTTCACTGGAAAGTCTCTGCGGCAGGTAACCGAAGAGTCGATGAGACTAGGCCTGAAGATCCGGTCCTCGGGATCCGGAGCGGCCACCCGGCAGAGTCCGGGCGCGGGCGCGCATGTCAGGCCGGGCGCGAGGATCCAGGTGCAGTTCTCCGCCAGATCGACAGCTCGAATGGCGGCGAATGATAAATGATAGATGGGCGGCTGCGAATGCAAGCCCGACGCGAAGCGTGAGCGCGGTAGCGCGAAACCTAATGCGAGGGCGCAGCCATCTGGAAGATGAACTTAGGGGAACTGTCGGCCGGATTTCCCGTCCGCTCGACGGCGGGTAATCCAGGACGCCGGGATCGGCACGATCGCGTACGACTCACGCCAGGTCAGGCCGGGCCCGTTACTTGCCGCGGTTCGAGGCACGCGAACCGATGGCAATCAATTTGTGCCGCGAGCGATCGCCAATGGCGCCGCCGTAGTCTCGTCTTCGCCACTGATTGGATCGATTGTTCCGTCCTGGATTCAGGTGGACGACGAGCGGGCTGCTCTGGCCGCTCCGGCGGCGAATGTTTTCCGCCATCCCACCCGGAACCTTCATCTCATCGGAATGACCGGAACCAGGGGGGTAGCACGCGGGTTTGCTCGATGAACTTGTCGCTTGACGAAATAGCAAAGGCGGTTGGCGGCACGCTCAGTGGCGCCGGCAGCGTGAGAGTTCGCGGTTACTCGATCGATTCGCGGACCCTGAATGCAGGCGACTTGTTTTTCGCAGTCCGGGGACCAAGGTTTGATGGCCATGAATTTGTTGGCCAGGCTCTTCAGAAGGGAGCCGCGGGAGTGGTTGTTGGACAGGAGGTGCGGGAAGGTCCCGCGATTCGTGTCGAGTCCACGACCGTGGCGCTGCAGGTCCTGGCGCGGGATGTGCGGCGCAAATGGGGGATGCCGATAATCGGTGTGACCGGAAGCGCCGGAAAAACGACGACCAAGGAGATGATCGCGGCTGTGCTCGGCAAGCAGTTCACAGTTTTGCGTTCGGTGGGCAATTTGAACAATGAGTTCGGCCTGCCGCTCTGCCTGCTCCGTGCCGAGCCGTATCACAACATTGGCGTGCTGGAGATGGGAATGTCGGCAAAGGGAGAAATCCGGAAGCTCGCCTCGATCGCGGAACCGAACGAAGGCGTCATCACGAATGTGAATCCGGTCCACCTTGAATTCTTCAAGTCCGTCGATGAGATAGCCGAAGCCAAGGCGGAGTTGCTCGAGGGCCTGTGTGAACCCAAAGTCGCCTATCTCAACAACGACGATTCGCGGGTGCGCGCGATGGCGCGAAAGTTCAACGGACGGATCGTTACATACGGCATAAAGTCGGTTGCCTCATTCAAAGTCCGGCAGATGCAGGATCTCGGCATCGATGGCGCCGCGTTCACCGTCCATCACGGCCGCCGCGACGTGAATTTCGTGCTTCCCATGCCCGGCCCGCACAATGTGGCCAATGCGCTGGCGGCGATCAGCGTCGGCGTTACGCACGATGTGCCCTGGGAAAAGATCGCCCAGGCCCTGGCCGAAATGAAGCCGGACAAGATGCGCGGCCAGGTCGTGAAGTTCCGGGAAGGTTTCGTTGTCGTCGACGATTCGTATAACTCCAATCCCAGGGCGCTGACCGAGATGATCCGTTTTATCGGACGTCTGCAGGGATTTCAGCGAAAGATCGTGGTAGCAGGCGAGATGCTCGAACTTGGAACCGAAAGCGCCGAAATGCATCGAGCCTGCGGGCGCGAGGCGGCCAGGGCCGGCCTGGCGCTCATTATCGGAGTGCAGGGCGCCGCGCGTGAAATCGTCGAAGGCGCCGCCGCGGCAGGCGTCGATCGATCACGGCTGGTATTCGTTCAGAACTCCGTGCAGGCGGGCGATCTGTTGGCCCGCACCGTGAAGAAAGGCGATGTCGTCCTGCTGAAAGGTTCGCGGGGAGTAAAACTCGATCAGGCGATGAATACGTTGCGGGCAAGTTTCTCTAGTCTGGAGCCATAAAGGGAATCTCGAAGTAATGCTGTACCACATTCTTTACGAATTCCTGTATCCGCTGAGCCCTTACTGGTCGGCGCTCCGGGTGCTGAACGTCTTTCAGTACCTCACGTTCAGGACTGCGTACGCCAGCATTACCGCGCTGCTGATCAGTCTTCTGCTCGGACCATGGCTTATTTCGCGGCTGCGCGAGTTTCAGATCGGCCAGCAGATCCGAGAGGAAGGCCCGAAATCGCACCAGAAGAAAGCCGGGACTCCGACGATGGGCGGCATCCTGATTGTCGTTTCGATCATCGTGCCCACGCTGCTCTGGGCCAATCTGCGATCTCCTTTTATCTGGCTATGCATCATAGCGACACTTGCTTTTGGAGGCGTGGGCTTCGCGGATGACTACCTGAAGATCGTGCGCAAGCGATCGCTGGGACTGACAGCTCGGGAAAAGATCGGACTGCAGGCCATGATCAGCCTGGGCGTCGGGATCTTCCTTCTGTACCTTGCCCAGCAGGGAGCGTATTCGACCGGGCTGACGGTGCCGTTCTTTAAGTCTTTCGTGCCCGATCTTGTGATCGACCGGTTGTTTTCGACGCCGCTCTTCTTTGTCGCATATC
>CAMBFR010000154.1 GCA_945865815.1 Candidatus Sulfopaludibacter sp. SbA3
CGCCGATACAGAAACCCATCACCATGAACTTGTCGATGCCGAGATGATCCATCAGGCCGAGTTGATCGTCGGCATAGGATTCCCATGGCCGGTCGACTTCGACCGGGCCAGTGGATTGGCCGCTGGGTGCGTTGCGGAGATCTGCCGCGATGCAGCGGTATTCTCCTTTGAACTGGTTGATCGCATCAAAGGGATTCGTTAGCGCAGCGATCCTCGAGTTCAATCCTCCACCAGGGAGTAACAAAAGCGGGAAGCCGGAACCGGTTTCTTCGTAGTAGATGCGAACGGGTCCCCGTTCATAAAACTTGCCCGCGCCCGTGTTAGTCGATTGTGCAAATATCCCTGGCGTGGCGGCCGTGGCCGCAGCGGCCGCTCCCATTTTTAGTACGGTGCGTCTGGTCATGCCCATAATCCATGTCCTCCTGCATCGATCGGTCGGAATCGCCGTTGCCGCGGCGGATCGAACGCCAAGATACCGGCGCTAATGAAACTTTAGTCTGATCGGATAGGGAGCGAATGATAGCACACCGGCTCTTTGCACATCGAGAGAGCCGCGAGAGTTGTAGGGACAGGGCATGAATTCCGTGTCGGTGAAAAAACATACCCGCAGGGTGGAAAACGCAACCTGATCCAAAGCATAGGAAAAACAAGAGGCCTCTGCCGGGCATCCCAGGCTCCGGGTCGCAGATCCAAATTCATGTTCGATCGCCACGAAAAAGTCGCCGAGCTAAGGCCGACGGAATCCACATCTACGTATAGCCGACTTCCCAACAACTATCGAGCGTTCGCTAACCTTTGTCAGGTCGAGAGGCGGCGGCGGAGGGGGCCTTTGCCGATGCCTCGGCTCCAGGTGGTTCGCGGAACGGTTCCACGGGAATGCGCTCGTAACGCACCTCCAGAACAATCAGGGATTCCGTACCGCCCGGCGCTTGCAGAACCACGGTGTCGCCCGCTGCGGCCTTCATCAATGCGCGCGCCAGGGGCGACACCCAACTGATGTGGTGGCGGTTGAGATCGACTTCGTCGGTGCCGACGATGCTCAGCACTCGCTCCGTTCCTGCGGCACTGGCATAGCGCACGGTCGATCCGAAGAATGCACGCGCCGCCCCCTGCCCCGATCTCGGAGTTTCCGGGTCCACCACTTCCGCGGCATCGATTCGCTTCGTGAGAAAGCGAATCCGCCCGTCGATCTGGCGCAGCCGCCGCTTGCCGTACTGATAGTCGGCGTTCTCACTGCGATCGCCGTTGCTCGCAGCCCACGCCACCACCTTGGTCACTGCCGGTCGTTCCCTGGTGAGTAGAAACCGGTGCTCGTCTTTGAGACGCTGCAGGCCGCTCGGCGTGATGTAGTTTTTGACTCGCGCGGCGGGCTCGTCTCGTTGCGGTTGTCTCGTAAACCCTTTTCGCATACGGTTAGTCCTTCAATCGCGAACCCAGTGGGCCAGCAGGGAAATGGATAGTGCCACGCCTGTGGGTTGCGATCAATACGCCGAAGCTTTACTTGGACGTACTACCGGCTACCCTTCCTTATGCCGGACAGGTGCAAGCCCAAAATCCATATCTACGGTTTGCCGACTATGGGTCAACTGGGCTGCAAGCTTGACATCTTGAGAGTCGGGAGAAAATCACTGCGACGGTAGAACAATCAGTACGGCGACCTCGGAATCCTCTCCGAAAGCGCGGATGACATCGATGTCGCGGCGGATCGCCATTTGTACTTCTTCGGTCGTGCAGTTGCCCAATCGTATCCAGACCACTTTCGGCGGGGCCCCTCTTTAAGCCGCCAAAAAACCAAAGTCGTTGTCCTTGGACACAAGGACAAATCCTTCTTTCAGACAAAACTGCCAAATCGAACGATCGCCGTTTTTGGCGAGGCCAACAAGCTCAGTGTGGCTGCTTTCCGGAAACAGATCGGCGAGTTGCTTGACCAGCGAGGGAGAGAGGTTCTGGTCGAACAGGAGTTTCATCAGCGCGCGAGCATCGAATGCTTTTCATTGTCCGCCGCGTAGGCCAGGCAGGCGAGAATGTCCTCCTTTTCCAAGTATGGGAAATCCACAAGAATTTGTTCCTGAGTCATGCCGGCGGCCAAATAGCTCAACACGTCATGCACCGTGATGCGCATCCCGCGGATACAGGGCTTGCCGCTTCTTTTACCAAGCTCAAGTGTGATTCGCGATTTGTAATCCATTTGAAAGGATAGTAGGGCGGCATTCCGCGCAAGGTCAAGAGCCTTTAATGGCGCATGCCGGGAGCGCAAATCGCTCAAGCTGTAGACTGAGAGCCCCGGCCGGACAATTCACTTGTCCGGGATGCCGACTTGAACGAAGTCGCCTGCGGCGACGGACGCTACGCGTGGGCGCTCTCAAAGATCTTCCATTCTCAAAGCGACGGCAGTAGCATAGGCCCCGTCATGATTGAGGATGCCTTCTCCAAAGCTGGGCTTATTCAGGTTGAGGAACTCCTTTTGACACAGGCACTTAGGTTACTTTCTCCATAGGCCCGCGTCCGTCGCCAAACGCAGGCGACTTCCTTCAAGCCTCGTTATCGAAAATCCTCGGCAACATACATTCGACTTTCGCCTCAACATGACTCGCCTCGGATTTCCGATGAACGCTAGCGACTACTCGGGACTTGGGACCCGGAATCGATAAATGCTGCGGATAAGCACTTCAAGCGAAGGGTGAGGGCTGCGGCAGTAGTGCGAATGATAGAGTCTGGGCATTATGTAAACCTGGCGCGCGGGCGCAGGCCGGCGCGCGGAGCGTCGGAAGATCGCGTGTGCCCCCGCACGTTTTTCAGGCGACCCTGGCGGGCCTGAAGAAGTTCGCCGTATCCTGGCGCTGAGCTCGGTGATCGCCGGTGGTAACGAGTGTGAGTTTTCTGAGCGGCACGGGATCGTATAATTCCTTCTCTCTATGTCGATGGCACGCTCCATTTTGATTGCGTCCAACAATGCCCACAAGCTGCAAGAATTCCAGGAGATCTTCGGGCAGTGTGGCGCCCGCGACATCGAGCTTCTCACGCCCCAGTCGCTCGGCATCTCGTTGGACCCCGATGAGACCGCGGACACGTATGCCGGTAACGCACGAATCAAGGCGCTGGCATTTCATAAGCCGGGTCTCCGGGTCATGGCGGATGATTCGGGGTTGGAGGTCGATGCGTTGGGCGGCGCGCCGGGGATTCGTTCGGCGCGGTATCACAGGAATGCTCGGAACGGGGATGGCTGTGTGGCACTGCTTAAGGATCTGGCGGGAGTACCGGAGGATCTCCGCACGGCTCGGTTTCGGGCAGTCATTGTGCTTGTGGAGCCTGGTGGAGAGGAGCATGTCTTTGAGGGAGTTTGCGAAGGTTCCATCGGGTTCGACAAGCGGGGCACGGGAGGCTTCGGGTTCGATCCGGTGTTCCGGATGGCGGGAGATACGCGGCATATGGCGGAACTATCTTCAGAAGAGAAGCACCGAATCAGCCATCGCGGACTAGCGGGACAAAAGGCGATCGCCTTCCTGCGTTTACAGTTTGGAAAGTTGTAAGTAGTTCTTCGGGACGAACAAGCTGCCTTCGGTTATGCCCTGGCGTGCGATGCGCTGGAGCTGGGTTCGCAGCTGAGCGTGGTCCAGTTTGCCATTGAGGGCTTCGGCAAACACCTGGGCGATGCGGGTCAATTCGTCGGCTGTCTCGTGCACAAACTCCAGCCGGTAATGCTCGATGCCGGCATCGAGCCAGGTGCTCAGATGCCGGCTGGCCTCCTGCGCTTCCGCTCCGAAAACCGTGTTGCGGCAGCCGACGTCCGCCATCACGGGATGGGTCCGGCCGTTTGTGTCGCGCAACTCGACACGGTGTGTCTCACAGGGGTGGCCGCAGTCTTCATGGCTCGTTCCCGTCGACAGGAAACGGCAGAACACACAATGCTCGGTGTGAAACACCGGCAGATGCTGATAGGCGATGGCTTCGAACTTGTCCGGTCCGATCGCGTGAGCCAGATCCGCAACCTGTGCGGCGTTGAGGTCGTGCGTGGGCGTGAGGCGTTGAAGTCCCAGGTCGAGGAACGCGCGCGCCGTAAGGACGTTCGAAGCGTTCAGACTGAAGTCGCCGATCCACGCGTTCCTGCGGTCACCGGACGCCAGCGCGTGCAGCAGACCGGTCGATCGCAGCACGAGGTCGCAATGCAATCCCCGAAGGAAATGAACGATGCGCTGCTCATTGGGCTTGAGAACGCGCGGGCTGGCAACCCGCGCGGAGATACCCGTCGCCTGCACACGTTCGACCGCGGGCCGCAGGCCGTACAGATCCAGATAGTCCAGCGTGATGCTCGCCGGCCGAACGGCGATTGCCGCATCCAGTTGCTCCGGCATGCGCACGAGCAGGTGCAATTGCGGCTGCCGTTTTGCGGGCATCGTCTGGATGTTTGCACCGGACATCGCGGCAAGCAGCGCACCGGCAGCGTCGTTCACAGCCATCCTGGGCCTTTCGCTTTGCAACGTTTCCAGTTGGGCCACGGCCTGCCGCCGCAGGTCGTTCAGAAGAGAACTCGGCACAAATGAGCCGCCTTCAATAACCGCGTCGATGCTGCCAAGTGTGTACGGCGTGTTCCCGAGACGCCCCAACTGCTCGCGGAAGAATTCGATGGTTGCGGGATGCTTTTGAGATGCGGCCAACACCTCGCCCGACTCCACTCTTGTCGAGATTCCGGTCTTCTCGATCGACCATTCAATGGCAAGGGGAGCACCCACGCAGGCAGTGACAAGCACCTGCAGCGGTTGTTTGCGGATAGGCGCTGCAGCATGCGTGAATGGGCGAGCCACTCTATCCAGCTCCGGATCGTGGCTGCGCCAGACCCAGTCGCCGGTCCGCACCCGGGGAAGGTCGATCGCGCCGTTGGCAAAGTGCAGCCGCAGATGACCATTCCTGAGCGATATCACCTGATACACGCGGCCGCCCTCTTCACGCTCTTCGGGACTGCGCCAGTCCGCAGCGTCGAACACCAGGCCGTCGCCGGCTTTCAACGGCGAAAGCGCGTGTGGAGTGTCGGGTTCGATGACGATGGCATCGCCCTGCACCTCCGTCACTCGTCCCATCCGCACACCCCGGTGACGAGGCGAGCGTCCCGGTACCACTAATTGATGATTCGTTCCCCGAAGGAAGTGCGGACCCAGGCCGCGCGAGTAGACCTGCGTGAGCTGCAACTCGTCCGTTCCTGAAATGCGGAGCGGCAGTCCGGCCCATGCTTCGTCGACGGCCTTTCGATAGGCCCGCGTCGTGAGGGCGACATAGTTTTCGTCTTTATACCGCCCCTCGATTTTGAGCGAGGTGAGACCGATCTTGACGATCTCGGGCATCTGACGCAGAGCATACAGATCCTCGGGCGAGAGCAGATAGCGCGCATCGCCGAGCGGTTTGATCTCGCCGTCCACGAGCATTTCATATGGGAGCCGGCAGGCCTGGGCGCATTGCCCGCGATTGGCGCTGCGCCCGCCCCATGCCTCGGAGGAAAAACACTGCCCCGAATACGCCACGCACAGCGCGCCGTGGACGAAAATCTCCAGGTCGCAAGTGGTTTGCGCGCGGATCGCGCGGATATCGCTAAGCGACAGCTCGCGCGCCAGCAGAACACGGTCCACGCCAAACTGCCTTGCCAGCTCGACGCCTTCCGCACTGGTGATGCTCATCTGCGTGCTGCCATGGATTTCAAGCTGCGGCGCAATCTGTTTCGCGAGCCGGGCCATGCCCACGTCCTGCACGATGATCGCGTCGGCGCCGGCGGCAGCTATCTCCGCAACGGCATTCGCCGCATCGTTCAATTCATGATCAAAAATGAGCGTATTGAAGGTGAGGTAGCCGCGTACGCCGCGCCGGTGCAGCGTCTCCATGACGTCCGGCAACTCGGCCATGGTGAATCCCACCTTCGCCCGTGCCGTGAAGTGCTTGAGCCCGAAATAAACCGCGTCGGCTCCCGCCTCGATGGCAGCGCGAAGCTGCGGCCAGTAGCCGGCAGGCGACATGATTTCGGGTTTAGCCATGCGGGTCGTCATCGCATGGATTGTAGCGGGAAAGGAATCTGGCGAAGTGACAAGAAATTCAGGGGACGGTGGTATGAACTGTTCCGCCACCCAAACTCGTCGACACATTGAGGTCTCGAATCTTTCCCCGTCCACAATCTCTTCTGAACCACGCCGGCGCGGTGGCAATTGTCATATGCGCGCGTTTCGTGATCGCCGGCTGGTGGCCGTTCAATTTCTTCCAACAGAACAATGTTCAGTGGCTGCCGGATGGCGGTGGAATGCGTTTCGAGCGGCAGTCGATGCTTGAAAGCGAAAGACCTCTGGATCTGGGCGGCCAGCCCGCCGCGCCCGGACAGCCCGCGGCGTTCAGCATCGAGCTGATGAGAGGCTGCGGAGCACCCAAGTCCTGGTAAACCGGCTACTCGTAGATTTGACATTCCACCGAGATAAATCGCGAATCCTCATCGGAAGTCCGAGGGGGAGACGCGTTGAACGTGCAAATGCCGGGGAGTTTCAATAACAAGGCTTGAGGAAGGCTCAGGCGTTTGCGGCTAAGAGCCTTCCTGCCGGCGCCCTCGTGAATCTCTAATTGGGAAACTTCAGCCTGTCTTTGCGTTCGTGGCGGCCGCCCGGCGTGGGCAGCATGTGCGGCGAGTCCCTTTCATTCTCCATGCAGAACGCCGGCATCAGGCGGGTATTCTGGCGCGTGAGCACTTCCGAATACTTGAACGGTTTGGTGAAGAAGACCGTGTCTTCGACCTGGGCCGTCCACTTGATCGTGTTCAGCCCGGTTCTTTCGAACCACTCGGTAAGATGCAGCTTATCGCTGTGCTCGAGCCCTTCGCTGTCCATCCAGGTTCTCGGCTCGAAGCCGATGGTATCCACCACCAGTACGTTTCCTTCCCACTTGCCGATCGAATGCCCAAACCATAACGGGTACTCGTAGATATCTTCGGGGTGCGGGCGGCCATCGGTATAGATCAGGCGATACGTACTTTGATACTCAAAGATGTTCGAGACCATGTCCTTGCTGTGGGAAATCATGAACGGGAAAGCGCCGTGGATCGACCGCTGAACTCCCGACGGCAGGCACGTGTTTGCCGGTGACTTCATGATGTCGACGGTTCTGTATCTTTCGGCTCCGTACGGAGTGAATGAGATGTCCTCGCCAGGCAGCAGAGCGGTAGTAATGTCTCGTTGAGCATCAGCATGCCAGATGCCGCTGAAGTCCTTCGGATCCCACGCGGGCGTCTGCGCCGCCGCGGGAAAGGCTGCCAGAATCAGGACCACAAACGAGATTGCTCCAATACCAAATACGTGAAGTCTCATCGGAAAGCCTCCTTCAAGAAACTGCGCAGTATCTAAGAACCACGGTGACGGTTTGTCAAGCACCGAAAGTATAGTTAGAAGTGTCGGTAGCAAGTAGAAATGTCCGGTTTTTGTAGCAAGTGATCTGTCCGGTTTTGTTGTTTTAAGTTCATCGCCGCCGTGCCTGTGGAAATGTGCGAAACCCAGCAGGGTTTTGCACATTTCCATCAGGCTGCCTTCTTCTTTCTT
>CAMBFR010000155.1 GCA_945865815.1 Candidatus Sulfopaludibacter sp. SbA3
TTGGCACCTCGATGTCGGCTCATCGCATCCTGGGGCTGTAGAAGGTCCCAAGGGTTAGGCTGTTCGCCTATTAAAGCGGTACGTGAGCTGGGTTCAGAACGTCGCGAGACAGTTCGGTCCCTATCTAGTGTGGGCGCAGGAGATTTGAGTGGGTCTGACCTTAGTACGAGAGGACTGGGTTGGACGGACCTCTAGTGTATCAGTTGTCACGCCAGTGGCACGGCTGAGTAGCTATGTCCGGTTGAGATAAACGCTGAATGCATCTAAGCGTGAAGCTCGCCACAAGATTAGATCTCCCGGGAGCAATCCCCTAAAGACCCGTGGAAGACCACCACGTTGATAGGCAGGATGTGTAAGGGCAGTAATGCTTTTAGCTAACCTGTACTAATCGGTCGTGCGGCTTGATCATAACGATATCATTACAAATTCTTACTGGCGCTCGAATTGCCCATCAATATTGAATTGTCAAGGACCACTTCCTTGAAAGAGTTTTAACAGTTTCTCGGTGACCGTATCGAGAGGGTCACACCCGTTCCCATCCCGAACACGGAAGTTAAGCCTCTCTGAGCCGATGGTACTGCAAGGGTGACCTTGTGGGAGACTAGGTCGTTGCCGGGATTAATCAAAAGCCCCGATGATCCGAAAGGATGATCGGGGCTTTTTTGCGCCTGGTCTGATCAGCGAGATTTGGTACTTGTCATTCAGGGTCAGCTTGACAGGCGTGCCGGCCATGCCGACCTCCAGGGTGGAAGAATGAATTCTACAGCCCGATGATGTGGAACTGTCAATCTATTGGGATAGATTGATACAATGGCCCGCAAACAGAAAGACCTATCTCCGGTGCATCATTACTGCCAGAATCAACCGACAGTATTAGCGCTATCGAGAGAAGCTACTAAGAGAAAAGGAGTCGTATGCGAAAAACAACAAGCCTCCATGGCTGGGCTGCCCGCGCTGCGATATTCGCCCTTGTCATCGCCGCCGGAGTCTTCTTTTTGCCTGTACCGGAACAGACCAGTCCGTGGAAGGCCCCGGGCGGTCCGAGACTGATCGCCTCTTATGAATTGCCCAGCAATGGGCAAGCGTGCGAGCCGACTTACGTCGACGTGCCGGAATACGCGAACAATTTCGGAACGTTCGGCGCGGGAACAGTAGACGCCGGGCAGGCCGGTCGCGGCACTGTCACTCTGGACAGGGATCCGATCCGGAGTATTCGCGACCTGGAACCGATCTACGGTTCGATTGGGATCAATAACAGGACCAATGAAGTAGTCCTTGGAGATGCGAATTTCTGGAGTATTCGGATATTCAACAGAACGGACAACACGCCTGCAGGAGTTCCGTTCACACCGGCCAAGCGGATCATTCGCGGGGTAGACGCGCAAGTCCAGTTCATTAACGGGATATACGTCGATCCCCAAAACGGCGACATCTACGCGGTCGAAACGGATACGGGCGACAAGATCATTGTCTTCGGTCAAGACGACCAGGGGAATGTCAAGCCGAAGCGCGAAATCACAATCCCACACCGAGGCTTCTCTCTCGCAGTCGACGAAGAAAAGCAGGAAATCTTCGTTGGTGTCCACTACCCGCCCGAAGTCGCAATATTTAACAAGACGGCTACTAAAGGCCAGCCTCCCCTTCGGCGTCTTCAGGGAGAGAGCACTCGCCTCGCCTACGTTCACGGCATGGTGGTCGACCCGAAGCAGAAGCAGATGTTCGTCGCGAACTGGGGACGCGTCAGCGATTACTCCACTCCTGGTACCGGCAGATTTGAAGATCCTTCGATTAACGTTTATCCGCTTGATGCCAACGGCGACGCGGCGCCCGTCAAAACCATTCGCGGCGACAAAACGCAGTTGAATTGGCCCTCGCAGATGGCGATCGACGCCGAAGCCGGCGAGATATTCGTTGCCAACGACATGGGTCACTCGGTCCTGGTGTTCAAAACAACGGACTCCGGCAATGCTGCTCCGACGCGCGTCATCAAAGGCGATCGCACGGGCCTCAAGAATCCGCTCGGTATTGCGGTCGACAAGCAGAACAACGAAGTCTGGGTTGTCGATATGGGCACTTCTTCCGCGTCCGTTTTCCCGTTGAAAGCCAATGGCAATGTCGCGCCGATACGCAAAATCCGAAGCGCGCCCGAAGGCAAGCAGTCGCTGAAATTCGGAAAAGTGGAAGCAATGGCGTACGACCCCATGCGCGATGTCGTATGGGTACCCAACTGAGTGACCCATCCGCAGATTGCGGCTTTCGCCCGTGCGGCGAAGGAAAACGAACCTCCGGTTAGAACGTTAGAAGGTCACAAAACTCTTCTCAGCAGAACGATGCATGGAATGGGATTCGATCCCATCCACGATGAACTCGTCGTCAATAGCCCGCTGGCTCAGGCCATCCTGTCGTTCCGGGGCGCGGCGACCGGCGAAGAAGAGCCGCTACGTGTCATCCAGGGACCGAAGACACAAATCGTGGGTACAGGCTACGGAGCGCTAAGCACCGTAACTCCGGATCCCCATGGCAATGAAATCTTCCTCCCGATTGGTGACGGCGGATACCGGGGAAACGGTCCTCATGAGACCGGCATCCTGGTTTTTGACCGCCTCGCCAACGGCGACGTTGCTCCCAAACGAAAGCTTTTGGGTGCGAGCGGCCAGGTCGGCATCGATCACATCGCCAATGTCATGATCACCAAAGGCGGCGGCGGCATTATGATTTACGACCGTAAAGCCAAGGACAACGACAAACCCCTGCGCGTTATCCGCGGGCCCAACTCGTCGGTCGGCGGCGGGCAAATTACGACGTATCCGGAAAAAGGCTGGATCATCACTGGATCAGGTGATGGCGGCTACGGGGTTTGGCACGTGAACGATAATGGCGATGTTCCGCCTCGCTGGAACATCCCGGTGAAGGCTATCGTGACGCGCATGGACGATCACCCGGCACTGGGCAACCAGAATGTGGGCGTCGCCCTTGTGCCTCACGCCAAGGAACTCTTCGTCGCGAGCTCCCAGGCCAATCGCGTCGTGGTGTTCGCGTTCCCTGAACTGTTCCAATAGTTCAAGACTGTGGAAAAGATGTGGGGACAGACTCCGAATTCCTGAACTTCGGAATTCGGAGTCTGTCCCCACCTCTTTTCCACTCTTCGCTGCTTCGCTGTTTTTTGCGCAAAGCCTATGTGGACGAACATCCGACTGACTCTTTCCCTTCTACTCGCGTCCTTGATCCTGTGCGCCTGCGGCGCGTCGCCGGACAACACGGCTGCGAAAACCCGGCTGTCAATCGCCACCGGCAACACGGGCGGGGTTTACTATCCGTACGGGGGCGGGATTGCCAAAATCATTACCGAACACATTCCCAATGTCGAGGCGACCGCGGAAGTTACCGCCGCATCCGTCGACAACCTGAAATTCGTTCGCGACCACACAGCGGATCTCGCATTTACGATGGCCGACACCCTGGCCGACTCCATCAATGGAACCGGCGCATTCGAAGGCGGAAAGCTGCCTGTGCGCACGTTGGCCGTTTTGTATAAGAACTATCTTCAGGTTGTGACGCTGGCGTCCAGTCCGATCCGGACGCTGGCGGATCTCAAGGGGAAAGTGGTCTCAACGGGCGCTCCGGGTAGCGGCACCGAGGTTATAGCGTTTCGAACCTTGCAGGCGGCCGGAATCGATCTCGAACGCGACATTCGGAAGCAAGCCCTGGGAGTCAGTCAATCCGCCGATGCACTCAAGGATGGGAAGATCGACGCGTTCTTCTGGGTTGGCGGACTACCGACGGCCAGCCTTTTGGATCTGGCGCACACGCCTGGAATCCAGATCCGCCTCCTGTCGAACGAATCCATCCTGCCTGCGCTGCAGGCTTACGGACAGTCTCTTTACGGCGTCGAACAGATTCCACCCAACACGTATCCGGGAATCGAGGACAGCGTCCCAGTCATATGGGTGGCGAACGTTTTGGTGGCTCACGAGGGCATGCCGGAGCAACTTGCTTACGACATCACAAAGACGCTGTTCGAGCACAGGAACGAACTTGTCGCCATCCATCCGGAAGCTAAAAACCTGGTGCTGGCGTCCGCAGTAGACGGATCACCTGCTCCGTTCCATCCCGGCGCCATCCGCTACTACATGGAGCAGAACGCCTGGCGGGAATGAAATCCGGCGCCAATTCACATCTCATCGTTATCGGCGGCGGCATCGTGGGTTTGGCGGCCGCCCTCAAGATCGGAGCTAGATTTCCAGGACTGCGCATCACTGTTCTCGAAAAAGAGTCTACGGTCGGCCGGCACCAAACTGCCAACAACAGCGGGGTCCTGCATAGCGGTCTGTATTACAAACCCGGCTCTGTCAAAGCGCGAATGGCCGTTCAAGGAATCCGTGAGATGGTCGCGTTTTGCGAGGAAAACTCGGTGCCCTACGAAGTCTGCGGAAAACTCGTTGTCGCCGTTGATGACGCTGAAGTCCCGCGGCTCAGGGACCTCCTCGCCCGCGGAACCCAGAACGGCTTGAAAGGCCTGCGGTGGTTGAACCGCGAGGAAATGCGGGAGATCGAACCGCATGTGGGCGGAGTGGCGGCAGTACATGTACCGCAGGAAGGCATCGTCGATTACTCGATCGTCTGTCAGGCAATGCTACCCAGGATCGCCGCTCAGAATGGAAGAGTTGTGACCGGCGCCCGCGTTGCGAAGCTAAAACGCGAGGCGGGCCGCTGGTTGGCTGAAACAACGGCCGGGGACTTCGAGGCCGACTTCCTGGTCAACTGCGCCGGCCTGCACTGTGATCGTGTAAGTGAACTGGCGGGAGAGAAGCGCACCATGCGGATCGTCCCTTTCCGTGGCGAATATTACAAACTGAAGCCTGCCCGGCAACACCTGGTCCGGAACCTCATCTATCCCGTGCCCGATCCGCTCTTCCCTTTTCTTGGGGTCCATTTCACGAGACTCATTGAAGGCGGCGTCGAGGCCGGGCCCAACGCCGTGCTCGCCTTCAAGCGCGAAGGCTACAAGAAGACAGACTTCAGTGCCGCCGACCTCTACGATGCAATCTCATTCGCCGGCCTTTGGAAGTTTATCGGCCGGCACAAACGCATGTGCTGGGAAGAAATCCGCCGTTCGTTCAGCAAGAGTCTCTTCTGCCAGGCCCTGCAGCGCCTCGTGCCGGAACTGCGAGAAGAGGATCTGGAAACGGGCGGTGCGGGCGTCCGCGCTCAGGCGATGACGCCCGCCGGAGATCTTGTCGAGGACTTCGCGTTCGTGCGAGGCGTGAAAGCTGTCCATGTGCTGAACGCTCCCAGCCCCGCGGCTACCGCATCGCTTGCAATCGGGACTGAAATCGCCAATCAGGTCGAGTTGTGATCTGAACAAGTTATCTTCGCTTCGCTTATCGCCACTACCCTAAATATCGGGCGTACACCGCGGCGATGTCGACTGCGAGATAATTTCAGATTTCTATTCGCTCGCGCTAGAATCCCCGCATGCTTCGAACCCTACATGTCTCATTGTGTATTCTTGCCGCGATCGCCGGAATGGCGTCAGCCGCAGATGCGGCCGCTCAGCAGATTTCCGGTGAAGCTGTTTACAGGCAGCGATGTGCATCCTGCCATGAACTGGTGGACTCGCGAATTCCGCATCGCGAGGAACTGCAAAAAATGTCGGCGGCGCGCATTCTTCGAAGCATGGACTTCGGAGTAATGATCAGCGTTGCTTATCCGATGCAGCGCAACGAGCGCGAGGCAGCCGCGGCATATCTGGGACTTCCTGGCGGCGACGGTAGTCCCCGCGCAAACGCTTTTTGTTCAGACCGCAGCATCCGGCTTACAGGCGGGTCGCAGGCTTCCTGGAACGGATGGAGTCCCGGGACGGCGAACGCGCGTTTTCAGCCTGGCGGGGCCGCCGCGCTCGAGCCCAATCAACTGCAGCGGCTAAAACTGAAGTGGGCATTTGGGCTCGACGGCGATGTGAACGCGTTCGCGCCACCCACAATTCTGAACGGCAACCTGTTCGTGGGATCCGCTGGAGGTTTCGTGCATGCCCTGAACGCCGAGACAGGGTGCATCAAGTGGATTTACCAGGCGGACGGACCGGTGCGTTCGGCGATTCTGGCCGTTGAGTCCGCCGGGCGGCATTCGCTGCTCTTTGGCGATCAAATCGGATGGTTTTACTCCATCGAAGCGGAAACCGGACGGCTGCTGTGGAAGAAAAAGATCGAAGACCATGAAGCGGCGCGAATAACCGGCTCCCCTGTCGCATATCAGAACAATGTGTTCGTGCCTGTCGCATCATGGGAAGAAACACGCACGCTCAATCCGGACTATCCGTGTTGCACGTTCCGCGGTAGCGTAGTCGCTTTGCGCATCGGAGATGGATCGCAGGTTTGGAAGACTTACATGGTTCCGGACAGACCCCGGCTGACGGGCAAAACCCGTGTCGGCACTGCGACCTGGGGTCCCTCCGGAGCGGGCATCTGGGCCGCTCCGACCGTAGACGCCCGGCGCGGACTTCTGTACGTCACGACCGGGGACAACTATTCCTCACCGGCAACGAGCATGAGTGATGCTGTGGTTGCGCTCAATCTAAGCAACGGGCGAGTCGCCTGGTTCACTCAGACGACGCCCGGAGACGCTTACAACAGTTCATGCGGAATCCAGGGACCCAGTTGTCCCGAAGAAAACGGTCCCGACTACGACTACGGATCCTCAGCTCTCCTGTTAACACTCTCCGGCGGACGCGAACTGGTTGTGGCCGGCCAGAAATCCGGAGTCGTCTATGCCCTCGATCCGGAACGCAGAGGCGCAATCGTGTGGCAGGCCCGCGTAGGTAAGGGCGGTATCAATGGTGGTGTGCAATGGGGAATGGCCAGCGATGGCCGGAACATCTATGCAGCGGTCTCGGATCTGGTCCGGAGTCGAAGGACACCCGATCCGGCCGATCCCATTGCCGTGGATCTGGACCCACGGGCAGGCGGCGGTCTGACGGCGCTCAATCCCGGCACCGGAGACACAGAATGGTTTGCGGCGCCGATACCGTGTGAACGGCCCCGCTGCAGCCCCGCGCAATCGGCCGCTCTCACGGTAATTCCCGGGGTCGTCTTCTCGGGCGCCGTCGACGGCCATCTGCGGGCGTTCAGCGCGGAGGACGGAAAAGTTGTCTGGGATTTCGATACCGTTCGCGAGTACGAGACCGTCAATGGCGTCAGAGCGCGCGGAGGATCCATCGATGGACCCGGCGTGGTGGTGGCCGGAGGAATGGTCTTCGTCAATTCCGGCTACTCCCGCAGCGGAGGAATGGCGGGAAACGTCCTGCTGGCCTTCGCCCCGGAAGACTAACGTGCCGTTCCGTCGCGAGTGATCGCGACGGAA
>CAMBFR010000156.1 GCA_945865815.1 Candidatus Sulfopaludibacter sp. SbA3
TCCCCGGATCTCCCCGGAATCAGGCCACAATACCTTCCTGCTGAAACTGCTCGACGGTTTCCGGATGTTCCGAGAGATGCCTTCGTACTGCGCGAACCGCCAGATGCCTCAAAAATAATCCATAGGGAACCATGAACGAAAATACGATGAAGCTCAGCACGTACCATCGCTGCAGTACCAATGCAATTGGAACGATTATGAAAAGGACCATCAGAGTGCTGAGGAGGGCGCCTATTGGATCGTTCTTACGCCACCAGTAGCTGGCTTCAACGCCACGGATTTCAAGCTCGGGCATCCACCTGTGTTCCCTTGCCCCAGAAAGCTTTTAATTGGTGGATACTGGTCATCTGATGCGGGCCGTAGTCGAGGCCCTGCAGTCGAATTTCGCCGAGATTGTTCTTGATGAAGGCCGCCAGCGCGGAGGCGCGCTTGCGCAGGGCCTTCTCGCTGGATTTGTCGGTGGCGTCGAAAAGCAGGAGATCGACGTTTTCTTCCTGATCATCCCATTGCCAGACGCCGATCACCCTGCCATTGCGAACGATCGTGGCCAATGGATCATTGATCAACTTGCCCTTCCATCGGGAAAAGGGCTTGTCGGCGTGCATTGCCGGAACAAAACGGTCGACTATTTTACGCTGACCCTTGAGGAAAGTGTCTCGATAGGGAATGAAATTGATGGCGTGCTCGTCAGGAGTAAATGAAAAGAAGTCGTCCTGATCGGCCTCGGCCATGAGGTATTCGTCACTCGTGCCTTCTACGGCGACTGGCACGAGCTTCGGCTTGACTTCGCTCGCGCCCCGGATCGCATCCGTCACGTTGATTCCCGCCCACCACGCGAAATCCTTCACACGCGCCGGTGCCTCGGCGCGGAAATACTGCGTGGCAAGCCGGGCACACGCTTCTTCCATTCGAATTGAAAAAGGGTCCACTTCCGGTATGACGTCCGTGGTCAGCTGGAATGAATACTCCGTGGTGTCCAGGCGCCTGTTGCCCTGGGTCTTGATGACCTTGCCTTCTTCCCTCAGCAGGTTAATGCCGAGTGAAAGGCTGTTGGTCAGGCCTATACGCTTAAGATCGGCGCTGAAATCCTTGATCAGGGAACCGGGGACGGCCTGGCGAAGCTGGTCACCCGTCTTCGGCGCGCCTTGAAGAGTCTTCAATACCACGCCCTTCAAACGCTCCATTTCAGGGTCCGTGATCGGCATTTGTTGCCGGGCCTGCTTTGAGAGCTCGGTGAACGTACGGCTTCGAATCCGGAGGGCTACGACGGCCTGATCCCGCGGCACCAGCATGGTGCAGCCCCGCAGTGTTTCGAGCTGGACCAGTTTGTTTCCGTCAAAAACCAGTTTGTTGAGATCTTCCGTCTTAAATGACGCCATCCGGGCCCACAGCGAAAGGTACGGAGTCGAGCATCCCGGAGAGTAAATCCAACCGATTGATCGGATTAAATCGAGTATGCTCTTCGACGGATAATGCTCGTCGAGGAACTGACGCCGCATGCGCCAGGAGTTGATGTGCTGGAGGGAAACGGGCTTTCTAGGTTTTGGGGTGGTCATACAATCATGTAAACTCGCCACCAGACGCGAAGTTATTCATTGTAAGTTTTGCGCGGGAGTGAAGTCAATGGAGCCGCACATTTTAGGCCTGCGGCACGTCGCCTTGAATGTCAGCGATGTGCCGAAATCGATCGAATTTTATTCGAAAGTCCTGGGCATGCAGCTGGAATGGATGCCGGATCCGGACAATGCGTACCTCACGTTCGGTGGACAGGACAACCTGGCTCTTCACAAATCTGCAGGGGGCGAAGATGCCGGTCCTGCCGGCCCTGCCGGCCCAGTTCAAATACTCCATCACATTGGATTTGTCGTCCGGTTGCCCGAAAACGTCGACGAGTGGGCTGAGCGGGTCCGGCAACAGGGAGTCGCTATTGCGCAACCTCCCAGGACACACCGCGACGGCGCCCGATCGTTCTATTTCTATGATCCTGATGGGGTTCTGATCCAGCTTCTCTACCATCCACCGATTTCCGACCATAGCGCGTAAAACTGTCTGACGCCGATCACGGTTGGGGCGAACTGGCAGGCGGCGCGCGTCAAGGCCGATCGGCCGTTGCCCACTCCCTCAGGAACAAGTCCAGCGGAATGGCATCGACCCGTTCGTGTACGCGATAAAGCTCGCGTCCTGGATACACGATCCAGGCCCGCTCGAGTTTCAGGTCATTTAGCGCGATGTGCAGTGATTTCGTCATGTCCGGCGCATCGCTTGCCTTGAACTCGATGCCCAATCGGCGGCCGTGCCGGAAACCGATGGACACCAGCACAATGTGAGGGACTCACCTGCAATGCACCGGGGGCAAAAGCTGCAGTTGCGAAGTCGTCGCATACAGCGGCAAGTAATCCCTGACGCTTGATTTAGGAATCCTTATTGCTATAGTTTAGAATCATGAAAACCACAGTTGATATTCCGGATAAAGAACTGGCGGACGCCATGAAGTTTACCCGGGCGAAGACCAAGCGCGAGGCCATTGTTACGGCAATCGCGGAATTCAATCGTCGGCGCCGCATGGCTTACCTCGTAAAGTACTCGGGGTCGAGCAGTTCTCTTATGACTCCGGATGAGTTGAAAAAAATGCGGCGCAAGGACTGATCATGGTTCTGGTCGACACTTCGTCCTGGGTCCACATGCTGCGCGCAGACGGCGACAAAATAGTACGTGCGCGGGTGGAGTCCCTGCTTCAAGCCGGCACGGCGTGCTGGTGTCCAATGATCCGGCTGGAGCTGTGGAATGGCGCTCGCGGCGACTGCGATAAGAAGATATTGCGGGATTTCGAACGGCGTCTGCCGGCGCTTCCTATAACCGACGGAGTGTGGAACCTTGCCTATGCTCTCGCACAAAAAGCCCGGAGCGCTGGAGCGACGGCCCCAGGCTCGGACATACTGATTGCGGCGTGCGCGCAGTTCCACGATGTACCGCTCGAGCATGCGGATTCCGACTTCGACCGGCTATTCGCGCCTGAACCGTGAACAAACGCGTTCCAGTACTTCCGCAAACGCTCGTCTCGTGCCGCCTGAGTTCTACAAACAGTCGCGCGCCCGTTCATTACCTTGTTCGGGATAGCCACGCGCAATGGCGTTATGATAGTCATGCATTACGAGCGTCTTATGCATGAGGAAGAACGTATTTATTATTTCCGAGTGAATGAACATTTCACCTGGAGACATGAAGATTGAGATTTGCCATCTCTGTAATCGTTGTCTGCTGCACAGTCTTGCCTGCCGTGGCACAAAACCAGCCGCCAAAATGCTTCTTCTTCTGTGAACCCGAAGTGAAGGTCGAGCCGACCTTTACGTGGGAGAACCTGTTCCGGCCGGCAAGAGTGGCGGAAACCGATGATCGGGGAAATACGGTTATCACCAGGACCGAACGCGAACGCGTTTTCGAAACGGTGATTGCGATCGACATTCCGACGACTGTGCCCAGGATCGGATTCACATTTGAAACCATCGTGAAACCGTTCGTGAAAGGTACTTCGCCCGAGCTCGAAACCGAACTGAATCTGGAATGGCTGCGGTCGGAAGATACCAATGGATGGGTTGGCAGCCATTTCGACATCATCGACAAGTACAGCCCGGGCGCCCGTCCAGGCACAGAGGACCGCTACACCCACAAACTGAATATCGAACTCGATACGGCCCTGGCTTTTCTGAAGTGGACCAACAAACCATGGCTGCGCGATCTTGAGGTCGAAGGTTCGATTGACTATGTTGCGACCGGACTGCCGCGCGCCGGGGACCGGTTCGGGAACGTGACGTATTTGGATAATGCAAGCCGGTGGTCATTTTCGCTTGTTTTCGTGATTCCCCTGGCGCCGTTGCGCTGATGGGCGTCACCTGCTTGAGGAATCTGGCGGATTGCTGATTTCAAAACAAGGGGAGGGTATGCGCATGCGGCAGAACAGTTCGGCCGGAAAATTCTGGTTCGTAACATCCCTGCTCGGTGTGATGGGTGCGGCGGTGTTGTTGATCGGCGGCGCCGCGGCAACGAGTGAGGCGCAACGGCCACCAGGTTCCGCCGGACAGTTCAGAGGCCAGGTATTGAATTCGTCGAGTCAGCCTGTTCCAGCCGCAACGATCCATCTTGTACCCGTCATGGCCATGGACCTGAGCACCCCGATAACCGCCAGTTCCATTTATGCGCCGCCTTATCCGGCAGAGAACTACGACGAGCCGCTCGAGGACGCCATTCGCTTGCGGGGAACCACCTTTGCCCAAGCCAGGACGGACAATCAAGGCAACTTTCTTATCTCAAACGTACCCAACGGCAAGTTCTTTATCCATGTGACGCCGGATGCCGGCGATCGCGAACATCTGCCTGGCGGCGATGTCAGCAGGCGAAGCTACCCATCCGAACAATTGCGCGGCCGATCGATGACAATCAAGCTATCGAGCAGTCCTTCCGCGACCGCCCGGGCTGTGGGAAGTTCAACATGTATTTCCTGCCATGCAGACCAGAAGCATTGGCAGCAGACCGCGCACAAACTTGGATGGACCGTGCCGGGAGTTCCAGGACCGATGCAGGACTTCTCGAGGCACCCGGATTATTTCGACGCGCTTGAATCCTTCCCGGCTGCGGACGACTACAGTCGCGGCACGCGCCTTGAATTGGGCGATTATGATGCAGCGAGGGGTGACGATAAGTTCAAGCTTCGAGTATCAGGCGACTCCCGGCTTCCGATCGAGACGTTCTATGCCGATGTGTATCTATGGAGGAATGCAGGCACCGGCAAGTATTTCATCACGCTGGTAAACCGGCTTAATCCGCAAGACCCGAACAGCCCCGCGCACCTGGAAATCAAGCTGCTTTATGGCGGGGCCGTACATGATCAGCGGTACATCGTCTCGGTCCCGCCGGGATTGGCAGCCCGTCAGGGGTGGTACACGGTGCTGCGCTACAACATGACCGGGCGAGACAACAGGCTGAACCGGGATCGGCGTGTGTGGCACGACTACAAGTTCTATCTGTGGTGGTCGGCGGGCAGGGACGGACGTCACGGAACGTCCGACGATGTGGTGGCGGCTCCCGACGTCAACACGAATGCAGTGCAGACCATGTGCGCAGGTTGTCATTTCAACGGATGGGAGCGCTACCAGGACAGCGTAACCGGGCAGTATCTTGCACGGGCAGCGAATGACCCCGGCGGCGAAATGAATATTGATGACGATCCGGAGCCGGACGAGATCAACGTCGGATGCGAGAACTGCCACGGTCCCGGATCCGAGCACGTGGCGAATGCGCGCAGCGCCCGCTACATCGTCAATCCCAAATACCTCTCGGCGGAGCGTTCGAACGTAGTTTGCGGCCGTTGCCACGACCGGAGGCAGGGGTATGGCGGGCCGACTGTCGGCTACACGCAAGCGGTAAGTCAGGCGGGAGAGCTCGCGCGGCCAGGAATCAGCCGCCACGAACTGATCACGAAGTACACGGACCCCGTAAAGAAGGGGCCTACCGTGCGAGGACCGGGCCGAGAGGACAATATCTGGCCTGACGACGTTCATTCGAACAAGCCGCACCAGCAGTATGCCGATTTCCTCAAGTCCAGGATGTACCGGAACGACCGGTTACTCGTGACATGTTCGGATTGCCACGACATGCATGGCAACACGCCGTACACTCGCTGGCTTCTCCACGACCCCAATGATTCCGCGTCGCCTTTGTGTCAAAGATGCCATGCCGTCGACGTGCTGTCTCATATGGAAACGAAGCTGAACGCCAGGATGAAGGGCCACCAGACACGTTGCATCGATTGTCATATGGCCGGGACTGCCAATACCGGAGGAGTTGCCGGCAATTATGGCCGCATGATCAAGACACCGCCCTACACCAGCGCGCAGGAGGAAGAGAACAACACCTACTGGGAAGGCCCATTGAGATCCCACGTGTTCGACGTGCCTTTGAAAACGAACGTCGCGGTCGACGGTGTGCCTCCGGGCCGGGCCATGCCCATTCCCTACACTGCAGCTTGCGGGACATGTCACATGGTTAATGAGCTGCCATTCAAGTAATAGACAGCAATAAACCAGGTCGAGAATCCCAGGTTACTCCTGCCAAGCCGCCCAGGGACCGGACAGAGCCACTTTGAGCCGGTTTGCCAGCGAGCGAAGGTCACAGCACTTTAAGCTCAGGCCAGTCGAGCGCGTAACCGAGAGCGCGCTTGACCTCGCCTTCCCGGGCAAGAGAGACGGCGCCAACCCGCTTACCCAGCGATGCTTTCGGTATGACGTGAATGTTGTCGAAGTTGACGACGGATGCGCCGGGGAGGCCTTCTTGTTGTCCAACCCGAACCTCCTGCGGAATGCTCCTGACCGTGGAGGTCACTTCAGCGACGATGACTTTGTTGAGATACGCATAGCCGGCCGTGCGGGTCAAAACCAGCACCGGACGGCGGCCGATCGGCGAGGGCAGATTCGCCCACATGATGTCGTACTGTCTCATCGGCGTGCGCGGGATCGGCGCGGTTTGGGACGTGGTTCCCATGCGTCGGGATTCAGGTAAGCGTCTTTGCCTGGGTCGGGCTGCCGGCGATAAGCCTCGGCCGTCGCTTGTTCCTCGATCTCCCAGAGCGCTCTGCGCACGGCATTGCGAATAAATTCCGATCTCTGGCGGGCTCGTCCCGGCGCGACGCGTTCCAGCTTCGCAGCCACTTCATCATCCAATTCCACTATTAACGTTTTCATATAGTGCAATATATAGATCTTCCCATGTTCGATCAAACGTTCCCTGAGACTCTGGATCTTCGCCGAGTGGCGGACGCACTTGACGCTTACAGACAGGATTGTCATTCGAAGATGCGAGTCAGAGTGGGAACGCTGTCGAAGTCCGCATCGAAGCTCATAATCCGCTTAACTCCGTTCCGCTCCATTACCGAGACATGAAGGGCGTCGCGAGCCGACAGCTTGCGCTTGCCCAACACCAGATCACGTATTCTACTAATCACCCGTGACCGCAGGATTCTCGATTATTCTCACGTTAAGGCCTTCTGGTAGTTCCTCTGACTGAAACTAACTGATGGCACCCCGATTAGGCGATAACCACAGATAAAAACAGAGTTCAGGTGAAGGAGCACGCCGAGAACGGCGCGGGACGAAGGATTTTTTCGTCAAGGACGAAAATGACCGCAGTCAGAAGGACCACCCTTGGGGTGAAAGGCGGGCATGATGC
>CAMBFR010000157.1 GCA_945865815.1 Candidatus Sulfopaludibacter sp. SbA3
CCTCCTGTCTTAGGAGGGGTGGCTGCGCCACCAGGGGAATGGTCCCGTTCCTTATTGGCGCAGACGGGGTGGTACGGAATGACGCGAAGCCACGTTATGGATGCTCGCGCAGCGCCCATTCAAATCGGTGCGCTGCGCGACTATCCGTAGGGTGGCTTCGCAGCATGCACACCACCCCGCCGTTCGCGGAAAAACGCGAACGGCGCCCCTCCTAATCCAGGAGGGGAATTGTTGAAGCCCCGCGACCAAAGACCAATTCCCCCTACTCGATGTTCTGCACCTGCTCGCGCAGCTTCTCGATCTCAACCTTTATTTCAATCGCTGCCTGTCCGATGCCGACGCCGAGTTCGTTCAAACCGGACGTCTTCGACAGAATCGTTGTGACTTCGCGGTTCATTTCCTGAAGGATGAAATCCATGCGCTTGCCGGCTTCGTCCTGCAGATTCTTCAAACCGCCGAACTGCTCAAGGTGACTGCGCAGACGTGTTGTCTCTTCTGCAATGTCGCTTCGCTCCGCATACAACAGCGCTTCCATTTCGAGACGGTGGCTATCGGCGGCAAGTTGGGGCGCAAGCTCCGTCACGCGGTCGATGAGCTGCCGGCGATAGTGCTCGACGAAGTCTTTGGCGCCGGCAAGAATCGTCTCGAGATGCCGCCGGATTATCGCGATCCGCCCGTCCAGGTCGTTCGTGAGCGCCTGGCCTTCGATGATGCGCATGTTGCGAAGCTGGGCTGCGGCAGCGTCCGTGGCTTCACCGATCTTGCGGCTGATCAATTCGAGTTCCTCCGGCGCGAGATCGCCTGTCGAAACAGTGACGAGTCCCGGCAGCTTCGAAAGCATTTCCAGCGTGAGAGTGCCCTCGAGCGGATACCTCTTCTTCAAGTCGGCCAGCATATCGACATAGGCGCCGATCATTTCGTGGTTGACGTCGAGCTTGATGTTCTCGCGTTTGTAATCAAGCCGCACAAAGACATCGAGGCGCCCGCGCTTGAACGTGCTCGAAAGCTTCTGCCGGATTACATTTTCAAAGTGCTGGAACTCGCTCGGCATCTTGACATGAATATCGATATATCGATGATTCACGCTCTTGATTTCGACAAGCACCGTCAGGTTTGGAGCTTCGGATCGGTTGGAGCCGAAGCCGGTCATGCTGTGGATCATGAATTCACGTCCTCGAATTGAAGGTTGTACAGTTTCCAGTACAGGCCGCGCCGCACCACGAGTTCCTCATGAGTGCCGGATTCCCGGATCCGTCCATCTTCCAGAACAATAATGCGGCCCGCGCGGCGGACGGTGGACAGGCGATGAGCGATCACAATAGTTGTGCGGCCCTGCATCAGGTTCTGCAATGCCTGCTGCACGGAAGCTTCGGACTCGGCGTCAAGGGACGAAGTGGCTTCATCGAGAATCAGGATGGGCGCATTCTTCAAAATTGCGCGCGCAATGGAAATCCGCTGACGCTCACCACCCGACAGCCGCAACCCCCGCTCTCCGATCCGCGTTTCGTAACCTTCCGGCAGGCTTGCGGCAAAGTCGTCAACAAGCGCTGCCTTGGCGGCACGCATAATGGCTTCCTCACTTGCTCCAGAGGCCGACGGGTCTCCGTATGCAATGTTGGCGCGAATCGTGTCGTTGAAGAGGATGACGTCCTGCGTGACCATGGAAATCCGCTTTCGAAGTGAATCCAGGTGAAAATCGCGAGTATCCCGGCCGTCGATGAGAATGCGGCCGCCGGTCGCGTCGTAAAACCGGGGAAGCAGGTTCACCAGCGTGCTCTTCCCCGCGCCGCTCGGACCGACAACTGCCAGCACTTCGCCTCGCGCCACTTCGAAAGAAATGTCGTGCAATACCGGTTCGAGCGGCTCGTAGTGGAACTGAACGTTTTCGAAAGTTATTCGATCGTTCAACCCACCGAGCACCTCCGTACCGGAATCATGCTCGCTCTTCAGTGAGAGGATCTCGAAAACGCGCCATGAAGCCCCGAAAGCCTGCTGGAATGAATTATTGATTCCGCTCATCCGTCTCAAGGGATCGTAAAGCTTGATGAGGGCGATGATGAATGCGAGAAACAGGCCTACCGTCATGCGCTGTCCGACAATCTGCGTCCGCGCGTAAAGCAGAAACGCGACGACGACCAGGACCCCGAATACTTCCATGAGAGGCGACGACAGCGCGTGCGTCATCTTCTGGCGCAGGTTCAGGTGAAAAATGCGCTCGGTGATGTTGCGGAACTTCCGGGCCTCCGCCTTTTCCATCGTGAAGGATTTGACAATGCGGTTGCCGGCAACGCTCTCGTACAACACGTTCGACATGTCGGCCATTTCCTGTTGACTCGACTTGCTGAGCGCTCGGATTTTCTTGCCGAACCAGACCGTCGGATAGAACACAAGAGGCACAAGAAACAAAGACACCGCGGCCAGCCGCCAGTCGATGACGAGCACGGTGATGACCAGGAATATGAGAATCGCGGACTGCTTCAGGAAATCCGCCAGTGTTTCCGAAGCCGCCGTCTGGATGCGCTCGACATCGGCGGAAACGCGGGAAATCAGCTCGCCGGTTGGATTGAAATGAAAGAACCGAAGCGGCTGGAACAGAATTTTCTCAAAGACATCGTTGCGCAGGTCGCGCACCACGCTTTGTCCGAGGTATGCCGTAACTCCCACGGCGCCGTATTCCGCAGCCGCCTTCACGATGGTCGCGAGCACAAGCAGGACGAGAAACGTGGTTCCATTCGCCTCTGAAACCTGGAACTGCGCATTGACGAAAGGGATGGTGAGAGTCGGCGCTGAAGCGGCCCTGAGAACGGTATCGAAAACAAGCCCGATCAGAAACGGCGTGGCGGCCTCAAGTACTCCGACGATGGCCGAAAGAAAGAGCGAGGCTGCGAGGAGCCATCCATGCGGCCGTACATATTTGACGATTCCGGATGGCTGCATCAGTACCGCGCCGGCGCCATGGCGAGCGCTTTCCGGACCTTCTCTTCGACTTCCTGAGGCTTGTGCATCTTCAAAATGTCGCCGGCCAGGCCTCGCAGGCGTGACATCGAGACGGAATGAATCATCCTCTTGATCTTCGGATACGCCGCCAGGCTGACTGACAGCGACGTGAATCCCAGTCCCAGCAGAACGGCGGCAGACGGCGGATCAGCCGCCATTTCCCCGCACACCGTCATTGGTTTGCCGGTCGGCTGGAGCAAAGTGTACACCTGATGCAGGCATCGGAGAATCGCCGGGTGGAACGGATTGTAGAGATGCATCACCGTCCGGTCGGACCGGTCCACGACGAGATAGTACTGAATCAGATCGTTGGTGCCGAGACAGAAAAAGTCCACCAGCGGCGCCATGATGTCGCATGTTGAGGCGGCAGCGGGAGTCTCAATCATCACGCCGATGTGCAGCGAAGGGTTGTGCGGTTCGCGGCGTCCCGCGAGTTCTTCGCGCACTTCCGCCAGTATTTCATGAGCTGCTTCAAGCTCGTCCACGGTTGAAACGAACGGCAACAGGATGCGCATCGGGCCATGCACCGACGACCGGTACAAGGCACGAAGCTGTCTCTTGAAGATGTCGCGGTTTTCGAGACAGAAACGGAGACCGCGCACGCCCAGGTTGGTATTGACGCCGTCCCATGCCTTCTGGTCGATACCGACGTCGATGGTGCGAAATGTGACCGGCGCGCCCCTGGCGGACTTCAGCACGAGTGAGTAGTCCGCGACGAGCGATTCTTCGTCCGGCTGGCCGCCCTCGCGAAAGAAATCGAATTCCGTCCGATACAGACCTATCGACTCGCAGCCATGTGCGACAACAGACGCCACTTCCTCGCTGAAATTGATATTGGCGCCCAGCATGATGCGAACGTTGTCTTCGGTGACTGAAGGCGACGACGCCTGCAACGGCCTCTTCTTCGATTTCTTCTCGTCCTTGCTGCGGGATTTATATTCGACCAGCGTCTCATCGGATGGCGAACAGATAACGATGCCGCGGTTACCATCCACGATGATGAGTTCTCCGGAGGAAATACCCGACAGGTCCTGCGCGCCCATCACGGCTGGAATCTCCAATGACCTGGCCATGATCGCCGTATGCGACAACGGGCTCCCGGTCTCGGTAACAAGTCCGACCACACGTTGAGCCCGCAGCTCGAACAGTGTCGAAGGAGGGATGGCCTTTCCCACAAGGATCGCGTCGTAAGGTATTTTCTTCGGGCCCGCCGTTTTCTTCGAGCTGATGTTGTGGAGCAACCGGCGGACAATATCCTCGAGGTCGCCGCGGCGCTCCCGAAGGTACTCGTCGTCGAGGCGATCGTAGGCCCGGAACAGTTCGTCACTGATCTGCTGGATCGCCCATTCGGCATTGATATAGTCGGCTTCGATCTTGCTGACAATGCGGTCGACAAACAGCCGGTCCTGCAGAATAAGAAGATGCGCGTCGATCAGAAACGAAGACTCCGCGCCGCTCCTTCTCTTCAGTTGGGCTTGCATCCGCTTGAGCTGCTCACGGGACTGCTCGACCGAGGCACGGAATCTCTGAACTTCCTGGCCGGTCTGATCGGGGCGGATCTTGTAGTCGAAGCTGATGAACAGCGGATCAAAGGCCCGGACCGCGGTGCCAACCGCAGCGCCCGCGGACGCTACCACGCCGTGAATCAAACGCTCTCGGCTCATTTCCTGAGTACTCCAGCCGTCAACCTGTGGGCGCAGGGCTTCAGCCCCGTGCCAGGCTCCAACAAGAACTTTTCTTTTTGAACTTTGCACGGGGCTGAAGCCCCGCGCCCACAAGGGGCAAAGCCCCACTGTCTCAGAACTCTAGTCTGCCGCAAGATAATCGCAAATACTGTCCAGGGCCTGCTGTTCATCCTCGCCTTCGGCGCGCACTCCAAGTTTGGAACCATGCCCGGCGGAGAGAAAGAGAATGCTGAGAATACTTCGCGCATCGGCCTCGACGGCCCCGGTCTCCTCGGTGCGAAACAAGACGATATTGGATTTGAATTTCGTTGAAAGCTGCACCAGCTTCGCGGCCACCCTGGCGTGCAGCCCAAGCCGATGACCGATAACAACCTCGCGTTGCCTCATGACTGTCTCTTGGGCGCAAGCAGGTCGCTGGCAATATAGATGCTGCTCTGGCCGTTTTCCCGAATGAGTTTCGCGGCCTCCGCCAGCGGCTGGCCTTCTTCCAGTTGGGCCAGCTTGATGAGCATCGGCAGGTTGACGCCGGTAATGACTTCGACATTGTCGTCAAGAAACGTCGAGGCGATATTCGTCGGGGTCCCGCCGAACATGTCGGTCAGGATCAACACGCCATCGGGACCCTTCACCCGCTCCATGGCCTTTTCGATCATGGTCTTCGCCATGTCGACATCATCGTGCCATCCGATCGAGACCGCCGCCATGTGGTTAATCTCGCCGACGATCATCTCGGTCGCGTTCAGAAGCTCAATGGCCAGCCGGCCATGGGTCACGATCAGCCCACCAATCATGATGTGATGTTAACTCTGCCTGCACATTTTAAGTAATCCGAAAGCTCTCTACGTCAGTTCCCCGGCGCGTTCCAGTTCTGATTGTATCGAATCGCTGCGGGATCGCCATGGAATGTGCGCGGCAAGCGGTTTTCAGCAACGGCCACACGGACCCTAAGCGGCTGGATTTGCAATCCGCGGCCGGCCATCGCTGACCGCGGATTGCCGATTCAAGGGAACTACTGGCCCTGCACTCGAGGAGCCGGCTTTGCAAACCGATTCGCATCGAACGTCGGGTTCGTTTCCACTTTCTCGACGGTCAGAACCATGGATTCGGCGGGGCTGATGCCGACCGTACTCACTCGGAAAGGTATCTTCACGCCACCCGTCGGCCGGTAATCTTCATAGTCGGTCTGAATTGTGTAATCGCCGATGACGTTACGAACGACGACGGTCTTGCGCGCCAGCAGACCGCTCTGCACATCGAAATAAAGGTGCTCGGGCGCATCCCCGGCCGGCGCGCCGAGCAGGTGGTACGCGTCGCGGCCGTTCACGCGCTCGATTCCCTGCAGCGTCAATTGCGGATACTGCTGCTTCAAGTTGAGCGGTTCGTGGAAATCCGCGTTGCGCCGGACGCGAGCCAGCGGCGGCAATGGCGCATTGTTTGGCCCGGTGGTTTCCGTCACGTTTCCGTTGGCGGCCTGAAGCCATGCGACATTGCCATCGAAGCCATTCGCAGTCGTTGCGCCTGTTGCCCCGCGGGTTGTCATTACCCACTGATTTGGCGCTCGCGATGCGATTTGCACCGTCAGCGTAAACAGCGGCGGCCATCCGCGGACATCTCCCGCCATTACCGCCGATCCCGAGATGATGCGGCCGTTAACGCGGCGGATCGCCTGCTCACCGCCGAGCGCGGTGACGTACTTTGCAAGGATCTGATCAACGGCCGGCAGATCCGCCAGCAGACCACCCTTCGCCATGAATGCCCGATACGCGTCGGACATCACCACGTCGCGGCCTCCGGTGATCGGGCTGCCATCGTAGGGGAACCAGGGAGCGACACCCATCGTGGAATACTGTCCCGTGGGTTCGGGCGCCGCCTCGGGACGGGTGCTCCCGTGATGGCATCCATTGCAGGTCAGCTCCCGCCGTCCTCCGAAATGGGTGTTGTTGATCGTCGTCATCATCGCAATCATTTCCCGGGCCTTCACTTTGCCGGGCGTGTCCTGCGAGCGGACTCCGACATGACAGAACTCGCACTCGACACCGAGCGAGGTGGACATGTACCGCATCGCGGGGATCAGTTCCGTTGCCGGAATATCCTTCAACGCCGTAACGTTCTGATATTGCTGTCCCGCCGTTCGTACGGCCGGTTGCTGTGCAAGCGCCGGCGAGGCGGCGGCAAGCAAAAGTGCCAAAATCGGGGCTATGATTCGCATGGGCAAACCTTCCTTTCCAATCGTGTGACAGCGAACAGTATCAGAAACAACGAATTTCATCCACTGGGGCTCTTGTCCGTGTCGGTAGCACATGATCTGTCCGGTGCCTGTAGCAAATGAAATGTCCGGTCTGAAGGGCAGGGTCGACGTAACGTCACATTCGCACTGGAGGTTAAGAGCGGATGGCGTTATATCCGGCCCGAGCTTGGGAGCGGGCCATGAAGATC
>CAMBFR010000158.1 GCA_945865815.1 Candidatus Sulfopaludibacter sp. SbA3
GGACGCACCCCGAATTCCTGAACTACGGAATTCGGGGTGCGTCCCCAGGTCTGTCTGCGAGCAGGCAGCCCGGTTCGGCGCCGGCGGCTATCCCGACCCAGTCGGCAGTCTGGTCTCCCCGTATGCCGGCGGTCACTTCAAAACGCACGCGCACGCGGTTCCGGCCGGCGGGAATATTCAGCCTTACGGGCACCCACGCACGATGTGCGCGGACATGCGCCGGATCGAGAGCCACTTCAACGGCTGATTGCCGGCGCGTTTCATCCCAGAGCTCGATCTTCAAAGTGGCTCCATCGCCAAGATTGAATGGCATGCCCGCCATCAGCGAGACGCAGCCCGGCGAATCCACAGGCAGAATGGAAGTTTCAAAGGTTGCGCCAGGCGTCAGTACCAGGCTCTGGCGGCGCTGGCCTCCACGCGTGAAGGCGTAAATAAAAGTATTTTCGAGTCCGGTGGCAAGTTGCCTGACTCCCTTTTGCGCTGCGATCTCCAACAATGCCGTGGGATTCCCGGCTGGACTCTGCGGCAGCGCCGCCAGGAGTGTGGAGAGCAGAATCATGATCACGGCGCGCCTCCTAAAGGCAGTACCAGCCAGTTTCTTATCGATGCATGCCCGGCATCGGAGGATGTTCCAACTGGGCCAATTTCCAGAACGATCGTTCCGGGGCTGGAGTCATGGAGTTCAAAGAACATTGAGAGATCCGGCGAAGGACGCACCTCCACTTCGGATTGGACTCCATCGCGCGAGTAGAAAACCCGCATGGCGCATTCGTTGCACGAAAACTGGATACGAGCCGGCGATGGACCGTCGTAGGGAATCGTTAACCTGGCAGGAACGGGAACGACCAGATCCAGACCGCCGTCGGGCGCCGGCCGCGGGAGCAGGATCTCCTGCTTTGAGGCGCTTTCCAAAGTAATCTCCGGCAGCTTGTCGATGAGATAGCTGACCTGTTGCACCGTGACTTCCTCAACCGGAACTCGGGAAAAGGAAAAGGGCAGCAGTCCCCAAAACGAGCTGTACAGGCCGGCGTGCGACTCCCGGCTCATCACTCGAATCGGGATCGGCGATTGCCAGTCCATCTGCCGCACAGGTACCAGCATCGATTGGGCATCCTGGGGAACCGTGTACGGAGCCGCTTGCCGTGGAGTGACGACGAACTCGCCGCCGGCCAGATCGGCGCTTGTGGAGATGAACTGCCGGAAGCCCTGCTCCAGCATATAGTGCCGGAATCCCCATTCTCCTCCGAACCGGACTTGATTCTCCCAACCCTTGAATTTTGTTCCCATGTATTGGGCGATATCGCGGTGCACACGGGCCATCTCGAAGTTCGCCGTCGAGAGGCACAATCCCAACAGCGCTGCTGCCGACAAGCCGAGCACCGCAGACCAGCGCAGGCTGGATTTCGTCACGACGGGGTATATGGGAAAGGCCAACAACACCAGCGGAGGCAAGAGCGGCAGCCCATAGCGGGCCGACGCGGCCGAATACACAAATACGGCTGCGAAGGTTACGACTGCAGCCCAGGCGCCCAGGAACAGGGCATCCTGCCGTACTTCGGGCGACCCGTTTTCGGCGCAGGATCGCCAGATGCGCAAGAGCAAACCGAGAATGATCCATCCGCCTGCTGTCAGGAACAAGACGACTAGAAATCGCTCCGGCAACGCATACTCGGCGGCATACATCTGTGCCAGCAGGATGCTGATCAATGGCCAGAGAATGGCTGCCAGCCCCTTTAGCCATCCGAGTCCGGCGCGAACCAGAGGCACTGGGAAAATGAGAGTTGCCGCCAGGAGTATGGGTAGAGCAAGTATTTTATCGGCGACCCGCGCCGCGGTCAGACTGCCTTCGCTCTGCAGGAAATACTGCGCGGTGCCGCCAATTACAAATCGGCCGAAATATATGGAGGAGTACGCCAGCCAGGCGCCCATCCAGACAATTGCTATGAGCGGCGCCAGGAGAGCCGCGCGCATTCGGGAACCTTTCAGCCACGCATAGATCCAGCACACTCCTGCTGCCAGCACGGCGGGATAGGAAGAGAATGCTGCGAGAGCGAGAAAGACTCCTGCAATCCAGACCAGGAAAGGCTTTTGTCCATCCACGCCGTCAACATAGAGCGCCAGAGCTATCGTCCAGAATGCCAGGGTTGCGTAGTCGGCCATCAGGTTGTGCGACAAGACTACGGCCGCCGGGCTGGCAACGGCCAGTGCCGTGGCCAGGCGGGGGGATCCTGAAAACCTTCGCGCCAAACGAAACATGCCGTACGCGAAGAGCATCGGAAAAATCAGAAAACCAAGATGCAGGGTGACGTGCACGCGGGGCCCATCCCCAAACACCCATAGCAACAGTCCGATCCAGTAGCTCAGGAAAGGCGGGTGGCTATGGCTTGCCATATCCGGCGTGCATTCCCCCAGGAAGCAATACGAAAAATCGTGAGGATGCCACGGCGTATTGAGCACATTGCGGCCGATATCAACAAAAAGACTGTCGTCCAGCTGAATGGGTTGTCCCACGAATGGCAGGACAAGCGCTAACTGAAGAACAAGAATCCATGCCCAGGATGAGGATCGATCGGCGAGGCCTCCCGGGCCGGTCATGATGCCGATCCAGCGCCGGCATGTCCTGGCGTATCGGAGGTCAGTATCTCCTTCATCCTGGTTTCAAACAGTTCCAGGGAGCATTCGGCGGCGACGCGCTCGAGCGCAGCATTCCTGAGTCTCAACCATAGATCTTCGTTCCTGTGCAGTTCGATGCATTTCTGCGCGAATGATTCGGCATCGCGGCCCACGCTCAACGAAGTTCCATCCTCCCAGCCGAGCTGCGATGCCAGAAGCGGCGTCGCAACAACCGGCAGTCCGTTTGCAGCGGCTTCATGCACCTTGTGAGGTATTCCGGCCGCATATCGTGTCGGGGCGATGAAGACTCGCGAAGCGTTGTAATACTCCGTGAGATCCGCCACCCGTCCGGTGATTGTTACCGAGGATCCCGTGAGCCGCCCTATTTTTTCGGATCGATTTACGCCGGCGATCGTGAGGCGGACGTTTCCCAGCGCCGCGGTGATTCTGGGAAAGATCTCTTCGAGAAACCAAATCATGCCGTCTCCGTTAGGACTCGCCTCTTCGTGAATCGCTCCGACGAACAGAAAGCCGTCTCGCTCATGGAATGTTCGTGGCGTGGGCGACGGAGGGTTCGCGTGTCCGAGCACAAACACGCCGTTGATTCCGTGTTTGAGGAAGGCGGCACGTTCCGCTTCCGACACTGAAACGATGCTGTCGGCGGCGGAGGCAAGACGGACTTCATCAAGTATCAAGCTCTGGACCTCGCCGTCCTTCATTGGATTGCCGGCCAAACGCCGCCGCTCAATCTCGCGGCCCGCAAATAACGCTTCGGCGTCGTAGATGATCTTCGTCTTCTCGAACCACGCGGGATAGGCAGCCAGGATGGAATGAAAGATTGCCATATTGTGCGGCCGGCTGATGATGATCGTGCCGTAGTACTCAACCCGGCTGCGAAGAAAGGCTTCGAGCATCTGCAGGCCATATCCCGTCATGAATTCGATCTGGCGCGGCATGTCGGAGTACACCGATCGCCAGTCTTCCTCCGGCATCGACATCGGATAGAACGTTACAAAATATCCCTGTTTTACAAGCGTGCTCAGAATGGTTTGAGTTCTCGGAAATCCCGATCCGAGCCAGCGGTGCGGCACCCTGTCGTCGAGGAAGAGGGTGCGTTTGGATCGTGGTGTCTTCATCCGCGCTTCCAGAATGTGGCCGAGATCCCGTACGTGGTGACTGTGAAGAGCCGCTCGATTCCTGTTTACGAAGATTTCCTGGTGCTCGCGCTGCAGGGCTATTGCCTGACTTCTTGAACTGGAGCTGGCAAATTCGTGGTGAATAAGGACGGCGTCAGGGTCATACACCACACGCAGGCCTTTTGCCCAGAGTCTTGCGCAGTAGTCGGTTTCCTCGTAGTACGCAGGCTTGTAGCTCTCGTCGAAGCCTCCGAGATGCTGCCATATGGCCCGTGGTGTGAGTAAAAAGGCTCCAGAGCAATAGTCCACATCACGCTGAAACATGTACATCGGGGCAGCGGGATTATCCCCGCGGCCATATCCGAGGCAGGAGCCGTCACGCCAGATGATACTTCCCGCTTCCTGCAGAGAACCGTCCGGCAGAATGAGCCGTGCTCCAACCGCGCCGATGTCATTGGAACTGCGAATTGTTCTCAGCGCCGACTGAAGTGTTCCGGGGAGAAGCTGCGAGTCATTATTAAGGATGAGCAGGTACTCGCCCTTCGCTTGCTGAGCGGCCTGATTGACCGCCATGAGGAAATGACGGTTTTCTTCATTGTGCAGGATTCGTGCGCCCTTGAGGCGATGGAGTAACGGACCTGTCTCATCGGACGAAGCGTTATCCACAATGATCACTTCGCATCGTTCTGAGCTGTTCTCGGCGATGGACAGCAGACATCCAAAGGTCAGTTCAGCCCGATTGTAAAGAACAAGAATTATCGAAACTTCGGGATCATCGCTGTGGGGAAGCGGCAGTTCTGCTGAAAGGAAAGACTGGAGGGCAGCCCGCTGCGAGCGCGCAAGTACCTGTCTGGCATCGGCAGGCGCTGAAATGCTTTCAGCTTCCGTCTCACTCATTTCCTCGGCTTCCGACACCGCAGACTCAATGCCGCTTGCCACAGTGGGCTCTGTACCTGGAATGGCGGCGCGCAAGGCGCGAAGGCGCCGGGCCAGCCAACGGACAGGGTATGTGAGCCTCCACGAAGGGGACTGCAGGAATTGCTGGAATAGCCATTTCTGGTCAGCCAGTTCCTGCTCCTTAGCTTGAAGCTGGCTCTGAAGCGACTGGATCAATTCGTTCTGTTTTTTGTTCGAATCGCTTCTCACGTGGTGATAATACCAGAGTGAATCGCACTCCCTTCATGCTTCGAACGCGGGAAGACTTCTATCAGCCCGGTATGCCGGCCCGGCATGGCGAGCATTATAAGGCGCTTGTGCGTTTCGGCCGGAAGCATGCCGGGCACTCCATTCTTGATGTCGGATGCGGTTTTGGGGCCTACAGCGTGGCGTTGATGTCGGAGGGTTTGAGCTGTTTCGGATGCGATATCAGTCTGGACTATCTCCGGTCTGCCGTAACTCAAGGTTTGCCGGTGACTGCCGTCGACTCTGTCCTGCCTTTTCGGGATCGTTCGTTTGACACCGTATTGCTGTTCGAAGTCATCGAGCACGTGGCGAACATCGAGAAACTGATTGAAGAGGCGTTCCGTGTGGCCCGAAAGAATGTCCTCATCACGGTGCCGAACTCGGAAGGCATCGAGTCGATGAAATCAAATGATGTCACTTATGCCCACATGCTGTCATCGGACCACGTTCACTTTTTCGACGCCGCTTCGCTCGAACATTTGCTGAACCCTTATTCGAGCGGAGTTACTATTGAGCGCGGCGATCCGATTCTTCCATTCTGGTTCCTGGGCCGTTCGCTGCCTTTCTACTTGATGAAGGCCGTCTACATGGCGGGTCTGTTGAAGCCTCGATTTTTTAGCCGTCTTTATGCTGTTGCGCGCGTTCGCCAAAATTAATCTGGATCTCCGCGTTCTGGGCCTGCGGCCCGACGGCTATCACGAGGTTCGCACGATCTTGCAGACGATTGACTGGTTCGACGAGATTCGTCTCGATCCATCCGACACATTCAGCTTTTCCGCGTCGCAGGGGCCGCAAACTGCCGATAACCTTGTCGTCCGGGCAGTCCATGAATTCGAGCGTGTGGCCGGTCTTCGTGTGTCTGCGAGGATTCATCTGACCAAGAACATTCCGGCCGGGGCGGGCCTGGGTGGCGGCAGCGCGGATGCGGCAGTTGTCATGCTGGGATTGCAGCGCTTCTGCAGGCGTGAACTGAACCCTACTGAACTTCTAGGGGCGCTGAGAAGCCTCGGATCGGACGTGCCATTTTTCGCGGTTGGAGGACAGGCGGCCGGAGTGGGCAGAGGTGATGAAGTCATCCCGGTCGCGGATGCCGCCAACTACTGGATCATTGTGGCAGAACCCGGGATTACGATCCCGACCGCGGAGGCGTATTCATGGTTGACGCTCCCGGCTAAATCCAATAATATTGAGGGTTTCTGCGCCCAATTCCTTTCAGGCAGTGGAAGCGAAGAGTGGGTAAACAGCTTCGAGGCTCCCGTCTTCAGACGTTTTCCGGAACTGGCAAACATCAAAGATGAGCTTTTGAAGTCGGGAGCGTATCACGCGGCGCTGACCGGCAGCGGGTCCGCGGTGTTCGGGAGATACCGTACGCAGGCACAGGCAAGTCAGGCTGCCCGGGACTTGAGTAAGACCTTTAATGTGAGACTGACAAAACCGTTGCCGCGCTCTGAATATTTCCAGAGAATGATTGAGAACTGATTTTCTTTTGGGGCGTGGCCAAGTGGTAAGGCACAGGTCTTTGGATCCTGCATTCGAAGGTTCGAATCC
>CAMBFR010000159.1 GCA_945865815.1 Candidatus Sulfopaludibacter sp. SbA3
TCCGGGGACGCACCCCGAAGTCGGTAGTGCCGGAATTCGGGGTGCGTCCCCGGAATTCCCCTTCTTCTACGCTATAGGCTGGATGCTGATGAAGCGGCCGGTTCGGCCTTTATCTTCGAATTGGACAATTCCGGGGATCTTCGCAAAAAGAGTGTCGTCCTTGCCGATTCCGACATTCACGCCGGCCTTGAACTTTGTTCCGCGCTGGCGGACCAGGATCGAGCCGCCGGTCACAAGCTGGCCGGCAAAGCGCTTCACGCCGAGCCGCTGCGAGTTGCTGTCGCGGCCATTCCGGGAACTTCCGACGCCTTTTTTGTGAGCCATATGAAAACCCTCTAAACGCTGATCTTATCGATCCGAACCGCCGTATAGTCCTGCCGGTGACCATTGGTTCGTCGATACTGTTTCTTCCGTTTCTTCTTGAAAACAATAATCTTCTTGGCGCGGTCATGCTCGAGTACGGTGGCTTCGACCTTTACGTTTGCAACCACCGGAGCTCCGACCTGGACGTTACCTTCGTTTTCGACGAGCAGCACGTCGCCAAGCTGAATCGTCGAACCGACATCGCCGACTACCTTTTCGAGCCGGATCGTCTGTCCGGGCGCCACTCGATATTGTTTGCCGCCTGACCGTATCACGGCGTACATAGAGCTATCCTCCTGTGCAAAGACAAACACCCATTGTACGGACATGCTTTTACGGGTGTCAACGGGCGTTTTGCGTTTACCTTTGCTTTCGGGCCTTCGGGTGGGCTTTTTCGTACTCGGCCTTGAGGTGCTGCAACGTCACGTGGGTGTACTTTTGCGTCGTCGAAAGGCTCTCGTGGCCGAGCAATTCCTGGATGCTCCGCAGATCCGCGCCGTTTTCCAGAAGATGGGTGGCAAACGTATGCCGCAGCGTGTGCGGAGTGACGCGGCGCCCGCTTGGCAGGCTCAGCCGGAACCGTTCCACCAGGCGTTGAACGGAGGCGACACTCAGGCGCGTGCCGCGAAGATTTATAAACAACGGTCCTTTGGGGTCCGGAACACACACACCGCTCCGGTCGCGCTCAGCCAGATAGTTTGCAAGGGCTCGTGCCGCGGGCTCTCCAAACGGGACAATCCGCTCTTTCCGCCCTTTGCCGAATACCCGCACGAGGCGCCCCGCCAGATCCACGTTCATGTCGCTGAGTCCCACGAGTTCGCTCACCCGCAATCCACTTGCGTACAGCAACTCCAGAATCGCCCGGTCGCGGACGTCCTTCAGCGAACTGCCCTGCGGCATCTCAACGAATGCGGATGCCTCGTCCTCGGACAAATAGGATGGGAGGCGCTTAGGCAGCCGGGGAGCAGAAACCAGTTCGGCAGGGTTCGCTGTCAGCCAGCCTTCGCGGATCATGAACTTAAAAAACGTCTTGAGACACGCGAGCTTTCTCGCTACCGAGCTCTTTTGCAGTTTCTTCGCCGTGTAAAGGTGGTTGAGAAACTCTCTCAGGACGACATGATCGACCGACTCGAGCGGCAGCTTCCGCGCAGCGAGGAATTTTGTGAAATCGTTGAGGTCTCCCTGATAGTTGATCAGCGTGTGCTCCGACACGGCGCGATTGCGTAACGCTTCCATGAACGCGGCGACGTACTTGTCCAACTAGCCCTCTTCCAGGAGGGCGGCAATGGAGGCCCGGTACGACTTCAACAAAGCCAGGGCGACGGGACCCGGCCGGCCGGAGCCGACGGTCTTGCCGTCCACGCTCACTATGGGGACCACTTCGCGGGTCGTGCTGGTCAGGAACATTTCATCGGCATGGTCCATTTCGCCTGGCGGAAACAGGCCTTCCACGACATCCAGGCCCATGTTGCGGGCCAGGTCGAGAACAACTCCGCGTGTGATTCCTGCCACAATGCCAGCCTCGGGCGACGGTGTCATCAGCCGATTGCCCTCAACAACGTAGATGTTGCTCGTGATGCCATCCGACAAATAGCCCTCTTCGGTTAACAGAATCGCTTCGAAGGTCTGCTTCGATTTCACTTCGCTGAAGGCGAGTACCTGCCGAATCAGGCTGCCCGACTTGATGTCCGCCAGGAGCCGGCTTCGCCGAATCGAGGAAACGATGACGGCTACACCGCGTTCATACGTCTCGCTGGGCACTTCCTTCAGCGGTACCACGATGATAATCAGCGATGGGTCAGTAGTGGTCTCGGTGTCGAGGCTCAGCGGGCCTGCGCCTCGCGTCACCATCACCCGGATGCGCGATTCCTCTCCATGTGGGCCTTGCGGTTCGCTTGCGAGCGTTCTCTCCACTTCGCGGCGGATGTCTTCCTTACTCCAGCGCAACTGCAGTTGAACGCCGTCCGCCGAGTGTTCGAGCCTTGCAAAGTGCCGTGAGAACAGGAACGGCCTGCCACGGTAGGTTCGAAGCGTTTCGTAAATGCTGTCGCCGAAGATCAGGCCATGGTCGAGGACCGAAATCCGGGCTTCCTCGGCCGGCACTATCTTCCCGTTGAGATTTACACGGATCGGCATTGGCTGTATTGCTCGGTGGCGCGAAGCGCCCGCTCGCAGATCAAACGGTGCTTCTCGTCCTTCGGTGTTCGTCTGGCGGTCTCAAGCGGTGGAAGCAGACCGAAATTGATGTTCATGGGAGCGAAGTGTTTTTGAGGTGTCGCGACGTAGCGGCACAACGCGCCGATCGCTGTTTCCGCCGCCATCAGGAACGGTTCCTGATTCCGCAGCAAACGAACGGCATTGACGCCTGCGACGAGGCCGGAAGCGACGTTCTCAATATAGCCCTCGGTTCCCGCCAGCTGTCCTGCGAAGAAAATACGGGGATCGCGCCGGGCCGCCATTGTCGGGACGAGCGTCTGCGGCGCGTTGATGTAGGTGTTGCGGTGAATTTGCCCCAGGCGAAGGAACTCCGCGCTTTCGAGACCCGGGATCATCCGGAAGATCCGCTTCTGCTCGGAGAATTTCAGATGGTTCTGAAACCCCACGATGTTGTAGCTCGACTGCATCAGGTCTTCCTGGCGAAGCTGAACGACCGCGTGTGGTCTTCGCCCGGTTGAGGGATCGTCCAGACCCACCGGACGCATGGGCCCAAAACGCAGGGTATCGCGTCCGCGCCGCGCGAGTTCTTCGATCGGCAGGCAGGATTCGAAATACTTCGCCTCTTCGAATTCGTGGATGGCGACGCTTTCCGCCGAAATGAGCGCGTCGTAAAAAGCGTCGTATTCGCCCCTGTCCATCGGACAGTTGATGTAATCATCGGAGGCCTTTCCGTAACGGCTCGCGCGATAGACCTTTGAATTGTCGATGCTGTCTGCATCCACGATAGGGCTGATGGCATCGTAAAAATACAGATGCTCGGCGCCGCAGAATTCGCGGATCGAGTCGGATAAGGAAGGTGAGGTGAGCGGCCCGCTGGCGACAACGACGATCCCGTCTTTCGGGATCTCGCGCACTTCTTCACGAACCAGGTCGATTCCGGGTTCAGCGGAGATCACCTCGGTTACCCGGGCGGCAAATCGATCGCGATCCACGGCAAGCGCGGAGCCTGCGGGCACGCGCACCGAATCCGCAATCCGGATCAGGATGGACCCGAGCCGCCGCAATTCCTCTTTCAGCAACCAGGAGGCGTTGTAAGGCTGATCCGATTTAAGCGAGTTGCTACAGACAATTTCGGCAAGCCGGTCGCTCTTGTGCGCTGCCGTGTTGCATACCGGCCGCATCTCGAAAAGACGCACGCGCTCGCCAAGCCGGGCAATCTGCCAGGCTGCCTCGCAACCTGCAAGGCCGCCTCCTATAACTGTAATCACGAATTTATCTTAGTTCATCCAACGAAGAACTTCAGGGATTTGGAGATGAAGGGCTTTAGTTCCTTGCGCTCGACAATAGCGTCGATCATTCCGTGCTGGAGGAGGAATTCGCTGCGCTGAAAGCCTTCGGGGAGTTTCTGCCGGATCGTCTGCTCGATCACCCGCGGGCCGGCAAACCCGATCAGGGCGCCCGGCTCGGCCAGGTTCAGATCGCCCAGCATGGCGAAGCTTGCCGTGACGCCGCCCGTGGTGGGATCTGTGAGAACCGATATATAAGGAAGGTTGCTTTTATCCAGCTTCGCCAGCGCCGCTGAAATTTTTGCCATCTGCATCAGGCTGAGAGCGCCTTCCTGCATGCGCGCGCCGCCGGAGCAGGAAACTGCGACGAAAGCCGAACGGGTATCGAGAGCCCGCTCAATCGCCCTCGTAATTTTCTCTCCCACGACCGAGCCCATCGATCCGCCGATAAAGTTGTATTCCATTGCGGAACAAACAATCGGATACCCGTCGAGTTTCCCCTGGCCGGTGATGACCGCTTCATTCACGCCGACCTTCTTTGGCAACTGTTCGAGGCTCACCTTGTAAGATTTTGTGGCGGTGAATTCGAGCGGATCGGTCGCATGCATGCCCGCGTCATGCTCCTGCCAGCCGGCATCGAGCAGCAGATTCAGTCTTTCGTGGGCTGTGATTTTGTAATGGTAGCCGCACTTGGGGCAGACCTGGCAGTTTCCCTCAAGATCCTTCTTCCAGAGGGCTTCTTTGCAACCGATGCACTTGATCCATAAGCCCTCGGTGACAACATGGCGCTCCTCGTCGGTCGCCTCCAGCGGCCTCTTCTCCCGATTGAACCAGGTCATAGACCGACCACTATAGCATCGAAAGCTATCTTCAGGGCCACCAGTGGGCGCGGGGCTTCAGCCCCGTGCAAAGCTCGAAGATGGGACCGAACTTCAGATGCTGGGAGCCCCCGTAGAACAGATAGGCCTTTGCGATGGGGTAGTCCGGAATGACGCGAAACCACGTTATGGATGCCCGCGTAGCGCTCATTCAAATCGGTGCGCTGCGCGAATATCTATAGGGTGGCTTCGCGGCACGTACACCACCCCGCCGTTCGCTGAAAAACGCGAACGGCGCCCCTCCTAATCCAGGAGGGGACTTTTTGTGCACTCCCCGAAAAACGTCCAAACTCCAGTGCACTGGGCTGAAGCCCCGCGCCCACTGGCAAATTTCTGCCGACAAGTCTTAGAACGTACGAAGGCGTTGGATTGTGGTCTCGGGGCCGAGAATCATCATCACTTCGAAAATTCCCGGAGAAACCGAAAGGCCCGTCAATGCCACCCTCGCGCCGCCCATCAATGTTCCGGGTTTGACGGCCAGCTCTTCTGCCAGGGCGCGTATGACCGCTTCGAGCGTCTGATGGTTGAAATCCGGGAGAGACTGCAGGCGATCGGCGAGTGTGTGCAGGTGCTCCCGTATTTGAGGCTCTTTTGAAACCTTGGCTACAGCGGCCTGGTCATATTCCAGCGTCGTGCCCAGATATGGCCGCGACTGGCGGACAAAATCATGAAGGGTCTTCGATCGGGGCCGGAGCGCTTCCAGGAGCAACTTGAAGCGATCCGCTTCTTCGTTTTCGAGCGTATCGCGCCACAGTCCGGCGTTGATGAACTCGGGTTTGAGATAGGCGATGAGTTTGTGGTCCGGCAGCTTTGCAAGGTACTGCGCATTGAACCAGGAAAGTTTTTCGGGATTGAAGACGGCATTCGCTTTTGAGATTCCCTGGAGCGAAAACGCCTGGATCAGTTCGTCATCGCCAAACATCTCCTGGTCGGTTCCCGGCGACCATCCCAGGAGCGCCAGGAAATTACGAAAAGCTTCGGGTACGATCCCTTGTTCCTGATACGCCATGACGGATGTGGCGCCGTGGCGCTTGCTCATTCGCGTCTTGTCCGGACCGAGAATCAGCGGCACATGCGCGAAGGCCGGCAACGGGGCGCCGAGCGCGCGGTAAAGAAGAATCTGTTTCGGCGTGTTGGATACGTGATCCGTTCCGCGAATGACGTGACTGATGCGCATGTCGATGTCGTCCACCACAACGCTCAGGTGGTAGGTGGGATGGCCATCCGAGCGGAGAAGCACGAAGTCTTCAATCGTGTCACTTTCAATAGAGATTTCGCCGATGACATCATCTTTGAAACTCACTGTGCCTTGAGGCACGCGGAAACGCACCGCTCCGCCGCCTTCGCGGCTGGCTTGCTCACGACAGGCGATGGTATGCCCACCGGCAGGGCACGCGCAGTAGTAAGCGTGTCCGCCTTCCAGCAGGCGCTGTCCCGCCTGTTTGTACAGGTCGAGCCGTTTGGACTGGTAATACGGTCCCTCGTCCCAGTTGAGACCGAGCCATGTGAGCGCCTCCAGAATGCCGGTCGTCATCTCTTCGCTCGACCGCTCGACGTCCGTGTCTTCGATGCGAAGGATGAATGCTCCGCCGTACCTTCGCGCGAACAGCCAATCGAATAGTGCGGTCCTCGCCCCGCCGACATGAAGGTAGCCCGTCGGCGATGGCGCAAATCGAACGCGGATGCTGGAAGTATCAGTCATGTTTTTCATTCTACCTGTGGGCGCGGGGCTTCAGCCC
>CAMBFR010000160.1 GCA_945865815.1 Candidatus Sulfopaludibacter sp. SbA3
GGGTATTCCGGGTTTTAAGTGGGTCAAGCAATGTGGAAAGTGTGGAAAAGCCGCGCAAACGACGCGTGGCTTTTCCACACTTTCCACAATGCCGGCGGCGGGTTTAAAAAGAAAACGCTCGTGAGAGAATCACGAGCCATGGATGACAGAGAACTATACCGACAGATATTGGGCATTCAGGCTCCATGGCAGGTGCAGCGTGTGCAATTGGAACTGAACGTGGGTGAGATCCATGTGTATCTGCAGCACGAGGAAGTGGACTGGGTGTGTAGCGAGTGCGGGAAGACGTGCAGGCTCTACGACCACCAACCGGAGAGACGCTGGCGACATCTGGACACATGCCAGTACAAGACGATTTTGCACGCCGAGCCGCCGCGCAGTGATTGTTCCGAACACGGACCGCGTCAGGTTCGGCTGCCGTGGGCGGAACCGGGCAGCCGGTTCACGATGTTGATGGAAGCAATGGCTATTGAATGGTTAAAACAGGCCAGTCAAAAGGCGGTGGCCAAGCAGCTGCATCTGAGTTGGGACGAGATTCACGGAATTATGAAGCGTGCCGTGAAGCGGGGACTGAATCGCCGGAAGCGAGAGAACGTCGCCCACATCGGAGTGGACGAAAAGTCGCATCGGCGAGGATTCAAGTTTCTGACATTGGTGAATGATTTAGATCGAGGGCGGGTCCTGTACATCGCTCGAGATCGTGAGCAAAGCAGTTTGGATGGATTCTGGGCAACACTGAACGAAGAACAGTTGAACCATATTCAAGCCGTCGCAATCGACATGTGGGATGCCTATTTGAATTCCCTGCGGAAGCACCTGCCCGATGCGGACAGTAAGATTGTCTTTGATAAGTTTCACATTGCCCATCATCTGGGTTCTGCCCTGGACCGGGTGCGCCGCAAAGAAAATAAGGTACTCCGAACCGTCGGTGATCATCGTCTCAAGGGGAGCCGTTTTAAGTGGTTAAGGAATATCTCCACGATGAAGATGAAGGACCGGCGAGAGTTTGCCCAACTCCGACAGCAAACCCTAAAGACATCCCGTGCCTGGGCCTTGAAAGAAACGGCGATGCATTTATTCAATTACCGATATGAAGGTCCAGCCCGAAAGCACTTTTCCTGGTGGCACCGATGGGCCGTTCGCAGTCGGTTAGAACCGATCATCAAGGTCGCCGGCATGCTTAAACGACGATTCGAAAACATCATCACGTATCTGCGTCATCGAATCACAAATGCGGCCAGCGAATCCATCAACGCCAAGATCCAATGGGTCAAGTACACCGCGCGTGGCTTTCGGAATATGGACAACTTTATCGAGGCTATTTATTTTCACTGCGGCGGCCTGGACTTGGCTCCGTTACCCACTCAATAGCCTGAAGAACCCTATTATCTGGCTGTCTACAAGTACAGCGCCGGCGACTACGATGAGGCATTGCGGCTTGCTTTCCAATGTCTGAATCTGACGGACGAGAAGGACGATCTACGGCAAGCATCCCTTTACCGAGTGATAGCTTCCGTCCTGTATCGAAAAGGCCTTCCGGCAAGATCGGCATGGTTTGCCGCCGAATCGCTTGAACGAGCCGAGAAAATCGGAAATCCCTCGCTCATATCGAATGCGGCTTCGCTGATGGCGATGTTGTCGGAATCCGGCGGGCAAGGAACCGACGCCGAACGTTATCTTGCATTGGCCGAAGACGCTTCCGACGCGGCCGAATCCGGAGGGGAAAAAACCCGCGCGGAACTCGCGCTCAATCTGATCAAAGGAAGAATGCAGATTGATCGAAAGCAATACCGGGAAGCCGAGTTCCTGCTGAGAAAGAACCTGGAGATCTACGCCCAATTGCCGATTCGATTGGGCTACATCCATGCACCCTCGCTCATGCTGCTTGGACGAATACTGTCCGAGACAGGACGGGTCGAGGAGGCTAGAACCGCATTTCGCTCGGCCGTCGAAGTGGCCGAAAACGACGATGCCTATCTCCAGGACGAAAAGTCCAGGGTCGCCTTCGACGATGAACGCCGCGAGTTGTACGACTCCGCGATAGCCTTTGAGTATGACCATGGCGCGACGGACGCCGCATGGAGTTATGTCCAGAAGTATCGCGCAAAGCTCTTCCTTGAATTCCTGGTCCAATTCGATCCTCAGATGGAAAGCACTCGCGGCGAGGCGCTCAGCCGCGCCACCGCCCAGGGACTCGTTCCGGAAGGCGCGCAAACCGTCGAGTACGTCCTGATGAAAGACCGCCTGCTGATCTGGGTCGCATCCAGGAACCGGTTCGCCGTACGCTCGGTCGGCGTCAGCCGGCGGACCGTCGAGGAAAAGGTGGAGAACTTCCTGAAGTTGCTCCGCAACGGCGGCAGGGTCCAACAGGAATCGAGGGAGCTGTTTGATTGGCTGATTGCACCCGTCGCAGACCTGCTGGATCCGGAATCGGCGCTGGCCATCGTTCCCGACAGAGCCTTGCACGGCCTTCCCTTCGCGGCTATTCAGAATGCAATCACCGGAAAATATCTGATCGAGGACTATCCGATCCTCCTCAGCCCAAGCTTGACTTACCTGCTCGCAACCCGCGCAGCGGCGCCCGGACGTGATTCGATCGTGGCATTTGGCTCCTCGACGGGCGAACCGTCAGAAACACGCGAACTGATGGCCCTGCAGGGAATTTACAGCGAGGCGAAGACCTTTACGGGCGCCGATGTGAACAAGTCGAACTTCCTCGATGCGATGCATCGTGCGCCAATACTCCACTATGCGGGTCACTCGGCCACCGAGGCGGCCGATCCGCTGCGTTCGTCAATCTTCCTGGACGGCGACCGGTATGGCCCCAACAGCGTGACGGCAGTCGATATCGCGCAGCAACGGCTGTTGCCGAACTCACTGATTGTTCTTTCGTCGTGCGATTCATCGGTCGGAAACTCGCGCGACGGCGTGGGAATGCGTGGACTGACTTCAGCGTTCCTGATCGGCGGCGCCGGAATGGTGGTGGGGTCTCTTTGGCCTGTTGAGGCGTCCAGCACATCGAATCTCATGGTCAGCTTCCATCGGGAATTCGCTTCTTCGAAGTTGCCTGTGGCTCACGCATTGCGGAATGCGCAACTCCGTTCCATCAGGTCTTCACGGGAGATCTCCCATCCCTATAACTGGTCTGCCTTTGTCCTTACCGGAAACTTCAGCGCACTCCTCTAGCAAGTCCAAACTCCCCTCCTGTCTTAGGAGGGGTGGCTGCGCCGAAGGCGCAGACGGGGTGGTACGGAACGGCGCGAAGCCACGTTATGGACGCTCGCGCAGCGCTCATTCAAATCGGTGCGCTTCGCGAATATCTTTTCGGTGGCTTCGCATCATGAATTAACACCACCCCGCCGTTCGCTGAAAGCCGCGCGAACAGCACCCCTCCTAATCCAGGAGGGGAGTTTCTCGGCCAAAAACCATTCGAAGCCCCACGCGTCTAAAAAAAACATGGTCAAGAATTTTGTCAGAACCTGCGACGTTTGCCACAGGGAGGTCCCATTCGAAGCGTATCGGCAACGAAGCGCCGGACCCGATGGGATGGACGTGTTATTGGTTTTGTTGGAAAACCAGGGAAACCTTGACTTCGAGTTGAGCGAGACCCCGGATGGTTCCATCGCGTTCGACACGTGCTTGAACTGCTACACTCGTATGCCGTTCAACCACAGCTATGCTCTGAATTAAACCAGCAGTACTTTTCCGGTAGTGAGGCGCCCTTCGAGCTCCTGGTGCGCCCTGGCAGCTTCGGAAAGCGGAAACGTATGGCCTATCGTCAACCGGAGCCGGCCCGTGGTCACCCAATTGAACAGGTCGCCGGAGCGCGCGAGCAGTTCCTCCCGGGTGGCGATGTAGTGAGCGAGACTTGGCCGGGTCAGAAAGAGTGATCCCTTTGCCAGAAGATCCGGATCCACGGCAGCGACAGATCCGCTCGACTTGCCGTAAAGAGCGAGCATGCCACGGGGCGCGAGGCAGCTCAGGCTCTTATCGAAAGTAGTGGCGCCCACCGAATCGTAAACGACATCCACGCCTCGGCCACCCGTGAGCTTTTTCACTTCGGTTTCGAAATCCTGCCTGGAATAAATGATTACTTCATTCGCCCCGGCGCGTCGCGCAAGCTCGCCTTTGGCTTCAGTTCCGACGGTCGCATAGACAGTAGCTCCGAGAAAACGGGCGACCTGGGTCAATAGCAGGCCTACTCCTCCTGCCGCGGCATGGACGAGCGCCGTGGATCCCGGCCGGAGCGGAAATGTGCTGTGCGTCAGGTAGTGTGCGGTCATGCCCTGAAGCATTATTGCCGCGCCCTGATTGAAATCGATTCCCTCGGGCAGCTTCACCAGTTTGGACGATGGCACGCTCGCGTACTCGGCATACGCGCCCATGACCATGGCATAAGCGACGCGGTCGCCGACTTTGACCTCGTTTACATTTGCGCCCACCGCGGTAACCATGCCCGCCGCTTCCATCCCGGGCGTGAACGGGAATTGCGGAGCTTTGTAAACGCCTTTCCGGAAGTAGACGTCGATGAAGTTCAGTCCCCGCGCGTGAAGCTTGACGACAGCCTCGCCGGCTTGAGGTTCAGGGGCAGGAACATCGTCAAACCGAAGAACTTCAGGACCGCCATTTTGATGTATGCGTATCGCTTTCATGGAACCGAAGCATATCACCCTCCGAGAAATTCCCGGTCTATGACGGCGGCAACCACTTGGTGTATGCTTCCCGGCCATGCAGGCAGACGGAGTCTGGAGCAATATCTTCAGATTGGGTCGGCGAAAGGAATCGCTGGGCGAAACGCTGCGCAACGTCCCACTGTTCCAGAACCTGACGCCAAAAGAGCTTCGCGTGCTCGAGCGAGTCGTTCACATTCGCACTTACCAGGATGGCGAAGATGTGTTTAACGAGACCGAGCCGGGCGCGGGAGTGTATGTAATTCGATCCGGCCGCGTGGACATCGTCCTGAAACCAAAATCCGAGAGTCGATTGCTGCTTGCCGAGTTGCAGGCCGGAGACTTCTTCGGCGAAATGGCACTCCTGGGCGAAACGACCAGGTCCGCCACAGCCGTCGCGCGCAGTGGAGCCGAATTGATCGGTTTTTTCCATCCCGACCTGATCGAGATCATCGACCTTCACCCGGGGATGGGCGCCAAGATCAGCCTGGGTCTGGCGAAGACTCTCGCCGACCGCCTGCGCTACACCAATGATCAGTTGCGCGAGGTGTGGGAAATCCGAGGGCCCGATGAAGCATCTGCTGGGTGAAATGCCGGCGCGTTTTCTCGCGCTGGCCGTGCTGATCATCGCCGCCGCTGTGTTGTTTCTGGCAGTCCAGATTCTTCTCGTGCCCTTCGTCGCGGCGCTTTTTGTGGCATACCTGTTCGAACCCGGAATTGTCGAACTGCAACGGCGGGGCATGGAACGCGGAAGCGCCTTTCTGCTGATCCTGCTTCTCAGCTTTTTGGGAATCGGTACATTCTTGTTGCTGTCGCCGGCCTGGCTTCGTTTCGAGGCTATCACCGGATCGAGCGAGAATTTCAGCCAGCGCGTCGGCCAGCAACTGAGCGAGTTCGAGATATGGGTCGACTCGCATTTCCCGATGGTGCGCTCATTTGACATCAGCGGCCAGATCACTCTGCGCGCCGGACAGTTTGCGACGGACTTCTTCGAGGCATTGCCGGGACTGATCACCACCTTCTCGATCAATCTGTTGCTCGTTCCATTCATCGCGTTCTTCATGGTGCGCGATGGCGCAAGTCTCAAGCGGCGTTTCGTTCAACTCGTCCCAAACCGGTATTTCGAAATGTCCCTGATCGTGTTTCACCGTATCGATCAGCAGATCGGCGGGTACCTTCGCGGCCGGCTCATCGAGTGCATGCTCGTCGGGTTGATCCAGATGATATTCATGGGAATCGCCGCCCTGTTCGTTCCCCAGCCGCAGATTCTCCTAATCTCGGCCGTGTGCGGCGTTACGAATCTGATTCCCTACGTCGGCCCACTTCTGGGTACGGCATTCGGAAGCCTTCTGTACCTGGGTTCGGGCCTTCCGATATCCGCAGTGTACGGCCTGGTTGCGGCCGCTACAGCGGCGCATCTGGCAGATAACATCTGCATCGCACCGGCAGTGCTTTCACACAACGTGGATCTTCATCCGCTGACGGTTGTCCTGGTTCTGGTGATCGGAGGAGAGTTACTTGGCGTGCTGGGACTGCTGATCGCGATTCCCGTAGCGGCAAGCATCAAGGTTATCGTTCACGAGTTCTACATGAGCTATAAACTGCAGATCTTGTAGCGCTGCCAGATGAGAAATGAGAATTGAACAATGAACATTGAAAAATCGGCCGATTGATCAATGTTCAT
>CAMBFR010000161.1 GCA_945865815.1 Candidatus Sulfopaludibacter sp. SbA3
TGCGGGAAATCTGCACGCCGGGTTCTGCTTGGGGAGACGAGATCAAGTGACCATGCCTACTCGGTGAGAGGTGCTCGCGAAAGCGGTGCACTTCGTCAGGCTCCGCACGGGCTACCGTCCTCAAGACTCGTCTCTACCATCCTCGTGGATCTCTGGTTCGAGCGGAAGATCAAGCCACAGTTTCGTGGCAAGGCAGCACTCGTCCGGTACGCGGATGACCTCTGCCTGTTCTTCGAGCAACCCACAGACGTGGACACGATGAGGACGCTGCTACAAGCGCGTTTGGGGCAGTTCGGGCTCACGCTTGCCGAGGAGAAGACCCATACGACCAACCTGGGTACTCGGAATAACAACGAGACCCATGAACGGCGCAGACTGACGTTTCTTGGCTTCACGATTTACCGGGCTCGAAGCGTCGGCAAGACAGTCATCAAGACGGTGTTTCAGACGGAGGGGAAGCGCTTCAGCCGGGCAAAAGCCGGGATGAAAGAGCGGCTTCGACGGCTGAAGCATCAGCCCGTGGAAGCACAGGCCCGTGCGATCAACCAGATTCTGCGAGGTCACTTCAGCTACTACGGGCTCGCCGGGAATGCGAAGAAGCTCCAGTCATTTTGGAACTTCACCTGGCGGGAGTGGAAACACTCTCTCTCGAAGCGGAGCCAGAAGGGCAGACTCACCTGGGAGGACTTCAAGGCCCTCTTGGATAAGCACCCGCTGGTTCGGCCGCGAATCCGGATCAGCTATTCCCAGTTGGCGTCGTACGTCCGGCTGTAAACAGACTCTTTCCGAAGAGCCGTATGCGGGAAACCCGCACGTACGGTTCTGTGGTGGGGCCGATCCGGTGACGGATCGGCCTACCCGATCGCTTCGGAAGCGTCCGATCCTTCAATGCTCGACGCGCTCAAGTAGGATCTCGATCGCGCGCAGGTCTATCACGAGAGCGAAGTCGAGGCCTTCGCTCAGGTGTACACGTTAGCGGATCTACGAAATCGTGTACCCAGGTGTAAAACTCGACAACGTCGGCAGGCGTTTTGTTATACCTGGCCGATTTCGCAGGACAACCGAGGGGCACCTTAAACTGATTGATTCATCCACCCCGTCTATGATCGAGCTTTTCGTCTGCCCAGATAGAGATCGTTCGGATCAAGTTCCTCGCGAAGCAACCGCAGATCTTCCGGCGTAGGTAGCGCAGTTACCTTCACGTCGCCCGGAATCTTCAACTCAAATCCGGTGCTCTCCACGACATCTGCCAACTCAATTTCCGGATGCACCGAAACCAGTGTTGCCTGGTGCGTCTGCGGATCAAACCCGATCACGGCCTTGTCGGTAATCAGCCGCGAAGGTCCTCCGCCGCGCAAACTCAACTGCTCGCGGCTCCGTCCCTGGACGAATCCCGGACTGGTCAGGTGAGCAAGTGTCTTTGGCAGTTTTCGTTTGTCGTGCCGCACGATCAGAATGACGCGCTTGGCAAGTGAGGCGGTGTCGTTGCCTCCGGCGCTGCCGTTCCAGTAGCGGATGTTTCCCTCTTCGTCTTTGATCAGCGTGGTGTTGATATTGCCGAATCCGTCTGCCTCGAGGGCGCCCAGAACACCGACGTCGACGATGCCGCGGTGCAGATTCAAACCCATGATGTCGAGAAAGCTGCTCCGGCAGGTTGCACGATAGAAGTTTCGGGGATCGGCCACTCCGACCGGAGTGTCTTTCGCGTCGGAATTAATAACGCCGATTTCGGAAAGAGATATCAGTCGAGGAGCATGCGTGCGTTTGGCAAGAAAACACGCCATCAGCGGCAGGCCGATTCCGACGACAACGACCTCGCCGTCGCGGAGCTCTCTGGACGCCGCCGCCACCATGATCTCCGTGGCGCGTACTGCTGCCATTGTGCAAATCCGTCAGTAGCCGAGGAGTTTCTCAGCCCTGATTTCGTTCATCTGTTTGAGACCGCCGACCAGGTCCAGGTATTCCCAGTGATCCTTCGTGCCCAGAATGTATTTGTTCACGTAGTCGGGGAACGTCTCCTTCTTCTTGGAGTGGTTCACATAAAGCCGGAGATGATCGGCGTCGTAGTCGTAGTAGTCAAAGCACGCGCTCGGATGGGCGCCAAACGGCTGGTGGATGATCGCTTCCACGCGATGTCCCGGAATTATGGTCCGTTCCGGATTGCGCTGGATGTACTCGGTCGGCACGAGCTCCTCTGTCACGACGACCAGACGCTTTCCGGATTTTGCCTGCTCCTCATTTTCCCAGCGAGCGCCGCTGATCTGGGAATTGCCTTCACGATCGGCCACCTGGACATGAACGAAGCAGATATCGGGAGTCAGCGCTTTCAGGAGCAGATATTCCTCTCCGGTGAAAGGACACTTCATCTTCCGGATGTCATCGGGAGCAAATTGTTCGAGCCGGTCGAGTACCTCGGATGACATCAGGCACTTGGTCGGGATGAACGAAATGCCCAGGGCGCCGGCCAGGTACTTCAGGCAGATCGTGAGGCTGCTGTAGTCGTGCGACCAGCCCGGCTGCGTTTCGCGCGCCCGGTTGATGCAGTGAACCGGGCCGAACCGGTCGAGTGAGCCGCCTCCCATGATGCAACGCTTCACGAGGCCGGCTCCCACCAGCAGGTCCGTATCGAGTCCGACGACACCCTGGGAGAGAGTGAGGTCCTTCTTCTGCTGCCGAATCAATTCGTGGGAAACCACGATGTTGCATCGGTTGATCGCAAAGCCCCCGAGGGCGATGTGTGCGCCGTCGGGAATGGTTTGAACCACCTCGGCGACGGTCTTTACTTTGTTAGCGTCGTTAGCCATGAGTACAAGCTCCGTTATTCGTTAAATCGGCAATCCGGTGAGGCGTATGCCGCTGTGGTGGCCTTTATATCGCTGGTTCATCGAAATTAAAAGTGCCGTAATGCTCTCGACGATACGCGCCATTTCAAGAGGGCCGGCATCAATGGGACGCAGGCCCGGAATCAGTTTCACCAGCGCGAATAGTGTTTCTTTCGCCTTGGGATCGTCGCCGCAGACCAGGATGTCGCAATCCGGTGTCTGGGAAAGATCCTGCAGAGTTTCGGCGGAGAGATTGTGAAAGGCTGCCAGGACCGGCGTGGCGGCCGGAACCAGTTCCCGAGCCTGCTGCGCAGCCGAGCCTTGCGGCACGCCCAGAAGCCGTGTGGCTCTGCCCCCGACAGTCGCAGCGAGTGGAACCGTCGTGTCCACGAAGATTGCGTCCTTAAAGGATCCCTTCAGACTCTTGATGATTGCGGCCTGGCCACTAAATGGGACCGCCAGTACGACCACGGAGGCCTGGGCGCAGGCCTGCGTGTTTTCCATGCCTGTAACGGTTGCGTCCGTCTTGAGCGCTTCCTTCAAACGCCCGGCCGCTTCCTGTGCTTTCTTTTCATCGCGGGAACCGATCAATACTTCTGCGCCCGCTTTTGCCCAGCGCAAAGCCAGGCCGAATCCCAGGTCTCCAGTGCCTCCGATGACAGCGATCTTACCGTTCACAGTTTGCTCCCTTAAATGACTTTATCGCGGCGGAGTTCTTCGATTTCCGCATCGCTGTATCCGAGTTCACCAAGTATGGATGCCGTATCCTGTCCGAGGGAAGGAATGGGATCGTACCGCGCCGGGCTTTTCGACAGGCGCAGCGGACTTCCGACAACCGGGACAGGGCCGACAGGCGACTCCATTTCGCGGACGAACTTTCGCGCAATGACTTGAGGATGCGCCAGCACCTGGGCGACACCCTTCACTTCGCCGTGTGGCAAGCGGGCCTCACGCAAACGCTTCAGCCATTCGGTATGAGGCCGTTCCAGAAAGACTCTCTCGACGAGTTCCTCAAGCACGCCACGATTCTTCCGCCGGGCTTCGGAAGTCTTGAATCGAGCATCTTCCAGAAGCTCGGGATGTTCGATCACCTGCCGGCAGAAAATCTCCCAATCCTGCGCGGTGGCCACGGCAAGGTTGACATATACATTGTCGCCCGCGAGGTAAGGGCCGTAAGGAGTGACGTAGTGGTGGCGCATGCCGACCCGGGCCGGTTCTTCACCTTGATGCCAGTAATGATGCGGAAAGTATCCGAGCCATGCGACTGCCGATTCGAACATCGAGATATCGATGAATTGTCCTTGTCCCGTTTTCTCCCTCTGGTAGAGCGCCAGCAGAATTCCAACCGTGGCGTACATGGAGGACGCAAGATCGATGATGGGCAGGCCGACCTTGGCCGGTTTGTCGGGATAACCCGTGGTGGCAATGATTCCGGCCTCGCCTTGAATCAGCAGGTCGTAGGCCTTGACATCGCGGTAAGGCCCATCCTGCCCGTAGCCCGACAGCGAACAATAGATCAGCCGTGGATTACGGGCGCACAGGTCGGTTGCGCCAAGTCCCATACGGTCGGCGACACCGGGCGCGAAATTTTCCAGGACCACATCGACGCGGTCTGCCAGGCGGCGAAGCGCCTCGATGCCGGCCTTCTTCTTGACGTCAATGACAAAGCTTCGCTTGTTTCCGTTCAGCCAGACGTAGCCGGAAGAGAGGCCGCGTACAGCAGAGTCCCAGCCGCGAATGATGTCGCCGGTTCCCGGCTTTTCGAGCTTGATGACATCGGCCCCCATGTCACCCAGGATCCGGGTGCAATGAGGGCCGGCCACCGAGACTTCCAGCGCCAGGACCCGAACTCCGGACAGCGCCAGAGAAGGTTTGTCCGACTTACTCTCCGCCATTAACCGCGGATTTCAGGAAAGAGCTGCTGCTTCGGCGCGAACTCCTTTTTCCAGACCATGACGCTTCGCGCGTAGTCCATGACGACTTTGCCTTCCTGCTGAATGCCGCGCGTGCGGACCTTGAGGATGCCCCACTGAGGCTTTGACTTCGACTCGCGCTTCTCCAGAACTTCGGATTCCGAATAGAGGGTGTCGCCGGCAAACAGGGGACCGGGCAGCTTGATCTCATCCCAGCCGAGAGCGAAGCCATTTTCGCTGACGTCCGCCACTCCCATTCCTGCGACAATCGCAAGCGTGAGGGCGCTGTTGATGAGGCACTTGCCGAATTCAGTGCGCTTGCCGTACTCGTTGTTGAAGTGGATTTGATTCGTGTTGTTGGTCAGAAGGGTGAACCAGATGTTGTCGGCTTCCGTCACCGTTCGTCCGAGGCGGCACCGATAAATGTCGCCAACCACGAAATCCTCAAAATATCGTCCTTCCCAGCCCGGTTTAATCGGCATGATGATTCCTCCGTAATTTGTTTATAATAGACGACCTCTTGAAAAGAGGGGACGTTACTCCAGAACGCTTTCGTTCCGCTGAAAGCACTGAATACTATTACATTTTTCGTCCGGAGGACAAGGTATGGAATCATCCGTCCAGGAAGCTAGACAGTCGATTCGGGAAGAAGTTGCCAGGCTCTGCGCCGATTTTCCCGATGCCTATTGGCAAGATGTCGATAAACACGAAAAGTACCCCCAGGAATTTGTAACGGCCCTTACCAAAAGTGGCTACCTCGCCGCCTTGATTCCGGAAGAGTACGGCGGCGCAGGTTTGGGAATTACCGAAGCCGCCATCATTCTTGAGGAGATCAATCACAGCGGCGGCAATTCGGGCGCCTGCCATGCGCAGATGTACACGATGGGTACTGTTCTTCGCCACGGCAGTCCGGAACAGAAGAAGAAATACCTGCCGGCAATCGCAGCCGGCGATCTTCGTCTGCAGGCTTTCGCGGTGACCGAGCCCAATGCGGGATCGGAGGCCACGCGCATCGAAACAAAAGCGGTCCGCAAGGGCGACAAGTACATCGTCAACGGCCAGAAGATCTGGATTTCCCGGGCGAAGTATTCGGACCTCATGCTGCTGCTGGCCCGCACGACCCCTTACGATGAATTAAAAGACAAGACCCAGGGACTTTCCGTTTTCCTCATTGATATGCGCGAGGCAAAGGGAATCGACATCCAGCCGCTGGACGTTATGGTGAACCATCACACGACCACCGTTTGGTTTGAAGATGTCGAAATCCCGGCCGACAGTCTCATCGGCCAGGAAGGAAAAGGGTTTCGTTACATCATCGACGGATGGAATGCCGAGCGCATTCTGGTCGCCTCTGAAGCTATCGGTGACGGTCACTGGTTTATTGAACGAGCCTCCAAGTACGCTTCCGAGCGCATCATTTTCGGAAAGCCGATCGGAACGAACCAGGGTATCCAGTTTCCGATCGCAAAAGCCTATGCGCACATCGAGGCTGCGAATCTCATGCGATACGACGCGGCATCGAAGT
>CAMBFR010000162.1 GCA_945865815.1 Candidatus Sulfopaludibacter sp. SbA3
AGCCAACGCCTGAACTTGATCACTTCAGAACTCCAGGAAGGTGTCATGAAGACGCGGATGCAACCTATCGGGGTTGTCTGGAATAAACTGCCTCGGGTTGTGCGCGACCTGTCGTCCCAGTGCGGCAAACAAGTGAATTTGGAGATGGACGGGGCCGAAACAGAGCTGGATAAGACCATTATCGAGGCGATCAAGGACCCCTTGACGCATATTGTCCGCAATGCTTGCGACCATGGGATCGAAGCGCCTGAGGCCCGGATTCGCGCAGGAAAGACGGCAGATGGCCGTTTAACGCTTCGAGCCTTCCATGAAGGCGGGTACGTCAATATCGAGATTGGCGACGATGGGAACGGAATCGACGCTCAACGGGTAAAGGCCAAGGCGATCCAGCTGGGCTTGATTCGCGAGGAACTGGCCGAGCGGATGAGTGAGCGTGAACTGGCAAACCTCGTGTTCTTGCCGGGCTTTTCCACCGCGCGGGAAGTTACGAGTATCTCCGGCCGCGGTGTTGGCATGGACGTCGTAAAGACGAACATCGAAAAAATCGGCGGATCCGTCGATCTTGTGAGCCGCCGCGGACTCGGCACTACTATCCGCATTAAGATCCCGCTGACCCTCGCTATTATTCCCGGCCTGGTCGTAAGCGTTCGGCAGCAGCGTTTCGTTATTCCGCAGACGAGTCTCTTGGAATTAGTGCGCCTGGAAGGCGACGAAAGCCGGCGGCTTATCGAGTGGGTCGGAAACACGCCGCTCTACCGGCGGCGCGGGAATTTGCTCCCGTTGGCATTTCTGGACCGCGTACTGAAATTGGATGACGGCGCTGGTGAAGTCCCGGAAGTGCTGAATATCGTCTTTCTGCAAGCCGAAGACCGCCAATTCGGGTTGGTCGTCGACCGCGTCAACGACACACAGGAAATCGTCGTGAAACCTCTGGGCAAGCAGATGAAAGGTCTGAACTGTTATGCCGGCGCAACCATCATGGGAGACGGTCACGTCGCCCTCATCCTGGATGTAATGGGGATTGCACAGCGTTCCGGCGTTCTCGCTGAAGGACGCGGCACAGGTCGCGGAGATGAGAAGGCAGTTCGTGATGCCCCGAGTGTCGAGCGGAACTCGATGCTCCTGTTCCGCGCCGGGAACTTCGAGCGTCTTGCCGTCCCGCTGGCTTTGGTTGCCCGCCTGGAAGAAATTCCACGCGACCGCCTCGAATTCGCCGCCGGCCGGCCCGTAGTCCAATATCGCGGCCAACTCCTTCCCCTCGTTGGATTGGATGGCCAATTGGGCTTTGAGACGGGGGACAGTAACGACGCGCAGGTGCAGGTGATTGTCTTCGCCGATGGCGATAACCGCATCGGCATGATTGTCAAAGAAATTGTCGACATCGTGGATGAGCAAATCCACATCCGCCGGGCGAGCAGCCGCGCTGGAATTCTCGGATCGGCCGTGATAGGTAATCAGGTGACCGATGTTCTCGATTTGGAGTCGGTCATTCGTTCTGCGGATACAAGTTGGTTTGAAAACACCCAAAAAGAACGCATGGTCCGAATCCTGATTGCCGAGCACTCCTCTTTCGGCCGCGGACTGCTCCGCAGCTCATTGGAGATGGGCGGGTACGCCGTCGCCGAAGCAACAGACGCCACCGATGCACTGGCGAAGTTGAACGCCAGCCGTTTCGATGTCGTGCTCGCGGCGCTTGACCTGCCCAATGAAGGCGCGGCTCGAATTCTGGAGACAATTCGAAAACAGCCGGAGCTTTCGCGCATACCAGTCTTCGCGGTGCAGCCCGCAAGTCAGATGGATACGGCTTCCGGGGCGTTTCCGGCGGGCTTCTCGGCCGCGCTGTCCCGGTTCGATCGCGAAGGTATGCTCCGCTCAATCAGCAAGCTGGCCAAGGCGCTGGATGCCGAAGAGTCCGCGCTTGTGTCGGCCGCCGGACAGCGCCAGCGCGCGTTTCAATCCTCAAACAGGATGGAGAAGTAATCGTGAGCCTCGCAGAAAACACTATTAATCTGAACCGGCAGTTTGCCACGTTCTTCATGAAGGACCTGTACTTCGGCATCGAAGTGCAGAAAGTCCAGGAAGTCCTTCGAGCGCAGGAGATGACCCGCGTGCCGCTTGCACCCGTCGTCCTGCGCGGCCTGATCAACCTGCGCGGGCAGATTGTTGCCGCGATCGACATGCGGCAGCGGCTTGCTCTTGCGCCGCGTAATACGGACCAGGAACCCATGAATATGATTGTGCGTGCCGAAGACGGAGCGGTCAGTCTGCTGGTCGACGAAATCGGCGACGTTATCCATGTTGCCGCCGAATCCTATGAGCCGGTTCCCGAAACGATGGCTCCCAATCTCAAACAACTTGTAGAAGGGGTCTATAAACTCGATGGACGTTTGCTCCTGGTTCTCGACACGGAGCGAACTTTGCAACTACAGCCTGCGCCCTAGCCCTTTTGTCGGTTCGCGGCGTTTTCCCGGCGGAGGCGGATTCCGTCCCACCATGACAATTTAGGATTAGGAGAATTGTATGAAGAACTCTGTTTCAACTCGGGGCACCTCCAAGGCGTCGCCCATCTCGGCGGTTGGTCTGTTGGACACCCCGCCTTCCTTTGGAGATCTGCCTTCTTCGGCCGGGGCCAAGGATAAACAAGCCGCCCAGGTTCAAAAGCAGGCCTTTGCCATGCTCGAGAATGCGCCGATCAACGTGATCATGGCCAGCCGGGACCTGTTAATCACTTACGTCAACCCGGCGTCCGTCGAGACGCTGAAGAAGGTGCAGGAATATCTGCCAATCGCCGCCGACCAGCTTGTTGGCCAGTCGATCGATATTTTCCACAAGAACCCGGCCCACCAGCGCCGGATGTTGAATGACCCGCGCAACTTGCCGCACCGCGCCAAAATCAAGCTCGGACCCGAAATTCTTGACCTGCTTGTGTCACCGATATTTGACAGTAACCAGAATTACGTCGGCCCGATGCTCACTTGGAGCTTAATCACCGAGCAGGAGCGCCTCGCCCAGGAAGCGGCCCGGGTCCAATCCATGATGGAGAACTCTCCGGTTAACGTCATGTATGCCGACCGGGATTTGATCATCCGCTATATGAATCCGGCTTCGACAAAGCAACTGCGCGAACTGCAGCAGTTCCTGCCCGTTTCCGCGGATGCGATGATCGGGCAATGTATCGACGTTTTCCACAAGAATCCGTCCCATCAGCGGAGTGTCCTCGGTGACGCCAAGAATCTGCCCCGGCGATCGAACATCAAAGTCGGCCCGGAAACGCTGGATCTTCTCGTCAGTCCCATCACTGACACCCAGGGAAATTACATCGGTGCAATGGTGACATGGGAAGTGATCACCAAGAAGCTAGAGGCCGAGCAACGCGAAAAGGACTCGATAGCGCGTGAAATGGAGGCGAAAGCAGAGTTCGCCGCGAAAGTCTCCACCATGCTCGAAGTCGTCCAGAAGGCTGCTCAAGGCGACCTGACGCAGACGGTGTCTGTTCGCGGCGCCGATCCGATCGGTCAAATGGGCGAAGCACTCGGCTCCTTCCTCCAAGGCATGCGGGACAACATGGCGGAGATGACGAGGAACGCACAGGCGTTGACAAGCTCATCCGAAGAATTGACCGCAATCAGCCAGCAGTTGGCCGGCAATGCGGAAGAGACCGCTTCCCAGGCCAACGTTGTCTCGGCGGCCTCGGAACAGGTATCGAAAAACGTGTCGGTGGTCGCCACCGGAAGCGAAGAGATGCTGGCCTCCATCCGCGAAATCTCCAAGAGCGCCAACGAGAGTGCTCGTGTCGCCAAGACTGCCGTGTCGGTCGCCGAATCTACCAACCAGACTATCTCCAAACTGGGGGAGTCGAGTCTGGAAATCGGCAAGGTAATCAAGGTCATCACCTCCATTGCGCAGCAAACGAACCTCCTGGCGTTGAATGCGACCATCGAAGCGGCCCGGGCCGGCGAAGCCGGAAAGGGTTTCGCGGTCGTGGCGAATGAGGTCAAGGAGCTGGCAAAGGAAACGGCCAAAGCCACCGAGGAAATCGGCCAGAAGATCGAGGCCATCCAAGGCGACACCAAAGCCGCGGTCAAGGCCATCGGCGATATTAGCGCCATCATCAACCAGATCAACGACATCTCTAACACGATCGCCTCCGCGGTTGAGGAGCAGACTGCCACAACCAACGAGATCGGCCGAAACGTCAACGAAGCCGCTAAGGGCACCGGAGAAATCGCCCGAAACATCACCGGTGTGGCTACTGCGGCGGAGAGCACGACGAGTGGCGCAAGCGACACCCAGAAGGCGGCCATGGAACTCAGTCGTATGGCGAACGTACTGCAAACGCTCGTCTCCCGGTTCAAGATTTAGGATCTCGGATAAATACACTGCAAAACACAGAGGCCTGCCGCCAGGCCCCTGTCTACCTGAATTCTCATGCCGACCATCCACATCTACGGTATCGATCACTCACGGGCTCCCCTCGAAGCCCGTGAGGAACTCGCCTTCAGTGAGGCTGAACTCAGCGAAGTCCTGCCGATGTTCCTCGCGCCTGGCCGGACGTCTCAACACGGCGGACGTGTTCGTGAGGTCATGCTGGTTAGCACTTGCAACCGGACCGAGGTTTATCTGGTGACCGAGGGGAAGCTGGATTCTTACCCACTTGAGGCTATCCGGTCATATCGTCCACAGGCCCGGGCTATGGATGATCTGTGCCTGCGGTACCACCTCCAAGACGCCGAGGTGGCGGCCCATCTCTTCGCGGTCGCCTCGGCCTTGCGTTCGGAAGTCCCCGGCGACACCCAGATTGCCAACCAAGTGGCCGGCGCGGCCAGAGCGGCCCGACATGCAGGGACCCTCGGTCCGGTGCTGGAACACCTCGTGGCGTGCGCCCTGCGTTCGGCTAAACGCGTTCGACGGGAAACTGGATTGGCGGCCGGCAACTCAGGGATTGGGCCGGCAATACTCCAGAATCTGAGGCGGCTCGCGCCGCTACCAGCCCGGCATCCGAAATCCGTGCAGGTCCTCCTGCTCGGCGCCGGAGCCATGGCCGAGGAGGTTGCCACCCACCTTTTGCGCTCTGGAACACGCTCCGGGCTTCCAGGCCGAGCGGAGGCCGCAGTCCCGGCGATTACAATCGCCGGTGTTTGGGCCCGCGACAAGCAAAAGGCAATCCGTTTCTCCGCCAAGTTCGGAGTACCCTCCCGTTCGGCACAGGAATCGGTAAAATTACTAACCCATGTCGACGCTGTTGTCGGCGCCTGCCGCGGCCGCGTTCCACTCCTCAGCGAACGGATGTTGTCGCCGTTGCTGGCCACGCGGGTGGAGCCGCTGCTCGTGCTGGATCTCGGGGTTCCTCGAAATCTGGATCCGGTATTGGCACAACGGGATGGCCTGCAAGCCATTTTTCTTGACCAGTTGCATCAGCAGATGAGAGAACGAACCCGTATCCGCAAGGACGCGCTGGCTCAGGCTGCGCATATCGTCGCCGAGGAGTCGGCGCGGTTTGAAACCTGGTGGGACCAATGGCCTCTTCGTCCCATTCGCGCAGAAATGTATGCCTCGCTTGAAACGGTTCTAGCCAAATGGCGCTCCACGCAGCCCCTGGCCGTGCGGCAACTTCGCGTGGCACTGCACAGGACGCTTGAAACGGCTTTCGGTTCAGCATCCGCGGCTCCTCCGCGGTTTCTGGCGATCGACCACTAAAATAATCCGGTCTGCCCGGCACCCGCCGATAAGACCAACAGACGGACTAGGGCGTCCGGCAACATCCCCTTAAGAATGGTGAACCGTATGGGCACAGCGTTAGTAATTGATGATTCAAGAGCAATCCGTATGATCCTCGGCCGAACGCTCAACCGATTTGGATATGAAGTCTGTTCAGCCGCAAACGGACGAGAGGCACTGGATATGATCGGGGCCCAGAACTTAGACCTCTCCGTCATCCTCGTCGATTGGAACATGCCCGAGATGAACGGTCTGGATTTCGTAAAGGCAATTCGAGCAGACCCCAAGTACAACGCCGTGCCGCTAATGATGGTGACAACCGAAACCGAGATCGAGCAAATGTATCTTGCACTCGAAGCCGGGGCTAACGAATACGTCATGAAGCCGTTCACCGATGAGGTTATCGCCGACAAGTTGCGATTGCTTGGAGTCCTCCAATAGCGAG
>CAMBFR010000163.1 GCA_945865815.1 Candidatus Sulfopaludibacter sp. SbA3
AAGAAAGAAGAAGGCAGCCTGATGGAAATGTGCAAAACCCTGCTGGGTTTCGCACATTTCCACAGGCACGGCGGCGATGAACTTAAAACAACAAAACCGGACAGATCACTTGCTACAAAAACCGGACATTTCTACTTGCTACCGACACCGCAGAATATTCGTGTCAAACCGGAAGGGGCGCCGTTCCGGATCTGGGCCGGATAAAACAATTCCTTGCCGGAGTTCAGATCCGGCGGGATTTTCAGGTTGGGAAAACTGGTATAAGATGCCGGCCAAAGTAATTCTTCGCCGGAGGCATTCGTGAGAGTGAGCTATGTCGCCATGGTCCTGTGGGCATTTGTCGGTCCCTTGTCGGGCCAGGACGAGCCTGCCGCGGCTGCCAACCCTCTGGCACAATTGAAGGATCAGGTGAAGTCGGTTCTTTCGCAGGCTCAGGTTCCATTCACCGAAGACCAGGAGAAATCGATAGTCCTGATGATGGAAGACCGCCGCAAGGCTTCCGAAGACCTGTTTGGCGGTCTGATGAACTTCACCTCCGGTCCGACACAGGGTCAGGATTCCGACCGGCTCCGCTCCGCGATTGAATGGATGCGGAACGAATTTCTGGCTCGCCTCCAGGATTATCTGGACCCGCAACAGACGACGGCATGGAGCCGTTACCTTGAAGCCGCGGAGGGAGGGGCCGCGAACAGCTCAGGGGGCCGCGCGAGACCGCAGCAACAGAGCCAAACGCAGTACGTTCGAATCAACAATAACGCATTCACCAGCGAAGACGGCGGCTACCGTAATTCTGGCGGTGGCAGGCGCGGAGTTGCGAGAGAGGTCACGGAAGTGATCCCGCGCGGCGGCGTTGGAGCGTGGCATGGGAACGCGCAGTTCCTGCTCAAGGACGACGCGTTGAATGCCGGACGGCGTTTCGTCCGGAACAAGCCTCCTTACCAGGAGCGCCAGACCAGTTTCAATGTCAGCGGTCCTTTGCTTCCGGGCCGGCTGACTACTTCTCTGGATTTCAACCAGAGCGAAGCGGAAAACGTCGATACGATTCGCGCGACATTACCGGACAGCATATTCGCGCTCGGAATCACGAAGCCCACCACGACTCGTTCGCTTGCCGCCGGAAACACGCTTCAGCTTTCCGACTCCACGTCCCTCAGCTTCAATGGCGGCTACTCGACGAGTGTGCGGAAGAATCAGGGCGTCGGCGGTTTCGTCATGCCCGACAGGGCGTTCAATTCCAACCAGAAGATGTGGAACTTCGAGGTCAAGCAGTTCTCGGCGCTGTCGGCGAGAAACCTGTATGAAACGCGCTTCAACCTGAGCGGAAACCACGACGAGACGACTCCCGGCAGTCAGGGACTGCAGATCAACGTGACCGATGCATTCTCAGCCGGCGGCGCCCAGAATCATGTCGAGAATACCGGACGCACCTATGAGTTCAGCAACCTGTACTCCCGGCTTGGTGAAACGCTTACCGTGAAGGCGGGCTTGAGCGGCATCTATCAGAGAAACAGTTCCATCTCCGAGAATAACTTCACCGGCACGTTTACGTTTTCCGGGTTGGACGCGTATCGGCAAGGCAGGCCAATCAATTATCGCGTCGGGCGCGGCAATCCCAGCCTGGAATTCAACCAGTGGGAGATGGCCTTCTTCGAACAAAACGACATCAAGCTCACTCCGCGATTCACGCTCATGGCAGGTTTGCGCTACGAGTTTCAGACGAATATGAGCGACCACAACAATATCGCTCCGAGAATTGGATTTGCCTACGGCATTGGCCGAGCCACTGTGATCCGCGGCGGCGCGGGCATTTTCCACCAGCGGATGCCGTTTAACGTTCTTGAGAATCAGATCCGGCGCAACGGCGAGTGGCAATATGAGATTGTTGTCGACAGTCCGTCGTTCCCGGATCCGTTCCAGGCCGGAACGGTTCGAAATACCAGGCCATCGGTGCGGGTGACGGACCCGAATCTCGTCACGCCATACAGCATTGTTACCGGGATTTCGGTTGAACGGACGTTCTTCAGCAACCTTTTCGTCAGCGTTTCCTATGACCGCAATCGCGAGGTTCATCGTCCGCGTCCCCGAAACATCAACGCCCCGATGGATATTACGTCGCCGGTGCCGGCCTCGTGCAAGGCGGGTCAGAGTGCGGCAACATGCGTCCGCCCGTTTCCGGACCGGGGCAATATCATCAACCTCGAATCGTCGGCTTCGGAGTCCGCACAGGCATGGCGTTTCAATGTGCGGCAACGATTCAGCATCTTTACGGTCACGGCTAACTACAACAACGCCTGGAGCTGGTTGGATGCAACACCCGCCAGCAACTACGGCAATGCGAGCACAATCGGCGGTTTCGGTCCCGACGGGTTGAATGCCGACAACTACGATCTGCGATCGGACTGGACCTTGATCTTCACGCCGCGGCATCAGGTTACGACGACGGTGAACGCACAGCTTCCGTTCGGAATCTTTCTGACCAACTCAATGAACGCGAGGATCGGACAGCGCTACACCATCCTGACCGGCAAGGACGACAACCAGGACACGTCCGTCAACGATCGTCCGCCGGGGGTTGTTCGAAACGGCGCGCATGGACCCGCCTCCGTGGTGTTCAACTTCAATATCTCCAAGGCGTTTTTCTTCGGAGCCCCACAACAAGCGAACTCAGCACGGACAAATGTGAACGTGTTCGTAAACATGACGAATGCCTTCAATCGGCCTAACTACGGGCCACCGTCCGGCGTCATGACATCCCCCAATTTCGGCAGGTCTACGACCGCCGGAGACCCGCGGGAAATTGAAGCCGGTATACGTTTCCAGTTCTGATTTCGTTAAGAGGGTTGGCAGAAGTTCGAAATCGGAAACCCCGCATCGGTTTGCAGGATTTCGGATTTCGAATCTCTATATTCGAGCCGGGACGTCAGCGCTTGAGGTTCGCGAGGATCGCAGGCGCCGCGGCGTAATTCTCCACGGCGAGTGTGCCGGCCGCGCTGTCGACGACTACCTTGTTTGTGAGCGACGTCTTGCCTTCTCCCTGCCCGCGGGCGTTCAGCCGTATTTCGATGATCGTGAACCGGTAGTCCGTCACGGTTGGCGCCACGGGTTTCCATCCCGCCGCGAACCCGCCCAGACGGCGATCGGTCGCCAGGATGATGCGTTCGCCTCCATCCGGCTGGGAGATGCGATACGCGTACTTGATCGAATATCCGGCAACTTCCTCTGTCCAGAGGTATCCAATCGCCGGCGCCCTGCTGATTGCTGTCGCCAGGGAGGCAATGGGATCAAACGGAGGAGGAGGGGCGGCATCGCCGCCACGGCCGCCGCGCGCCGCCGCGCCGCCGCGCGCCGCCGGAGGAGCTCCGCCGCGGTCTCCGCCGGCTCCCCTTGCCGGGGCAGCCGCCGGTGGCGGTGGCGGAGGATTCATTGCCGCGACAATCTGAGTGCGTTCTGCATCGGTAGACCACCGGATCATGTTTATTCTGACCGGGCTGCCGGGTTGGCTGACGTTCGCGGACGCCGCCGTCAAGTTCACTCCTGTTCCAGCCGCTTGGCCTTGTGCGGCCGTTGGAGCCTGCTGCGCGAGCGTAGTCGCTATCAAAGAGGCAACTGCCAGCCCGAAAAGTGCCAAGGCTGAGCCGAAACGTGTAATAGACATGTTTAATTTCATCGACTCCTCACAGATGTTATTGGTTGCGTCGAAGTATTCCACAGGGCATCACCGTTGTGCAAACTCCGTTCGGCACGGCGGTCACTCCTCGTTCCGGAGCCGCTGCTCAGTCTGGGCACGGTCGCCCTGGAATTCCTTCCTTTTTCTGCTCATGTCGTTCCTGAACGACCGCTGTGCGTGTTCCGTGGACATGCCGAACAGAGACAACAGTTGTTCGAGCTCCCCACTTTGACACGATGGGCACCGGGCCTCTGGCGTTGTGGGGAGAACAAGGTATTCAAACTGGTTTCCGCACGCTCGACACTGGTATTCGTAGATCGGCATAGTTGAGTCTCCTTGTCCATCGATCAGGCGACTTCCGGTAAAGATCTTACACCAGCACCAATGCCTTTGACACGACAGGACCGGTTTGTTATTTTTGGTGGTGTTCCCACCCCCCCCAAGAAAAAGAATAACCGCACGCTGTTACGAACTCTAGCGGCCGCCTTGCCGAAGGCACAAAAACGGGAGACAAAATGAAACGCATTATCGAACGCATTGGAGTGGTTTTGACGGTTGGAATTCTGCTCTCCTCCGTTGCCTGGGCCCAGGCGACGGCTGAGATCAGCGGTCGAGTTACCGACCAGAGTGGCGCGGTACTGCCGGGAGTGGAGGTATCGGTAACCCAAACCGAAACGGGCGCGGCGCGCGGCGCCGTGACGAATGAGGCGGGCGCCTACAATCTGACCAACCTGCCGATTGGACCATACCGATTGGAAGTATCGCTGCCGGGATTCCGTACCTATGTACAAACCGGTATCGTGTTGCAGGTTGGCGACAGTGCGGCGATCAACGCCGTGTTGGAAGTTGGCCAGGTTTCCGAGACCGTCGAAGTTCAGGCGAATGCGGCCCTGGTGGAGACGAGAACCACAAGCGTCAGCCAGGTCATCGACAACGTCCGTGTGCTGGAACTGCCGCTCAACGGCCGCCAGGTGACTGAACTGATCCTTCTTTCGGGCGTAGCGAACGTTGGTGGCGTCAATGCCAACAATTCCGGGATTCGGAATTACCCCACGACGACGATTTCTGTCGCGGGCGGTATGGGGAACGGCTTGACGTACCTTCTGGACGGAGGAACGCATAACGACATATACAACAACCTGGGCTATCCGATGCCTTTCCCGGACGCGCTACAGGAGTTCAAGGTGGAGACCAGCTCCATGCCTGCGCAGTACGGGCAGCATTCTGCGGGCGTGATGAACGCAGTGACGAAATCGGGCACGAACGATTTTCATGGATCGCTTTTTGAATTCCTCCGAAACGGATCTCTCAATGCCCGCAACGCGTTCGCTCCCACCGACGATGGGCTCAAACGCAATCAATTCGGCGGCACGTTTGGCGGACCAATCATTCGAAACAAACTCTTTTTCTTCGGAGCGCACCAGACGACGACGGTGCGTTCGGCGCCGAGCGTGGATAACCAACAGCGTGTGCCCACGGCCGCGATGCTGGCAGGCGACTTCACGGCCGTGACCTCGCCGGCTTGCCAAAACGGCAGGCAGATCGCCCTGAGGGCGCCGTTCGTCAACAATCGGATCAATCCCGCACTGCTTTCGCCTGTGGCGGTCGGAATTGTCGCCGGCGGCGGACTCAATAAAACAGGTTTCAAGCTTCCCACTCCGATCGATGAATGCGGTCGAGTGGTGGTGAGCCGGAAAGTCGAGAATGACGAATACCTCACCGTAGGGAGGATGGACTACCAGTGGAGCGACAGGCACCAGCTATTCGGCCGCTACATGGAAGCGCGGCGGTCTACGCCCAATGACTTTGATCCCGCAAACTGGCTGTCGGTGAGCATTGGCGATCTGAAGCAGAACGTCTATTCGCTGGTCCTGGGCGATACGTACTTGATCGGATCCGGTACGGTTAGTTCGTTCCGCGCAACGCTGAATCGGTCGGCCATGGACAGGAAAACACCGAAGTTCGGCGGGCTGGACCAGCTTGGGGTCAGGAACGTATACATCCCGTATCCGGGACATCACCGCATGGTCATCCAGAACGGTTTTAACTGGGCGGTAAACATCCAGCCGGGCCACTACAGTGGGTACGCGTTTCAGTTTTCCGAGGATCTGAGCGTGGTGCGGGATGCACACCAGATTGGAATCGGCGCCAGCTACATTCGCTCGAACCTGAACGCGAACTCAGGCGTCAGCACGAACCCGACCTTTACGTTCACCGGCACGGCCATCTCGGGTTTGCCGCTGGCAGACTTCATGATCGGACGGGCGGAGACTTTCGCCCAGGGTAATGAGACGGTGGGCAACGGCCGCCAGCACTACATTGCTCTGTATCTGCAGGACACCTGGAAGGCGAACAATAACCTGACTG
>CAMBFR010000164.1 GCA_945865815.1 Candidatus Sulfopaludibacter sp. SbA3
GGGACCGACTCCGAATTCCGAAGTTCAGGAATTCGGAGTCGGTCCCCAGATCTCGCCCCACCGAGCGACTGGAGATAGGAAATGATGCTCTCGATCTCTTCAGGCCGGAGACCGCCGTCTTTGTCCCATGCGGGCATCCTTCTTCCGGGGCGGCCCTTCCGAATGGTTTCGCGAATCAGGGCGGCGGGAGCAATGCTGAGGAAATCCGGATTCCCGATAGCTGGAAACGCAGCCATGCCCGGCGCTCGCCGCCCCTGTCCTTCGCCGCCATGACAGCCGGCGCAGAACGTGCCAAAAAGAGTGGCGCCATCGGCGTCGAATTCGCGTTCGGCGAAACGGGTCACGCGGACCTGGTCTCTGGGAAGGTAGGTTCCCGGAATGTCGCGCCGTCGCAGCGACAGTGTGTACATTGTCAGGAGTTGAATATCGTCTTCAGTGAGTCCGAGCGCGGGCATTTGCGAGCCGGCCACAAGACCGCCGGGCGACCGGAAATGATCGGCGAACCAGTTGGCCAAGGTTGGATCACCCGGCACGATTTCGAGGTCCACTCTGCCCGGGTCTTTCTCGCCGGCGCGCGTGAGCTCGGGGCCCTCTTCACCGCCGACGCCGCTGACCTTGTGACAACCCAGGCAGCCTGAGGAGTGGAACGCGGCCTTGGCTTCCACAAGCGCCGGCGCCGAGATCCGCAGGCGGAGATACGTCCTCAGCAGTTCGAGGTCGGATGCGTTGATCTCGCCAAACGAGTCCTTCCATGGTCCGTCGCCGGCCTCCGCACGCCTTCTCAGGTGCTTTGCGTACCAGCCATTGTCATAGCCGGCAATGCCGGCTCGCGAAAGGTCCGGGCCTTCCATGCCGCCGCCACCCGGCCTGAGCGTTCCTCCCCTGGCGTCCACGCGGTGGCAGGCCAGGCAATCCAGACGTTCAAAGGCCGCAGTGGCCTGCTGCAGTTTCGGGCGGTTCGGAACTCCAAGCGGGGCGTGACAGGCACCGCATCCGGCCTGCGACATGGAAACCGGGATCATCGGTTCCGGCCAGAATTCGACGTCGCCGTGTGCGTCTTCCTTCTTTGTGGCGGAACCCTGCCCGCCATGGCACACCGTGCATCCGAACTCGGCTGGATCGTGAACCACGGGTTTGTGGGCCGCGAGAATCGGCAACCCCGTCACGTTCTGCTCTCCGGGACCCATCGTTATGTGGCAGGAGACGCAGCGGTCGCTCACACCGAGCGCCGGATTCACCACCTGGCGGAGTTGCACCGGAATAGGGCCGTCTTCATTTCTTGCGGCGGCCTGGATCTGCCGCCACTCCTGCGTGAAATTTTCCTGGTACGCCGCGGCAACTAGAAGCACCAGCGCTCCGAGGCTCGATCCCAGCAGAAGTTGTTTATTCCGTCTCATGTCGCGGAAGACTGGGGAGCAAGCTCAACACCATTCAACGGGAACAGCGGTAGGTTCCTCCGGCCGTGGCGTTTAGAGAGGAGGGAGCATGAGAACTGGCAGTCGCGTTCGTAAACGTAAGAAACTCGGATGCGAATGATCACTGGACGGGTTTTCGACCAGTGAAAGCGCAGGGAAAGTGATTGTGTTACGGAAGAGGAAGCACCCGGCAACCTTTCTTCGTTCGTTCAAGATTGACAAATGGGCAACGTGCAGCGCCGCTGCCCCCTGGTCATCGACATATTGTCGAATCGTCTAACACACAGAAGGAAAAGTGAGAGAAGTGAGTCTTACTATCCTGAGATCTGGCTCACGGGTTTTGCGAGCGTGGACTTGACGGCGGCGCCAAACGAAGTACCGAGATTTGAAAGCCATGTGGCTGGCGATGACATTCAGTGTTTGGGCCAGTCCGAGGGCGACCAGTAGAAGACCCAGTTCGGTCCGCGGAAATAAGTGCCGATGACGGTTAGCACCACAAAACCGCAAAGGAAGCACGTGAACAAGCCGAGCGCGCCCGCGCGCGAGGACTGGTAGCGTTGGACGAGCCACAGCGAGTACGCCGCGTAAATGGCCGTCAGGAGCGTGCCCGGATTGATGAGCGTTACAACAAGCTGCGGCGTCGATGGGAACCACTCGCGTATCCAGCCATATCGGATAACCAGGCTTTCCACGATCAGTGCCGAAGCAAGGCCGATGGCGAGCGAGCGTTGCACGAGCGGCCATCCGCCGGGTCCGCCAAACCACTCGCCGGATCCTGCCTTTTCACGGTCGAGATAAGGGATGAGTCCCAGCCCGATCAGGACAATGGCTGGAATGCCGATGCCCCCCATGAATGCGGTAAAGGCCACCAGTTCCTGCAAGCCGAGGAAGTACCAGGGCGCCTTCGCCGGGTTTTCCGGGATGTTGGGGTTTGCGAGTTCCTTCAGCGGGGCGTCGAATGCGATGGCCAGCGCAAGGCACACGAAGAGGGTCAGCATCGTCACGGCCAGTTCCGCGTAGAAAAGATGCGGCATGGACGGCACCGTGTTTTCGGGGCCCTTGCCTACGGCCGGCGTCCTGCCCCGGACGATTGCCGCCAGTTGATACGTTTTTGCCGGCGTATCCGTGAACACGGGATAGACGTCTTTCGAGGGACCGAGACGTTCGTCGGCATCCGCGGGGCGCGAGAGGCCGCCGTCCTTGCGGATGCGCCAGAAGTGCACGGACATCAGCGCGGCCAGGACCATCGGCAGAAGCATCACGTGAAAGAGATAAAAGCGGATGAGAGCTTCGGCACCGACAGTGTCCGAGCCCAGCAGGAGCAGCTTCTGCAGGCCGCCCGGATCGAAATAATCGGTGGCGCCGAGCGCGTCGGTAACCTCGCGCGGAGACTGCGCGATGTTCGCGCCGATCGTAATGGCCCAATAGGCAAGCTGGTCCCACGGCAGGAGGTATCCGGTAAACGAGAGGCCCAGCGTGGTCACGAGCAGGCCCATCCCGATCAGCCAGTTGAACTCCCGCGGCTTTCGGTAGGAGGCAGTGTAGAAAGCGCGGGCCATGTGGGCGATCACCGTGACCACCATCACGTTGGCTGACCAGCGGTGAATATTGCGGATGAAGCGGCCGGTCGGCACAACGAAGTGAATGTCCTTGATCGACTGGTAGGCGGCTTCCGGATACGGCTTGTAATAGAACATCAGCAGGACGCCGCTGACGACGGCGATCAAAGTGGCGGCGGCCGATGCAATACCCAGCCCCAGCGTGGTCGTCCACCGGAGGCTCCACCGGTGAGTGCGGACCGCGTGAAGGTGCAGAAAGACGTTGCCGAACACGAACGTCGAACGCGTCCGGTCCGTCTTTGGCGCGCCGCTGCGGAGAGCGGTGTCCAGAATCCGCCGGGGCGCAGCCCAAAGGTTTTCGCAAAACTCCTGAAGCGCGTTCATGGTCAGACCTTCGTTCCCGATGGAACCGTGGCGCCTTCGTCCACGACAACTTCATTCCCGCTCCCGGTCACCTTCAGCCATGGGAGCGGTTGCGGCGCGGGCCCCCTGGTTACTGCGCCGTTACGGTCGAAACGCGAACCGTGGCATGGGCATTCGAATCCATCCGAGGATGTGTTAACGATGCATCCAAGGTGCGTGCAAACGAGAGACACGGCGTGTACGCCTTCGGAGTCCCGCGAAATACTCACGTTGCGGCCAGGCGGCACGAAGGCGCCGGATGCGGGCAAGGTCTCCGGGAGCGTTACACGGAATTTCTTCGACGGGCTGGCGAGCACGGCCGCCTTTGGCAGCCGGGCGATGCCGAACAGGGCAAACATGAAGGCGCTGCCTGCCGCCCAGAGCGAGGCCATGCCGAGCACGTCGCGGCGGGGCATGAGCTCGGGTTCGAGCCGTGAATGTTTCGTTTCGCTGTTCACGAGGACCTCTCTTGATGGCCGCGCCCTTCCGGGCTTGCATTCGCTCCGCTCATCCATTCGGCGGAAAACTGCACGCGCTCCATCGTGATGGCTTCGGCTGGGCATCGCGCCGCGCACAGGGCGCAGCGGATACAACGGTCCTCGTCTTTCACGATCGCGGAATTCTCTTCCAGGTCCGTGCCGGGACCGAGCAGCGACTCGATGGTTGCATCCAGTTCGCCGCCCTGCGCCAGCTGGCTGAGAGGAACCAGCTTCAGGCATCGCGTCGGGCAGACGTCGGCGCAACCGCCGCAGAGCACGCAGCGCGAGCCGTCGAACACCGGCGTCACACCGCAATCGAGGCATCGCGAGGCCTCGCGCATGGCCTGCTCCCGGTTGTATCCGATCTCCACCAGGGCATCGGGGCGCTTGAGCCGTTCTCCGGGCTCGCTGACGGGCACCGGCTGCCGCCGTATCGATTCGTAGCCCCGCTCGCGCTGGTAATGTGGAATTGTCAGGAAGTTTGAAATGATTTCCGAGCGTAGCTCGTGTCCGGTCAGGTACTGATACACGGATCGGGCTGCGCGCTTGCCGGATGCCACGGCATCGATCAGGAGCCGGGTGCCGTGGGCCAGGTCGCCCGCAACGAATACGCCGGCGGCCGTGGTCTTGAGCGTTGCCATGTCCGCTTTTGGCCACCCCGGCCGCGCCATTTCGATGTCCGCTCCACCCTCTTCAAGAAACTGGAGCGCGGGCTGCTGGCCAACCGCCAGAAGCACCGTATCGCAGGGAATGGTTTCGCGGATGGCGTCGTCGAAGATGGGAGAAAAGCGATGGTTTTCGTCGTAAACACGAAGGCACTTGCGGAAAGACGCGCCAGTGACGTTTCCCTGCGAGTTGCGGACGATTTCCACCGGGCCCCAGCCATTCCACCGCCGGATGCCTTCTTCATCGCCCTCGAGAATCTCCAGTGTGTCGGCCGGCATTTCCTCGAGATCCTCAAGCGATACGAGGTTGACGCGCGAGGTCTCCGGAAGCCGGGCAGCAGTGCGCGCCGTATCCATCGCAATTTGCCGGACGATGGTTCGGGCGACGTCGTATGCCACATTGCCGCCGCCGACCACGACCACTTCACGGCCGATTTCCATTCCCGAAGTCTTGCCCGTCGCTCCAAGAGCCACTGCCCGGAGCAGGTCCACGCCGCCGTACACTCCCGGTCCACGCTCTCCCGGCAAGGAAAGGCCGCGGGAGGATTTCGCGCCGACCGCCAGAACGACGGCTGCATGCTCGCGGCGCAGATCCGCGAAAGACACGTTCTTGCCGATCGTGATTCCGCATCGGATTTCGACGCCTAAAGCCTGAATCACCGCGACCTCGTTTGCGATCACGTCGCGCGGAAGGCGGTATGAGGGAATGCCCACGGCCAGCATGCCGGCCGGCACAGTCTCGGACTCGTACACGACGGGCTGAAAACCGAACAGGGCAAGGTCGTGAGCAGCGGAAAGCCCGGCCGGCCCCGCCCCGATAATGGCGACGCGCTGACCGGCGCCTCGCGCGATTGTCCTGTCCACGCTCGCGCGCAGAATGGCGGCCATCTCCTCGATGTGTCCGGCCACTTCCGGCACGTGGCGCCTGACGCGCTCCAGAACTTCGTGGGGAGAACGGGTTTCCGGACCCGCGAACTCGCAGGCGAAACGCTTGAGGGCGCGAATCGCAATCGGACGATCCTGCGCAACGAAGTATCCGTCGGCATCGACGCGCGGGACCTTCCCGCGCCGGCAGGCCAGTTCGCACGGCGCTCCACATATGCGTCCGCAGATCGAGGCGAACGGATTCGGTCCCCGCGCGATCAGGTAGGCTTCGTCAAAACGGCCGTCCGCAATGGCGCGCACGTATCCGCGGGCGTCGGTGTGAACAGGACAGGCGGACTGGCAGGAGATGAGGCTTCGATGATAATCGTCGCGGGGAAGTTCGACTGTAAGTGATGGAGTCATCCGGGGAGGATGAAAGCAACCTCAATACCATTCGAACCGACTTTGGCGGGATGCGGAAAAACTGTAGAAAGCAGAAGAAGTAGCGCTGTGGGCGCGGGGCTTCAGCCCC
>CAMBFR010000165.1 GCA_945865815.1 Candidatus Sulfopaludibacter sp. SbA3
ACGTCACGTGAGTCCGAACTCCCCTCCTGTCTTAGGAGGGGTGGCTGCGCCGAAGGCGCAGACGGGGTGGTACGGAATGGCGCGAAGCCACGTTATGGATGCTCGCGCAGCGCTCCAGTTTAATCGGCGCGCTGCGCGAATATCTATGAGGTCGCTTCGCATCATGTAAACCACCCCGCCGTTCGCTAAAAAACGCGCGAACGGCACCCCTCCTAATTCAGGAGGGGAGTTTTTGCGCTACTCCCGGAAAAATGCCCAAATGCCACACGGGACTTTTAGCCCTGCATCCACAGCGTAGCGACCGTCCGGAATGAACGAGGCCGGACCTCCCAGTTGATATCAAATTACGGCACGCAACGTGAAAGAAGCACTGAGTGACCTACCATGAACGTTTCCTGCTAAGCACGGCTCGAACTGCCTGAATCCGCCGGGACGGCCAAGAACTGGCCTACGTCAAGCCCGTGGTATATTCGCTTCTTTGTCCTTAAGGAGGATTCATGGCAGGAGCGACGATGGACCGGATCGTCTCGCTGTGCAAGCGGCGGGGTTTTCTGTTCCAGGGCAGCGAGTTGTATGGGGGTCTGCAGGGCACGTGGGATTACGGCCCGATGGGCGTCGAACTCAAGAACAACGTAAAGCGCGCGTGGTGGCGCGCCAACGTGTACGAGCGAGACGACATGGAGGGCCTCGATGCCGCAATCCTCATGAACCGTCTCGTCCTGAAGTACTCCGGCCACGAAGCGACCTTCTCCGATCCCCTCGTGGACTGCCGGAAGTGCAAGAGGCGGTTCCGCGCAGACCATGCCGACCCTACCGAAAAGTGCTCCGAGGGTGGCGCGCACAACTTCACGGAGCCGCGCCCCTTCAACCTGATGTTCAAGACGACCGTGGGGCCCATCGAGTCCGACGACAACATGGCGTACCTGCGTCCGGAAACAGCCCAGGGCATTTTCGTAAACTTCAAGAACGTCCTCGACTCCACGAATCGCAAATTGCCGTTCGGGATTGCGCAGATCGGAAAGGCGTACCGCAACGAGATCACGCCGAAGAATTTCATCTTCCGTGTGCGCGAATTCGAACAGATGGAGATTGAATACTTCGTCATGCCCGGAACAGACGAAGACTGGCATGCACGCTGGATTGCCGATCGTGTGGCCTGGTATCACCACTACGGCATCAAGACCGAAAATCTCCGGCAGCTTGTTCAGCCGCCCGAGGAACTGTCGCATTATTCGAAGGCGACGACGGATCTTCTCTATCGATTTTTCCCCGAACGCGAGGGCGACAAACAGTTCGAAGAGGTCGAAGGCATCGCCAACCGCCAGGACTACGATTTAACGTGTCATACCAAAGGCGGAAAGACAGGCTTCAAGGACGGTTCGTCGATTCCCAATGAACATGCCGTCCTGAAGCAAACTTACTTCGACGTGGCGACGAACCAACACCTCACGCCCTACGTCATCGAACCTTCCGGCGGCGTCGACCGCATCACGCTGGCGTTCCTGATGGATGCCTACGAAGAACAGGTCCTCGAAGGCGGCAAGGAGCGCACGGTTCTGCATCTTCATCCGGATCTTGCGCCGGTCAAGGTTGCGGTGATCCCGCTGGCGCGAAACAAGCCGGACATGGTGGAACTGGCAAAGAAGATCAAGCGCAACTTGCAAGCCACCGGCCGCCTGCGCACGCTGTTGGACGACAGCGGCAATATCGGAAAGTGCTATGCGCGGCAGGACGAGATCGGCACGCCCTTCTGCCTCACCGTCGATCACCAATCGCTCGAAGACCACCAAGTGACGGTACGGCATCGCGACACGATGGCGCAGGAACGTATTGCCATCGATGCGCTGGAGCGGTACCTGGAAGAACGGCTTCGGTAGGACTAAGTCTCGAACTCACTCCTGGGAATCCGACTCTGGCGGATTACAGATGCCGGATGAGCAGGGTTTCCTCGCGTGACTCACAGAGGCTTGGCTTCCCCTCCCGCATCCATCACCAGGGCAGGCGGCTCGAATCCGATGAGATATTCGAACTGCTTCCGGAAATCCTCCACCGACATCTTCACTGTGGCGGCAAACTTCGCCAACTCGCGTGGATCGTCGAAATCGTCCCGGCGCAGCCGGATCATGTAGCGGCGGGCGATCGCGTACCGCGTCGAATGGATGTCCACCAGGCGGACACGAGTGCGGCCCGTCTCGCGATCGATCATTGATGAAAAAGGGATCGGCACGAAATGGCCGCCCTGCATCGAAACCATGGCGGATTTACCGCCCGCCAGCATGTACTTGGCCGCGCAGTAGCCGAGATCACGCGCGTACTCCATGTCATATGGAATCGGATCCGCGCAGCGAAGCTCGTAGCCGATGTTTTTGGCCACCGTTGTCGCCTTCACGCCGAGTTCCTTCAGCCGGGCAGTCACCCGTGCCTTGAGGAGGTCGCCGATATTCACCTCGGCAATTCGCAGATGCCCGTGGGCATCGCGCTCCACTTCGTCGAGCGACGCCAGATCATCGGGATCGACGTCAAGCACAAGGCCTTCGGCGATGATCGCGACGCCATCGCGGCGTCCATCACTCAGACGCTTGATGATCGCGCCGGCAAGCACGTCGACGATCGTCTTCAGCCGCAGCGGCTTCGGGAACTCCTCGGGAATGAGCGTGAGCGTCGCGCCGGCGGCCTTGCCGATGCCAAGCGCGAGATGGCCGGCTTTGCGCCCCATGGTGATCACGAAGTACCAGCGTGATGTGGTTTTTGCGTCCACCATCAGGTTCTTCACGATCTCGGCGCCATAGTGGCGGGCAGTCTGAAAACCGAAGGTGTCGACCGCCGGCGGCAGATCAAGGTCGTTGTCGATCGTCTTCGGCACATGCACTACGTGGATGCGTCCGGCAGCTCTTTCTTCGACCTTCATCGCCGAGAAGGCGGTGTCATCCCCGCCGATCGTCAAAAGCCGTGTCACGCCCAGACACAGAAGCGAGGTCACCACGTTTTCGAGATACTTTGGATCCGAGGTCGGATTCGCACGAGAGATGCCGAGGTTCGAACCGCCGCGGAAGTGGATACGGCTGACGGCATCGATCGTAAGCGGCGTAACGTTTTCGATGTTGCCCTGCATGAGCCATTCGAATCCGTCGCGCACGCCCACCACGTCCATGCCTTCCAGCACGGCGCGAATCGTCGCGGCGCCGATAACGGCGTTGATGCCGGGGGCCGGCCCGCCCCCTACGAGGATTCCCAGTTTCTTATGATCTTCCATGCACTCATCATAGGACGGCTGGGTCCCGCTGAGTTCCAGACATTTTTGTTGGATCATGGCACGGGGTGTAAAACCCCGCGCCCACAGGCAGAGGTGTTACGCGCCGAAGGGGCGGCGTTTGTATTTCCGGGCTTCGCTTTTCAGGTTCGGGTCGCAATCCAGCGACAGCAATGCGTCGTACTGCCGCAGCGCCATGGGGCGGTCTTTCCTGGAGTCAAAAATCTTTCCCATCCACAGGTAGGCATTTCCCATTTCGTCGATCGTGGCATCCTTGCTTGAAATGACACGGCCAAAATCGATGAGAGCGGTTTCAAACTGCAGCCTCTCGACGTTGGTCGTCGCGATCAGGTACAGGACTTTCGCTTCACGCAGGCGATCGTAGCCATCCTCCTTCTTCGTCACCTTGGCGAGCACCTGCTCGTAGGTGCGCAGCGCGTCGTCCCATTTCTTCATCTTGCCGTAGATGGTCCCCTTCGAAAGCTCAAACAGAAAATTACGGCGGTACCGCGAATGCAGTTCGTCAATCAGGTTCAGCGAAAGGTCATACTGCTTCTCGCGGTTATAGATGACTACCAGAAGCATGCGGGCGTCGGTTCGGGCCAGGGACCCCATCGATGAGGTGGTCTCGAGTTGCCGGATTCCGCCTGGCTTGTCGCCGGCTCCGACTCCGAAAAGGCGCAGGAACCATCGAATTCCCGCTGGTATTGCACCCACGACGTAATCGTATGCGCCGACGGACATCCGCGCGTCGTGGAAGGAAGGATCCAGCGCGAGGACCCTCATGTGGAGCTTTCGGGCCTCCTTGGCCTTCCCGTGCGCCGAGACATACGCCCGCTTGGCCGTTGCTTCAAAGCTCGCGAGAATCGCATTAGAGGTTCCGAGCGCGTATAGAGCGCGAACCTGGTCTGGGTTCGCCTTCAGGATCGCGTTCGCCTTTGCCATGGCGGTGGATACGGCGGCACGAAGCCGCTGTTCGTCTTCCGCGCTCAGTGCCTCCTTCGATTCGCTGGTCCCGAACCGGGCGCCACCCGAAAAGCTTTCCATGTCGAGTTTCTGCTGCTCATGAATGATCTTCAGCCAGAGAGCGGATGCCACCGCGTTCCAGTACTGCGGGTCTTCGGGATGTTCGCGGGTCAAACTTTCAAAACCGCTTTCCGCGATGCTAAAGTCGAGGTTGTACAAAGCTTCGGACGCTTGCTGATAAATTTGCTGATCGCTCTGCGCGAAGGCGGATTGTGAAAACAGTAAGAGAAACACGGCGAGAATTGGCTGAGAACGAATGATTCCCTTCAGAGACAATATCCCGTCTCGATCCTTTCCGTTCGTCACTGTTGCTCTCATCCTTATCAACGCCGCCGCCTTCCTGTATGAATTATCACTGGGGCATGCCCTGGAAGCATTCATTTTCCAATACGGCGTGGTTCCCGCTGATGTTTTTTCCTGGCCGGAGTCGGATGCTTCCGTTACGGCTGTGGCGGTTCCCTTCCTCACGTCGATTTTCCTGCACGGCGGCTGGCTGCACCTGATCGGGAACATGTGGTACTTGTGGATTTTCGGAGACAACGTTGAAGATCGCCTGGGCCATATCAACTACGTTATGTTTTACCTGCTCTGCGGCCTGGGCGCCGGAATCGTCCACACGATGCTCAATTCGAGTGCGACCATTCCCAGTGTTGGAGCCAGCGGCGCGATCGCAGGCGTACTTGGCGCGTACCTGGTTTCATATCCCTTTGCGCGTGTATTGACGCTCGTCCCGTTATTCATCTTCATCCAGGTTATCGAAATCCCGGCCTTCATCGTTCTCGCGGCGTGGTTCTTCATTCAATTCATCAACGGCGCAGGCGCGCTGGCCGTAGCCGGACCTGCGGACACGGGCGGCGTTGCGTGGTGGGCCCATATCGGTGGGTTCGTCATCGGCATGCTGCTGATCGGCCTGTTCCCGCGGCGGGGACGTCAGCCGGAGTACTCTCGAAGTTAGGTTGGGTATCCGCACGGGGAAATCTTGAGATTGGACGAATCCTGCATCTCAAATCCCGAAATCCGAAATATCCGATCGGACAGGGATCGCCAGTCCACTTCAAAATTTCGGAATTTCGGGATTTGAGATGCAGGATTCGTCCAATCTCAAAATGTCTCCCTTGAGGTCCATTCCACAACGTCCTAGGGTTGCGCCATAGGTTTCGTGCAGCTCCGCGTGATCGGGCACCAGCCTGATCTGCCGCTCCAGCAGATGTCGCGCGAACGGGACGTTCCCTTCCTCGATGGCGATCCGTGCCCTGAGCACCGCCGCGTCGGGGAACCGCCCCGGCTGCGCCAGGATCTGGTCGAGCATCTGTTGCGATTTGATGGGCCGACGTTCGTCGTGGGCGAACACGGCGCCGGCCATCGGCGTTGGCGCGTGCGTGGGGCACACCACGACGAGCCGGTCCAACTCCTGCCGGAGCGCGTCGCAGTTGGAGACGCCGCGGGCAGCGACGCTGACCTCGCACCCCTTCGCGCGCAGGTCCTCGAGCGGCCGCAGGACGCTGGCCAGCTGCACGTCGGGGTTGTAGCACAGCTGGCGCACCAACGGCGACGTCGTGGCACACCCGCTGGCGATGACGACTCCGAGCCATACCACACACGACCGTCGGTT
>CAMBFR010000166.1 GCA_945865815.1 Candidatus Sulfopaludibacter sp. SbA3
CCCGCGCCCGGAGCGAGACTTTAGTCGAACATTTCGGGGAAGTAGTACGTGACGACCTTGTTCGCGTTGGAGCTGGCGATCATGATCTCCTTGTACTTCGGAATTATGGCAATTCCGGCGTTCTGTCTTCCCAGTGGGCGAGTCGGAATCTTCCAGCGGGGCGCAACGTCCCCGTTGTCGTCGACATGCCAGACGGCCCAGTCATCCCTTGAATTTGTCAGGATGTAGCCTTTCTCGGGATAAACCGCAATCTGGCCGCCTCCGAACCCGCCGGTCTTGGGTCCCTTGATGACGCGCAAAGGCTTGGTGTTTCCGTTGGCCTCGCGATCAAAAATCAACAGGGCGCCTCCGCTTTTCACAACCAGGAGCTTGCGGCTCGGGTCTACGGCTGCCTGCGGAGTGGGTGAATCGATCTGAGTGTCCGGACCGGTGAGAATTCGCTTGGGTGCGACGTCGCCGTTATCCAGGCGGTTGAACACATAAACACCTTCCACGCCACCGGTGCCGGCGTTTCGGAGGCCGGTGCCGACGGGCAGGAAGATCTCATTAAATGCGGGATCCGCAGTCACCGTATTGAGAGCGCCGGTAGCGGCTCCTAATATAGCGGTCTTCGGTCCCTGGATGACACGGATCGGCGGTTCCTCGCCGTTGGCGCTTCCGCGGAAAGTCAGGATCGCCTGGGTGAGCGGGCTATTGACGACGATCTCATCGTGAATCGGATCATACGAGAAGCCGTGCATGGTCCGGCTGATCTTTGTGTTGTGTCCTTCGAGCGTTCTTACTGGAGGCTCATTTTCCTTCGCCACACGGGCGAAAGCCGCAATCTGCGGATGGGTCACTCAGTTAGGTACCCATACCTGATCTCGTCCGGCGTCATACGCCAGCGCCTCCACCTTGCCGAACTTCAGCGAGACTTTGCCCACCGGCGCGCTGCGGATGGTGCGCAATGGCGCAACGTTTCCGTTCGCGTTCAGTGGATACACTGAAGCCGAAGAGTTCCCAAAGCTGGAAACCCACAGCTCGTTGTGCATCTTGTCGACAAATACGCCGGAGGGATTCATCAGGCCCGTCCGGGCGCCCTTAATGATTCGCGTCGGCGCGACATTGCCCTGATCGGTTCCCTTGAAGACGAGTACCGAATGGCCGATGTCGTTAGCGACATATATATCGCCCGTCTCGACGTCGATCGCCGATTGCGCGGGCCAGTTCAGTTGTGTCCTGGAACCCTGAATGACGCGCATCGGAGCAACGTCGCCGGCCGCGCCCATCGGGTATACCGAAATCGATGGGTCTTCGAATCTGCCGGTGCCGGCAATCCGGGCGTCACTGACGTGGCCCCAGTTGGTCACAAACATCAACTGGTTCTTCGTGTCCAGGGCGATACCGTGAACGTCCGATAAACGCGTGCTCTCCCCCTGCAGGCTGCGCAGCGGTTTCTCGTCACCGGAAGCTCCCTTGCGGAAAACCGCCACTTCGGGAGGATGCTGGACGCCAACGTAAAGCTCCTGCTTCGCTTCATCCACCGCCAAGGCGAACCCGCGATGAGGAGTGTCCAGAATGCGTCCCGGTTTTACGTTTCCATTCGCTTCGCGCGGGAACACGACAACCTTGTCTCCGGTGTCCGTCTCTACCGAATAGATGTCACCATTCTTCGGATCGATGTAGATTCCGTTATTGAATTGGATGTCGGTTTCCGGGCCTTGAATAAGGCGCTTCGGTGTCGAGGCTCGAACACCCGCCGGTGTATTCTCCGTCCGGGGAAAAACGTGGAGGGCCCACTTGTTGTTGTCCATGAGGACGACTTCATCAAACTGGAGGTCCACCGCCACGGAGCTGTAAATGGGATCGTTATCCACGATGGTGCGAATCGGCGGACGAGTGATCATCCCTGTCTCGCCGGTTGCCTGCGAGCCGGCATATACCGATGTCTCGCCGAACCGGTCGAACACGCTGGCATTTTCCGGCGCCACTTCGTAGCCCGGCTGGCACGCATCGGAATACGCGGGGAACTCCTGGATCGAAACCAATTGAGGAACGCCCGTGGGCGGCCCCAATTCCGGTGTCTCTATGAGGGAGAAGGAGAAGATCCCTGCTGCAACCGCAACGATTGCCGCAAAGACGACCCTTCTTCCGCTACTGCCTGCTAAACGCATAAGCCTTCCTTTCGCAAATGAGTCGTAAACGAAGAACTTTGAGGGAGTTAATACCAACTTCGGAGTCCTGTCAAGAACGTGCTGCTACGGGTTGCGAAGTCTTCTTGCATCGGCCGATTTTGGATATAGAGTAGACGCCGAAAAGGAGACACGATGAACCCACTTCTTATCGCAATGCTTCTGCTTCCCCTGTCGCAGGGTCCCGGAAACAACGCGGCAGTGCAGGCCGGTAAAACGCTTTGGGACATCAACAACACCTGCCGCAGTTGCCATGGCGCCGCGGGCGAGGGTGGATTTGGTCCGGACCTGGCGGGGCACACTCTGACGCCGGCCCAGTTCCTGCGCGCGGTACGCAAACCATGGGGCATCATGCCGACCTACACCGCGGATAAAAACTTCAAGGATGAGGAAATCGGCCAGATCGCGGCCTTCCTCAGCAGCTTGCCCAAAGTGGCCGAACCCGCACCCTGGCGAACGCCGGTTCCCGTCAATGCCAGTGCCGGACAGGCGCTCCAGATTGCGCATGGCTGCGGACAGTGCCATGGCCCGGCAATGGCCACTCCGCGGCGCGACGCCGGCGGCGAGGGAGCGGACTTCGACTGGTTCAAGGGGATGGTGTACAACCACACGACGGCAATGTGTTCCGGAGGGCGAGTCGTACCCGAGTGTGACCGCGACCGTCTGCGCATGGGCAACTATTCCAACTCGAGAATGCCCGAGGTTGTTCTTCGGCAAATCTGGGATTTCATGACCGTCGAGACCGGGCTTCGCGTGCCCGTTGCCGGACAGATCAGCGCCGGCACAGCAGGTGACAGGGGCGTCACCTTCACACTGAAGGTCGTCAATGAAGGAATACGCGGCAAGGGCTTGACGGCGGAAAACCTGAACATCTCGGTGGCGCTGGCGCCCGGAGCAACCGTTGCCGCAACAACCGGCGCCGGCTACCAGGGCGTTCGGCGGAACGCAACGGCCAACGCGGATACCGCCGTCTGGCAACTGCCTCGCCTGGGACCGGGCGACGAGCAAACCTACACGATAACGGTGGCCGGAAGCGCCGCAGCCACGGGAATCACCGGTGGAACCATAGCCTGGGCCAAACCGGCGCTCGGCGACGGCACCGGCGAACAACTCGCCCTGGCGGCGCCGCGGTAGCATCTACGTCTTCAACTTCACGCTTCGCAACGTGAGTCCCAACTCCACTCCTGTGTTAGGAGGGGTGGCTGCGCCACCAGGGGAATGGGCCCGTTCCTTATTGGCGCAGACGGGGTGGTACGGAATGACGCGAAGCCACGTTATGGATGCCCGCGTAGCGCTCATTCAAATCGGTACGCTGCGCGAATATCTATAGAGTGGCTTCGCATCATCATTTGATTGGACACCACCCCGCCGTTCGCTAAAAAACGCGCGAACGGCACCCCTCCTGATCCAGGAGGGGAGTTTTTGCACTACTCTCCCACAAATGTCCAAGCTCCCTGGCACGGGGCTAAAGGCCCCGCGCCCACAGGTAGAAAGTTACGCTAAGCCGTTCCAAACTGCAGGCGCGGCCCCCGAAATGACCTGAGGCATGGACTTCATAAGATCCACGACTTCCTCATCGCTGACCTGATCGAAAAATTCATAGTACGAACCGACCGCGCCGAAGAATCCTCCCGGAATGTACAGCACGACGAGTCCTTCCACCTGCGGCCGGATGTCGTTCACGGTCTCCGGGGCGGCAACAGGGACCGCAACGATGACGGCTCGCGGCCCGCGCTTGCGAATCTCGTGAATGGCCGCCTGCATCGTCAGCCCGGTCGCCAATCCGTCGTCGACGATAATCGCAAGCTTGTTCCGGACCTCCACGGGACTTCTGTTCCGCAGAAACACCGCCCTCCTGCGGCGAGCTTCCTTCAATTCCGCCGCGGCGGCGCGCTCGATCCATCGCCTGTCCAGAGTGGCGGTTTCCACTGGATTGGTAACGATGTAGCCGTCCTCGGCGACTGCCCCGATCGCGTATTCCGCCGAAAGGGGGTGACCAATCTTCCGGACCACGATGAGATCGAGGGGAGCTTCAAGCGCTCGAGCGACTTCCACACCGAGAACGACGCCACCGCGCGGCAGGGCGTAGACGACAACGGGCTGCTTTTTATAGTTGATCAGGGCCTCGGCAAGTCTTTTGCCCGCCTCCGTGCGATCTCTGTACATGAATTCAACCTCCTGTCAGTTCGAAATCGGTGCCGCCGGCCGCAGCTCACCGCAATCTGCCGGCGTGCCGCCGCGAAGGCTTGGTTTGTTCTTCTCCTCTTTTTCGCGCTTCCGGATCAATTCGGCAGCCCGCGTCCTGGCATCCTTGAAATGGCTCGAATCCACCCGCATCTCTGCCTTCGGAGGCAGATAGGAGATTTCGCTGAACGTGCTCATGATCCGCTCGATGAAAGGCGGATGCGTGCGGAAGAAGCTTGCGCCCCGGGCATAACCTTCTTCGCTCGCCATTTTGTCGAAGAACGTAATGAATCCTCTCGCATCGAAGCCAATCTGCCATGCGTATTGCGCTCCGAGCTGGTCTGCTTCGGCCTCATAGTCGCGGCTCACACCCAGCAGCGACAGGTCCAGAATCATCCCTAAACCATAAAAGCCATACTGCAGGGCGTAGTACATGCCGATGCCGGCCACGCCACCCGTCAGAACGACGGCGCCAACCTGCGCCGCCTGAAAGATGATGTTGGCAATCGTCGCGCGCTTCATCAATCGCGCTCCGTGGCGCGCTGCCGCGTGGGCAATCTCATGCGACAGCACTCCCACCAGTTCGGATTCGGTCTCGGCCTTATTGATCAAACCGGTGTTCACATAGAGAAAGCCACCCGGCAATGCGAATGCGTTGATCTCCATGCTGTCGAGGAGCGTGACCTTGACGGGAACTTTCAAGTCGGAAGCATCCGCAATCTCCCGGGAAAGGTCCTGCACGTACTTGATCAGTTCCTTGTCCTCAACTTCCGGCGGCATGAGACCCTGTGACTTCATCTCGCGGATGGCGTCCTGTCCTTTTTTGATGTCCTCCTGCTGCTTCCTGGCGAGGCCATCGATGCCGAGATCGCGAAATCCAATGTCCTCCGCATTTCCATAGCGGCGCTCCCGGGCGCGCCCGGCCTCGATCTTCTGCTCAATATCGGCGCGAACCTGCGGCCACTTCTGAATCAGCTCCAGCTTCGCGAATCTGTTCTGAAAGACGATCGGCAAACCCTTCTCGCGTTCGGTCTTGATCTTGTTCAGATCATTCTCGATCCGAAGAACGCGGCAGTGAAGGTCTCCGCGTTGCTTCGCCTGCGCGGCGTCGTCTCGCGAACCCTTCTTGTTCAGTTCATCCAATTGCCGGCGAGCGGCCTTGAGCTCGTTCTCGATCCGCTCCTCTTCCTTCTTGAGCCGGTCTGCTTCGGATTTCTTTTCCGCGTTCAGTTGCTGCTCAACCGCCTTGATCTCGTTGCCGGGAAATTTCGGAATTGATTCCAGTTCGAGCAATTCCAGGTAGGACATCCGCACCAGTTCAGCCGCAGTCTGGGGCGCCGGCGATGCAGTCGAAAGGCCGGCGCTGCCGGGAAGCACAAGCAGAATGCCGAGCATGAAGGCGATCACGTTCTTCGTCATGTCTCACCTCTCAGCAGAGGTACTGCAACTTGCGTTCCGGCCCACAAAATTGTGCGCGGTCGCGGGGAATTTGGGGG
>CAMBFR010000167.1 GCA_945865815.1 Candidatus Sulfopaludibacter sp. SbA3
GATGTAAGAAACCAGCTCCGGCACCTTGAAGACCATGTGGCTCGTGTTGGAGTCCTGCAGGGTCTCGCCGTTCAATCGCAGCTTTATAGCCAGGCCATCACCGTCGCGAAGAGTCTCCTGGGTCACAAGGCATGGACCCATCGGCAGAAACGTGTCGAAAGACTTGCCGCGCAACCATTGACCATCGGAAAACTGAAGATCGCGGGCCGAAACGTCGTTGACGATCGTATAGCCGGCGACATACCGCAGCGCATCACTCACCGGAACGTGCCTGCCTCGCCGCCCGATTATGACGCCAAGCTCGGCTTCGTAATCGACCTGTTCGCTCTGGCGCGGAATGACGATGGGCTGTTCGGGGTCGATAATCGCATTCGCAAACATGCCGAACATCAACGGGCGTTTCGGTAGATCCAGCTTGGTTTCAGCCGCATGATCCCGGTAGTTCAATCCAATGCCGATCACTTTTTGCGGATGGGTCACAGGAGCGTGGAAGACAGCGTGAGCCGGGTTGAATGAATAATTTTGGATGCGGCTGGATGATTTTTCCAGGCCGAGTATCTGGTCCCTCAACAGACTCAGGCCGTCTTCGACCTGGAGTACGTCCTCCAAAGCGGCGACCACTCGCGGGAATTTGAGAAGATGGTCCCCAATGGCCCCGCTGACGTCGAAACACGCCTCCTCGAATTCGCAGCCTATACGAACTGCAGCGGGCTGGCCTTTCAGGGAAAAATTCATGAATTTCACCTTTGTCCTCCTCCGTCGGGTTGCTACATTGTAGGTGGATTCCTGGAATACTCAAAAGATGATGGCATCCGTCCCCACGCAATTTCGCCCGGAACTGGAGCATAGGAAGGCCTTCCTGTTACTGCGCTGGCTCTTGATCGTACTTGCGTCCTATCTCATCCTCTTTAGCTATCTCGGAACCGGCAGTTTTAATCTGATTTTCGGGCTGGCGGTATGTTTCTCCCTGTCGAATATCGCGTTCACTCTTGTGCCGCACTCGCAGTTCGAGGGGCGGCTCGTCCGGAACATGATAGACGTGGTCGACGTGGGCCTTGTCGGGGCGACGCTGTATCTGCTCCGGGATCCGGCTACTCCGCTCTTCATCGCGTTTTTCGGCATCTTTCTGCTGACGCTGAAATGGCGCGACTTCAAGCTCGTATTCTTTTCGATTTTCTTTGTCAGCCTGCTATTCGGAGTGTTTCGGAACGTCGTGCTTTTCGGCTACCAGCTGGATGTGAGCGTCGAGGAGTTTCTGACCCAGGCCCTCTTCTTTGTGGTCTCCATATTTTATGTGTTTATTGCGGAGCGCATGAAGCTCGATGCCGCATTATCCAGCGCCGTCATGGAAGAGAAGCGGTATGCCGAAGTCATGGTCGAGATCACGCGCGCGGTGTCGTCGTCGTTAAACAGCGGGGAAGTGCTGTTTGAGATTGTGTCGAGGCTCCGTGACGTATTGGGCGCGATTGAGTGTTCGATAGTCCGGGTCGATGCCAAGACGAATCGCGGGTACATCATGGTGAAGTCGACCGATGCAAACATCCGGGACGTCGAAATTGACCTGAAAGAGCAGCCTGAACTACAGGAGGCATACGATTCGCGCCGTATCCTCGTTGCTCCTCACGCGAAGCCGCACGGCCTGGTCGCAGTGCCGATGATCTCGCGGGATTCCGTTCTTGGCCTGATTCACGTGCGCGCGGAAGGTCTCGATCGCAGTCTGTCGGAAGCGAATCTGCGATTTTTCGAAGTCATGGCGAGCACGGTTGCAAACGCTCTGCGAAACGCGCAGCTTTTCGAGGAAGTCGAACACCATGCAAGAACGGACTTCCTTACGGGACTTCCCAATCATCGGTTCTTTCAGGCGACATTGTCGGCGGAACTGGGCCGCGCCCAGCGGCACAACCATCAGCTCTCGCTGCTGATCATCGATCTGGATTTTCTGAAGGAAGTCAACGACCGCTTCGGACATCCGAGCGGCGACACGGTGATTCGGTTGGTGGCCGATACGATCCGGACCAGTTGCCGCGAATTCGATCTCGCCGCCCGGTATGGCGGAGAGGAATTTACGGTAATCCTTCCGGAAACGCCCCTGGCCGGAGCAGTCCAGATGGCCGACCGGATTCGGGAGCGTATTGCAGCCAAATACATCCCTGGTATCGGCAGTATTACCGCATCCATCGGTGTTTCCAGCTATCCGGTTAATGCGCTTACGAAAGAGGATCTCATTCGCGTCGCCGACCAGGCCCTTTATGTCGCGAAGGGTGGTGGAAGAGACCGAGTCGCGTACTTCAATTATCAGATGGTTACCAGGTAAGAGGTCAGGTCCTCATGTACGCCAATCTCTGCTCCAGCTTCCGTGACAGCCTCGCTATCGGCAATCCCATCAGGAAATAGATCGCCGCTGTAAGCACCCCGAGGCCGATGTAGTCGTAATACGTAGCGGCGAGCTGGCCATACATCTTCGTGAGCTCGACCATCGTGATCACCGAGACAAGCGAGGAGTCCTTCAGGAGGGCGATGAAGTCGTTCGTGACAGGAGGAATGACAAGCCGCATTGCCTGCGGAAGAACGACCTTTCGGATTGTTTGGACCCGAGTCAGGCCGAGCGCGAGCGCGGCATCGAGCTGCCCGCGTGGAATGGACTGGATGCCAGCGCGATAGTTTTCCGCCTCATAGGCCGAATAGTTCAGTCCGAGCCCGACGACTGCTGCCCAGAACGGCGAGAAACGAATTCCAATCGCCGGTAATCCGTAAAAGATGATGAACAGCTGAATGAGCAACGGCGTTCCCCGAATCACCTCGATCAGGCCGACTATCGGCCAGGATGCCAGCCGGGGTCCGAATACGCGCACCACTGCCATGGTCAGACCAAAACCGATGGCGATCGTCATGGAGGCTGCCGAAATTTCCAGGGTCACCAGGGCCGCGCGCAGCAGGTGGGGCAGAAACGACCAGTATTGGCGCATACGGTCGCCAAAAGTGCGTTCCGTCAGGATGGCGTCCAGATACTCACGATAACGCTGGCCGTCCGCGCTCAACCACGCCGAGTAGATCTCATCGAGAGTTCCGTCCTGTTCGAGCGACTGCAGGGCGGTATTGATGTCGAGCCGCAGGGTCTCATCGGCCTTGCGAATGCCCACACCGAGGTCGAACCGCGCTTCCGGGAGCTCAATGTTCCGCATCTGCGAGCTGTTGGCGTAATAGAGTGCGATCGGGGTATCCATCACGACAGCATCGAGGCGGCCGAGCGTGAGGTCCATGTAGGGATTCACCTGGCCGTCATAGCTCCGGATCGTGACATTGCCGATCCTCTGCAGGAACACTTCCGCGAACGATGCTTTCAGCGTTCCCACTGTTCGCCCGGCCAAGTCTTCCGGGCGGCGGATTGCCGCGTTATCGATGCCTACGGTAAGAGTGAGGCTCGAATCGTAATAAGGCCGTGAGAAGGAAATGCGGGCAGCCCGCTCGGGTGTGATCTCAAGGCCATTGATTACGACGTCGTATTCGCCGCGTTCGAGACCGGGAACAAGGCCGTCCCATTGATTCTGGACGAACCGGGCCTGCCGGCCCATCCGGCGGGCAAGCGCATCGGCGAGATCGACCTCGAAGCCGATGATCCGGCCGGGATCGGTCGGATCCGTAAAAACGTAGGGCGCTCCGCCCTCGGAGTCGCCGGCCCACACTAACTCCTGTGCCTGGAGGGGGGAAGACAGCAGCAGGCCGATGTAAAGAAGGCAAGGGATGCTTTTCATGGTTTTGAATCTACAATACGTCATGCCCTATTTCATCGAATTCATTGACGTCTATAAGTCTTTCGGCGACCGCACCATTCTGGACGGAGTTTCATTCGGCGTCGAAAAGGGAGAGACGTTTGCGATCCTTGGACCAAGCGGCGTCGGAAAGACGGTGATGCTCACGCACGTCGTGGGTCTGCTCAAGCCGGACAAGGGAAGAATCATCGTGGATGGACAGGACATCACGGAAATGAACGAGCGGGCGCTCGCCGATATTCGCAGGAAGGTTCAGCTTGTTTTTCAGTCCGGGGCCCTTTTTGATTCGCTGACGGTCGCCGAGAACGTTGCCTTTCCGTTGAACGACACCAACCTCGGCACCGATGAGATTGATCGCCGCGTGGAGGAGAAGCTGCAGCTTGTCGAGATTTCCGACCTGGCCGGCTTGATGCCTTCCGAACTCAGCACCGGGATGAAGCGCGCCGTAGCCATTGCCCGGGCGCTGGCGGCAGAACCCCAGGCCATTCTCTATGATGAACCCACGACGATGGTCGATCCGCTGATGTCGCAAACCATCAACAAACTGATCCGTAAGATGCAGCACCAGCTCGGACTCACGCAAATGGTCGTTACCCACGACATCGCAAACTGCGCCGAAAAGGTTGCAGATCACGTCGCGCTCCTGCATCAGGGAAAGTTCGTTTTTAACGGAACTATGAAGCAGTTGTACGCGAGCGATCACCCGGTAGCGAAGGAGTTTGTGGAGGAAGACCTGATCCGGTTTGAGAAAGAACAGGAGTTCGCGTGACAGTACTCGGGAGTTTCAAATCAGCGTGAAGCCCGTTCTCATATTTGATCTTGACGGCACGCTGGTTGATTCGAAGAAAGACCTGACCGCATCGGTCAATTACATTCGAGAGAAATTCGACCTGCCGGTTTTAACGGAGGAAGAGATAGCGGGTCTTATCGGCGACGGCGCGGTCATGCTTATTCGGCGAACGCTCGGTCCCAGGGAGACCGAATCCAATGTCCAGTCCGCCCTGCAGATGTTTTTGGCATACTACCGCGCGCATATGCTCGACCACACCGTGTTGTACGCCGGTGTGCGCGAAACACTGGATCGCCTGCACGACTGCAGGCTTGCCGTCCTGACAAACAAACCCGTCCATTTCAGTTGTGCGATGCTCGACGGCCTGGGGATTTACAGGCATTTTACCGCCGTATACGGAGGCAACAGCTTCGACCAGAAGAAACCGGCCCCCGTCGGCATTTATCAAATCCTGTCCGATACAAAAGGGCAGAGGGAACGTACGTGGATGATCGGGGATTCGGCCGTGGATGTCCTGACGGGCCGGAATGCGGGGATAACCACGTGCGGCGTTACCTACGGATACAATACGGACTCCTTTAAAAGCACTCCGCCGGATTTCCTGATCGACCGGTTTTCAGATTTGGAACCCCTGATTCGCGGCTAGCAAAAAAAACCGCAGAGGCCACATTCCAGACTAATGGAATGGACCCCTGCGGGCTTGGAGAGGACCCTCTGGAACGGGTGTCCACGGCCCGTTCCGAACTTATAAGACCAAAAGCGGAAAAAACAATCTCCGCCGAATGCAAAAAATGAAATGTGAGGCGGAGCATACAGCCTCGTAGGAAACCCTGTCAATATGTTCAAACGATTCTGTCGGTAGCACATGATCTGTCCGGTGCCTGTAGCAAATGAAATGTCCGGTCTGAAGGGCAGGGTCGACGTAACGTCACATCCGCACTGGAGGTTAAGAGCGGATGGCGTTATATCCGGCCCGAGCTTGGGAGCGGGCCATGAAGAT
>CAMBFR010000168.1 GCA_945865815.1 Candidatus Sulfopaludibacter sp. SbA3
TCAAGCGAGCGGTAGACCTTCCGGGCTTCGGTGCCAAGCTGGCAGGTGTAGGTGACGTGGACCTCGGGCGGGAGATCGAGCACATCCTTGCCGCAGGCGAAGGTCACGCTGTAGAACTTCCGGTTGAGCTCATCGAGGTTCGTGTAGGCAACGACCTGGTGATTCTGGAAGCCGCCCATGACCGCGTAATGCTGGCGGAACTTATTGAACGACCAGCCGAAGACGGACGGATCGATGAAGCGGAAGTAGCCGTAAACGTCGAGCGGGGAGTGGGGCATGGGCGTGCCGGACAGGCCCAGCTTGTGCCGGGCGACGCGACCCAGGCGGCCGAGGAACCGGCTGGCCTTTCCGGTCACGGCTTTTGCTCGGTGAAGCTCGTCACCGACGACCAGGTCCCACTTCTGCTTCAGGGCCCACTCGGCGAAGGGCGGCCGCCAGACGCTGTCGTAGTTGATGACGACTACCGCCGGCACACCACGCGCCTTGGCGAGCTTGATCTGGCGCTCGGCCTCCGCCTGCTTGGCACGGACGCCGGCAAACGAATCATCGAGCGGGATGACTTGGAAAGGAGTCGCGGCGTGCGTCGCGAACTGCGGCTTCCAGACCTGGACCACCCGCAGCGGGCAGACGATGAGGATCAGCTGAAAACCCTCTTCAGCGCAGAGGTAGACGGTCATGGCGGATTTCCCGGTGCCCATGGCCGCGGCGATCATGGCGCCACGCTTGCCGCGAGCAAAGAGGTCACGGACGAAGGCCACGGCTTCACGCTGGTGAGACCAGGGGGTGGTTCGGAGTGTCGCGATCATGCCGGCTGCAACTCCCGCGCCAAGGCCGCCGCCTCGGCCACCGTCAACGTCGATTTTCCGCCGACGACGGCGACCACGCGCTGCCGCAGGATTCCAATGTGGTGGCGGCGGCGCTGATCGGCGGCGATCTGGACATCCAGCATCCGCAGATTCGCGTCCAGGTCGGCGACCGTGGCTTGCATGACAGGCACCCACTCGCAGTCCCCATTGAGCGGATTGGCGACATCCACCGGAACGGCGATCAGGTTCGGCATGTCAAACTCGGGAAGGTCGAGGCCGAGTTGCAGCCGTGTCTCGCTCTCGGTGAGTTCAGCCGCAGTCTTCATGACCCGGCGCGCGAGGTCAAACAATTTCTCCCGTGCGAGTTTCCGTCCCATTTCGTCGAATAGGCCTCCGTGCTGATCGATGACGGCGTCGACAATGTCCCGGTTTAGAAAGCGCCTGCCCACTGCGGCGAATTCGGCGACGGTTTCGCGAATCGCTTCATTCAATTCCGACCTTTTAGTTCCCTTCATGGTGTTCGATCTCCTGGTTGATGGCTTCAAGGAAGGCAGCCGCTTGGCGGCAGGAACCGGCAAAGTCCACATCGGGCGTGTCCAAGCTGCCAATGGCGGCGGCGATGTCAGGCGCTGGATAGTGGCAAGTCGCGATGGCGCGCACCCCATCGAGAACCGCCATCGCAGCGTAGTTGCGCTCCACAACTGGCCGCTGCGACTCCGGCGTGGGCAGTTGGTAGGTCAGATTGCGGTCAAGGATGGCCAAACCACTCTCCAGCGCTTCGCGCCGGGCTTCGGCCGGTGTCGGTAGATCCTGGCGGCGCAGTTTCCGGACCTCAGCCTTCTTCTCCTCTTTGGGCAGTTGCGCGATTTCAATCTGCCGTTCCGGGGACTGCTCGGCGATCATCGCTGCGGCGCTGATCGACAAATCGCCGGCATCCATTTGCGTCAGAACCTCGCCGACGGCTTTTTCGACGACCTTCCTGGCCTGCTCGTAAGTCTTGCGGTTTCCAAATCCCGCTTTGCGGGCTGCGATCTCCGCGGTACGGGCGCCGGCCTGAACTTCGGGAATATTTTCCCCAAGTTGGGTTTCAGCAAGGCCACCGACCTCTGTGCCCTGCTCAACCTCTGCGCAATTGCGCGGAGGGCCGATGTCGGTGCGTTGTCCCTGCCGGTTGCCGAGGGCGGCTTTAACCGCATCGGCAATGGCGACCCGCTCAGACTCGGTGAACTGCTTCCTGATCTCGTTTTCCGCGTACTCGCCGGCCAGGATGCTCGATACCCTTACGATGCGCGCAGTGATCGTGGCCCGCTTCAAGACGTCGCGGACGGCGAGCAAGCGGCGTTCGCCGAACACCAGGAGGTTCTCTTCTGTAATGCCAACGGGCTGAAGAAGCCCCTCGCTGGCGATGCTGGCGGCGAGGGCCCCCAGATCTCCATGATCTTTCCGGAAGCGCTCCCCGACGAGAATTGCCTGGCAGGGGATGGCGACGATCTCAAGAGAATGGCCCCTCATTGAGCACCGCCTGCCGGGCGGACGCCACGGGCCGGGCGCCGGACACGGATCTCCAGCCCAGCCAGGGTAAACCGCTGGCGGAGCAGTTGAATCCGGTCGTGGATTGTCGAGCGCGGGATGCCCAGTTCGCGGCTCGCCTCGGCGGGGGAAACCTCGAGCAGCAGGCCGACGAGTTCGCGGTCTTCGTCGTGCAGCGACTCAAGGACCCCATCGATACTCATGCGCACTTCCCGCCGGCCGTCGTCGCCGATGACCGGGAGTTGGGACAGCGTGTCGACCGGGACCAGTTCGGGGTTTCGGCGGGTCCGGCGAACGATCGACGCAAGTCTCGCTGCAACGACCCGTTCGATGAAAGTGCGGAGCGAGGCCCGGCCGGGATCGAACTGGGGCAGGGCACGGAGGCAGGCGGTCACGCCCTCCTGCTCGAAATCCTCCCGGTCAGATACGGGGATGACGCCGGAAACCACAGCCGCCGTCGCCCGGACTTTCGCGGCGCGCAGGGCGATCGCGTAGGCCTTGCGGAAAGTCGCCTCAACCACGACGGCCTCCCTCGAGGCGGTAGTCGATCTCCATCGAGAACGGCAGCCCGTTCTTAATCTCGAGAGTCCGGATCTCGCCGCTGTCGACGGAGCGGACGTACTCGAACAGCTCCGCCACCTGCGGCTTCAGATCGAACTCGGCCGGGACCGTCTTCGTTGCGCCCGGGTCGGTGGATCCGAATTTGACGTCGCAGACGGCGGTCGGCCACGGGTCGAGGACAATTTCCCCCTGTTCGATCCGGACGAATTCAAAGCGGCCGAAGCCAAGCCGCGTCATGGCGGCCAGGAACGACCTCTCCCGGGGGCGAAGGTCGCTGGCGCACGCCGGGCGGGTCACTGGGCCACCTCCCCGTTGTCTTCCTCAACTGGCTGCCATTCCGGACAGTCCTGGTAATCCAGGCGTGAGCGTGTCGGCTCACGGAGCAAAATATTCAATGTCTGTTTCTTCATTTCGGCGGTTCCTTCGGTGTTGAGCTCGCTCAGCACAAAGCGATCTTCGCCCGCCGGATACTAGGAAAAGCTAGTAGGGAAACTAGGGAAAAAACTAGGGAAAACGGAAATGGCAGAAATCCGCCGCGTGCCACGTCAACGGAACCAATGGACTTGTGAATTCATAGATTTACGGAAATAGAGCGGCCCCAGATTTCCACAGGCATTCGAGGGCAAGAACTCGATTTGCTTCCTTTCCAACAACATAGGCTGTGGATTGTCTTCGCCATGTGTTCGCCGTGCTACTATGATCGTTTCGTTAACAGGTGATGGCATCCCCCACCGTGCCTGGCGACCGAATATCAATCGCAGCCTGGAGGCAAAACCGATGATCCGCTTCAACCCAAAGAGCTTTCCGCAACCGGATCTCTTGAAGACCATTCAGCCCGGCAAGTTGATCCGTTTATTGGAGCCGTGCCGGCAATTTCTGGAGGAGCGGGGCCTCCTGCTGCCACTAGGCCCTGATCCAGAAATCGACTATATGCAACTCTCGCTCATCCTGGCTCAACCGGACGAGTTCATGCCGCCCCAAATCATTGAGGGCCTTCACGTTATCAGCAACTTGGGAACTGATGCCAATTTCGATCAGCTATTTGAAATCGCTCGGCGGAACTTCATCGAAATCGATGCCGAGTCCACCGCTACCGACTTGGCGGCCAGCATTTGGCTCGAGGCGCCAGACATGTTGGTGCTCAAGGAGCGTGAGATCGGAACGTACCGGCGCCGGAAATTCGAAAGTTTCTGCGCGCGGGATCCCGAGGACGTTCGCCGGCCCCAGGACTTGCCCCAGGATTTTTCCGAACTCGAGGCAGACCTCGAGGGATGGTTCATGGCAAAAAAGCGCGGCGTCGGCTGCCGGGTACTTCGCACAGACTTTCCGGAGGAAGTCCGATTCCTGGTTCAGCATGGGCAACTCTGCAAGCGAGAACCCAGTCGCAAGGGGCGCGAGTCCACCTGTACATTTTTCCGCCCGGAAAAGACGGACATCGTAGTTTACGACTATGCGTACAACGAGTTGAAGATCAGCACGAGCACCATCGGCGAGGTTCGCCTCTACCTGGAAAAGTTCGGCAAGCACGTCTTCGGCGATCCCGATAAATTCCTCTACTCGAAGAAATATACCCTCAGCCCGCTGCTGCAAATAGGGGCGCCCGCATTGCGATGCCGCGACGTGGGCGGGATGGAGTGGGTGAGGTTAACGGAACTGAATTACACCTGGTCTGACAGCCCTGACTCTTCGCATAGATGGAAAAGTTCGGATGTCTTCAGCCTTTTGGCGAGGCGCGGCCGCGAGATTGACCAAGACGCCGACCTCATCAATGCACGATTCGCCGTCAAGCTTGCCGGTGCAACCAGCCCGCGGCCCCTCCTGGTGCGCCCGCCCAATATCGCCGAGTACGGGCGCGGAGAAGAAGCATCGGTGATCGAAAACTGGTTGCGTGTGCGGGGATTCGTTCGGGATGAAACAGGGGGAGAAGATGAGGCCGCTCAGCCGCTTGTGGCAGGCAATCGAGAGCATACCGGGGCAGACCGCCATTCCGTCGTTCTGGGCGGCCTGCTGTGGCCCCGAATTTGAGCTGGTTCGGCCGCACCTTCGAGTAACCGACGAGGAGGGCACCCACTATCCGTGCCCGGGACCGCAGATGGGATACTGTCCGCGGAGAATCGTCGACCATCCGAATGGCGAATACGTGGCGCTTTGCCGTGATCCTCATGAACGCTGCGAAAGAGTCACCTTGGTGCGCCGGGACGTGCTGCTGCAGGAGTTGGACATAACGACGTTTGTGAAGGGGATCGCCGCGCCGCTCGGTGTGCGCTGGCAGATTCCAATCGCGCGCGGAAAGGGCATTTGGGCCGTCGGCGTCTCCGATGCCCCGGGGACCCGAGGCCAGCCGGCATTCCTTGCCCTTCTGCACGACCGTCAACACTTTGTCGGCTTCCTTCAGCGCCTTCTGCTGCACCAGCCGGGGCCGCTCGTCGTAATCGCCCCGACGGCGCGTCATCGAACCGTCGAAGTCCTCGAACTGCTGCAGGCCCATCGCTCCACGTTTCTGGCCCTGGAAGAGCGGCTCTTTCTCGGGGAGAACGGGCGAATTGTTGCGGGCCTGACGGGCGGGGACGGCCCGGCACTCGCGGCCACGCCTGTGGCGGAGCGGCCGAGTGCGGTCAGGGCTTTCATGAAGCGGCACAAGT
>CAMBFR010000169.1 GCA_945865815.1 Candidatus Sulfopaludibacter sp. SbA3
GATCGAAAATGGGAATTCACCCGTCAGACCCCGAATTATCCTACCCCCGCCGACCTACTGCAGCGGTGGCTTTCTTGGATTCCACCTTCTTCGCCTTGCGCGGAGGCGCGACGGTTACCTCCGTCTTATAGTTGTCTAGAGCGCGCCTCAGTTCCGTTTCGACGCGGCGGCGCAGCTTTTCCGGCAAAATCACCTGGGCCGACGGGCCGAAGCTGAGAATCCACGAGACCAGCTCGAATTCACCGCCAACATGCATCTTCATCGTAAGGCGGCCGCCGCTGATCTCCCGGCACTGCTGCGATGGGTGCCAAACGCGTGAACGCACGTATTCGACAACCTCAGGGTTGAAGACGATCTCGACGTCGAACGGTTCTTCCTTGACCAGGCCGAAAGACGATTCGAGGTAGCTTTCGACGGAAAAATCCGGCGGTTTTTCAAATTCGACGTTCAGCTTCTCGATGCTCTCGATGCGTTCCACGGCGAATGTCCGGATTTGCGCGTATTCCTCGACGTATCCAAACAAGTAGAGTCCACCGCGGAAGTACATCAAACGGTAAGGATGAATCGTATAGCTCTTCTTTTGACTGCTGTGAACCGAGTAATACTGCATCCGGATCTTGTTCTCGCCGCCCATGGCATCCATCAGGACGCGAATAGTCTGTTTATGCTGATCCAGATCCTTCGGCGCGTCGGCGCGTACGCTGATCATGGAATCGAGACTATCGAGGAAAGCGACATTTTTTTCCGGAAGGGCACTTTCGATTTTCTTGAACGCCGAGGCGATATCGCTCGAGAACGGAGGCGCCGCCAGGTTTACGACAAGCTTCTTGCTGAAATACAGCGCGGCGATCTCAGACAGGGAGAGGTTTGCCAGCGGCAGCCCTTTGTATTGCTCGTCCAGGCGCCAGTAGACTTTGCCGTCGTACCTTTCGTCGTAGAGCGGAAAACCGGCTTCCATCAGGGCTGCAAGGTCGCGGCGAATCGTTTTTGTTGAAACGACGTGATGATCCGCGAGGTCGGAGATTGTGGTCCAGCGGGTGGTCTCAATCTGCTTCATTATGGCCCACTGGCGGATCAGTTGTGCGTTTCGACCCATTCTCTGCCTCCCTGTCGCGCGACACTAATTGGGGGCTATTGTAGTGGAAACACCTGGGCCGAGGGGACAATTTCCTGGACGTAGCCGACAAGATGAGGATGGCAGGTAAATAGAAGAACCTGGTGGGTCGTGGCCAGTTCCCGCACCGCGGCCATGGAGCTGCGCGTCCGCGCCGGATCGAAATTGACGAATATGTCATCGAAAATCACGGGAAGCGGTTCCACATGATTGGCGTATTCACGAACCAGCGCGAGGCGCATCGATAGATAGAGCTGTTCCGCGGTTCCGCGGCTCAACACCTGCGGTGACAGCCGGGCGCCGTCCCTGCGCTCGACCTGGATCTCGCTGCCGTCCAGCGGCGCGATAACGCGGCAATACCGGCCTTCAGTCATGAGGCTGAAGAACGACGACGCCTGCCGGAGAACGTCGGGCTGCCGCTCGGTTTCATACAGCTTTCGTGTTTCATCCAGCAGGGCGCGGCACAGCGTAATCACCGCCCATTGCTCGGCGGCTTCGTCGATTTGAGCCAGCACGGTTTCCTGTTTGGACAGGACGCGCGAGCGTTCTTCGCTCTTCTCCATTATTACGATACGTTCCTCAACGCGGCCCGATTCGTGCCGCACCATCGCAAGCCGTTGCTCGACAGCCTCCAGCTCGCTTCTTGCAGTCTCGAATGCGGCCTCTTCGTCGATGCGGAAGTCGAACAGGACTCCCGGCTCCGCCACCTCCACTGGAATCTTCTCCAGTTCGTGGAGCAATTGCCGGCGCTGCTTGTGAATCTCCGCGCGTTCCACGAATTCCGCTTCGCTTGTTGCGGAACCATCCGCCAGAAGAGACTGGACCCGTTGCTGAGCCTCGGCAATCTGCCGGGCCAGACGCGCCACATCGGACTCGGAACGGGCAGCAGCCTCGTCCAGGCTTCGAATTTCGTCCTTCAACTTCGAGAGGCGATCGAGTTCCGAGACGCGGGCATCGATATCGGCGGCAGTAACGATGTCCTGGCCTGTCAGGCGCCGGATTTCAGCCTCGATTTCGCGGGCCTCGTCATGGGTCGCCTTCAGATCCGCGGTACAGATATCAAGCCGGATGGAACACGCGCCGGCCTGCTCCTCGAGCACGGCGGCCCGAATTCGGCGCTGGCGGTACCAGAACATCGGAATAAGCGAAACCGCGCCGAGGGCGGCGCCCACGTACTGCTGTCCTCCCCACACCAGGCCGGCGACGCCGCACCACAACAAGGCAATGAAGGTGAAGAATGCGGGCTCGGAGGGCGGACGAATGCTTTCGACCGAGACATCGAGGGTACGCTTTTCGTCGGCTACCGCTGTCCGGCGCTCATTCGACACGGCGTAAACGCGCCGCGCCGCTTCCACCCGGGGAACCAGCGTCCGCAAAGACTCAATCACCTGGGCACGCCGCGCCAGTTCCCCCGGATCGGCAAGCGAATGCAGCTCGATCCTTCGAAGGCGCCGCAGCTCCGCGTCGCGCTCGACTTTGATCCGCTCCGCCTCAAGAGCGCGTAACGGATCGATCAGCAGGCTGAGCCGTTCCACTCCGCCCTCGGGAAACCGGTCAACCACGGGCAACTCGGAAAGGCGGGCCTCGATCCTGGCGCGGCGTTCCCGAAGCGGACGCGATTTCGCGCGCCGCGCATAGTGCTCCACTCTCCTCGCCGCCTCTTCACACGAAGATTCCAATCCTTCGAGTTCCGTGGCCAGGCGCGCCCGCGTCTCGTGGGCCGTCAGGTACTCTTCCGGCTGACGCGCGGTTCGGTCCAGATCGTCGCGAATCGCATCGAGGTCTCTGAGAGCGGTATTGATCGTGGTGTTCTGGCCGCGAGGCAGGAACAGCGCGCTTTGCCGGTCCTCAAGATCCTTCTGAACCCCTGCCCATCGCGCGGCTCCAATGCCAAGGCCCGCGCCCGAAATGTGGCCGGCAATTTCGTTTTCCTGCAGGGTATGAAAATGCTCGAGCTCCTCCAGGCCGAATGCGAAGACATTATGATAAAGGGTCCGGGTGGTTCCCGCGAGCAGGCGATCCATGGCCTCTTCTCCGTAAGTGGAATCTCCTTCGTATACGGCAACCGTTCCTCGAACATGGCGTCCGGGTTTTCGCTCGACGCGCAGAGGGCTCCCTCCAGCTTCAATGTCGAGCCAGCCGCCATGCACACCGCCGGCCAACGGTTCGTATCGCCTGGGCGCGCCCCGCCGTTCAAAACCGAAAAGTATCGATCGAACGAAAGCCATCAGCGTGCTCTTGCCGGTTTCATTGGGCCCGTGGAATACGTTCAATCCCGGAGACAATGGCCCCCACGTTTTGTCGTTCCAGACCCCGAAGCCGTTGACGTGGATGTTATGGATCTTCATTTATCTTTATTTGTCTTTTTACGAATCCAAAAGCAGGTCAATTCCAAGCGTTCCGGCGCGTTCGATCCATTCCTTCAGCCTCGCATCGTCGGGAAGCTTCAATTCCCTTCGCCTGAACAGCGGCGTCAACTGATCGGCGAGCTTCTGACGGAGTTCCGGATCTTCCATGGCGCGCGCGGTCAGTTTCAAGAAGTCGCTGACCATTGTTTCGGTCCGTGACAGGGCCTCCAGATCCAGATCGGGCCCCGTGGCTATCCTTACGGACTCCGTCATCAGGACTGCCTGCAGCTCTTCGCGAAGTTCCTCTGCCATGCCGTCGCGTTGAAGATCCCGGTGCAGCGGACCATTTCCGGAGATCGTGCAGCGCACCACGGTTGAGCCGTCAAACCGCGCGGCCGTCTCTCGGCCCTTCTCGATCATCGTTTCGAGGAACGCGTCCATGCGCGAATGCCCGGCAATCGAAATTCGCAGGTGATCCCACCGCACAACACTGGTCTCGATAAATTCCAGGCGCGCGCGGCCGTTCGTATCCACGTCCACCTGGAAACAACCCCTCGGGCCTCCCTCCCGCGGGTTGCGCCCCTGCGGATTTCCGGGATACACAACCGTGGCGGGCTCGGTGGCGAGCACGGCGCGGCTGTGCACGTGCCCAAGGGCCCAGTAATCGAAACCTGCGCCGGTCAGTTCATCCAGCGTGGCAGGGGCGTAATCGGCGTGGCCCGTATTGCCGCCGACATTGGCGTGAAGTAAAGCCAGCGAGTACGGGGCCCCGGCCGTCGGCCGAAAAGACGAAGCGAGATTATCGGTGACCCTCTCGCGCGTGTAGCTGACACCGGTGATGCGCGCGGCCTCGCGCCCTCGTCGAATGTAAGGCTCGGTGTCCGTGCGCCCGCTGAACGTGGTGACATTCGGAGGAAGCTGAAACTCGCTGCCCCAGCCATTCAGGGGATCATGATTTCCATGCACTATATACACGGGGACATTGCGGTCCGCGAGCCGCTCCATCTGCTTTCGAAAGTTCACGAGCGCGCGCAGGCTCCGGTCCTTTGAGTCGTACAGGTCGCCCGCAATAACCAGGAAGTCCGCTTTGGACTCGATGGTGTGATCGACAATCCGATCAAACGCTCCAAGCGTAGCCGCCTGCATCTGGTCACGAAGCGCGGCTGATGCGTCGCTCAGTCCGCGAAAGGGACTATCCAGATGAAGATCTGCCGTATGGACAAACCGAAGAGACTCCATGTTCCGCTTTGTATGACGGAGGAAGGACAGGTGAGGTCTCGGGGTAGTGGTTTTATTCGGGGACAGGCACTCAAATTGAGCGCCTGTCCCCGAATTAGACCAATAAACGGGGAAGACTGCGGTCTAGTGACGTTGGATTTTGAAATCGCCTCGCTGATTGCCTTGAACCCAGGTGCCGACGATCGAACGTCGAACGGAACCGAGATTCTCGATCTTGCCGTCGATAACATACCGCACACCGTTTTTCGTTCCTTCCAGGTGTACTGTCCAGTCGTTGTGATTGAGTTCAGCTCTGGTAAAGGCAATGGCATCCGGGCCGGGATTGATGCTGCCGGTCACGGCCTTGCCATCCCAGTTCATCTCGATCGTCACATCAGTGCGGGTATTTGCGTTCGGACCCCAGTCTCCGAGCCAGACGCCTTTCAAAGGATGACCCTGGCCATCCTGAAGCCCGCCCTGAGAAAACGCAGGCACCGCGAGCGCGAGGCACGCCAAAAGCAAAATCAGCCGAAACATTCTTACGTTCATCGTTCTATGACCTCCAGATTACCGTTAGATGTGAGCAGCGGAATCTTAGCACCGGTTAGGGAAAACTCAAATACCAGGGAGGGGAATTGTGGGGACGTTGACCGAATCCTTTGCAGAATTCGGTCAACGTC
>CAMBFR010000170.1 GCA_945865815.1 Candidatus Sulfopaludibacter sp. SbA3
TGAACGCTCAACAACGCCGTGCCGTGAAAGCTTTCGAATTGGACCGCTGGTTTCCTACTCTTCTTTCATGTATGACGAGTCGGCCTATTCATGCATAATTCCGCCACCAAATCCGAGTTCTATGACGTCTGATGCGAAGGTAGGGCTAGTTGATCTGAAATGGAATCGAAATCGTCTCGGCTGTGATTTCAGGCTGAGGGGGCGTTTCCGTGACATCGGCGTCGAATAAGCGGTCGATGCGGTTGCCGGCGATGTCCTCGAGAGCGAGATCAACCGTCAATTCGTGGTTTCCCGCGCGCCAGGCCTGATTCGGCTTGAAGACCCATCGCGTTTCGTTCCGTTCGACGGAAACCACGCCGGAAATACCTGTCACCGAGAGCGTATGCTCAGCGAGCGCAAAGTCCATCGGCTCGCCAAAATCGACGGTGAGGGGATCGGTTGTCCCGGCCCTGGGCGCTGTAACGGCCCACTGTTTCGGGTCGATGCGCGTCCTGTCGGCAGGCCCGCCACGAAATGTTCTTCGAAACGTTTCCTCGAGCGGCGAGCTGCGCGAGTCCCGGAACTCGCGATCGATAACCAATGTGTATTCTTCGCCTTCGCGAAGAGGGGGGCCCATGAGTTCGTTCAGTGCGACGCCTCGTTTGATGCGTCCCGGCTCGAAGAAGAGGGTGAGCCGCTGCTGCCCGGTATCCCACAGTTCACCGGAGACCAGGAATGGCCAATCCAATGGCTTTCCGTCTTTGTCCAGCCAATGGACGTGCCGTGAAACTTCGCCGTAACTCATCGGAACGGAGAAATGAACATAGAGCTTTAACTGGTTGCTGGGCAAAACATCCCGGGAAGGATAAACCCGTACAACGTGCGCCGCCGGTGTGTTGCCGGCGTCTTTCTTCCCGCCGAATACTGTTTCTATCGGCGCAACGCCATCGCGATGAAAAACGGCGCGGTATCGCACGCCTTCCATGAGCGGAAAGCGGGGCCGAAACACGAGGACACCGCCCTCCATTGAATAAGAGCCCAGGATGGCCGGCGAGCCCGAGTCTCCGGTTCGGACAGTAAATACAGACGAGAAGTCTTCGGCCACGACGGGGCGATCGGGTTTCCAACCGGAAACCCGAAATGCGCCGTCTCGAAGTTCAATCGTTTGTGCCAGGGAAGGCAGCGCCAGCAGGGAAATGACAAGCGCTGCCCGGAGAAGAGCCATAATTACGGAAGTGCAATCGTCTTCAGGTCAATCGCTGTATTGGGATCCAGCGTAAACCATGACGCGTTGCCCGGAACCACCGGCGGAACAACTTTTCCGGCTTCGCGAGCGTTAGGCGCCCAGGGCTTGCGATCCGCAAGAACGACGGCCTTACTCTCGTCAAGCTTCGCCATCTGCCACACGCCTTTCAGAGTCTCAATCGTCTCGTACGGAATGCCGCCGACCTCGATAGTGCAAGCGGGCATGGCTCCCGGTCTCGGACTGCTCTGCTCGTTCGATTGTTCACAGGCGTTGGTCGGAGGTCCGAGCTTCTTAGCCGTGCCAACTTCATCGGCCGAAAACTTCATCACACCACGCGACGTCGTCGCGATCAGGATGTAGTTCTTTCCACTCTTCTGGTACGAGAGCATGTCGAGCGGAGTGCTGCCACTGCCGAGTTCCACAATCGTGGTGCCCTGGACTTTACCGCCGGCCTTCAACTCTTTTACCGGGATCTTGACTACCGGGGTGCAGCCATAGCTGGCGAGAACGAACTGTTCCTTGTTGACGGTGTACGGAACGAAACTACGCACGGGTGACGCTGTCTCGTATCGTCCGTGGGCCGCATGCCACATGCGAATGCCGGTGCCTTTGTCGACCTTGGAGAACGGAAACGGAATCGAACGCATATCGGAAGCGAAATCCTGGTTCGACAGGCCGGCGACGAGCACTTTTCCGTCCAGATAAGACATATCGTGGATCGTTCGGACTCGCGGATTGGCATTCACCTGGCCTTCGGGGCCCCTCACTCCGGCGTCGGGCTTTGCTTCCGGCGCATCCACGAGCGCGGCCATCGCGTGGCGAACGTTGTCCAACCGGAATTCGGAAATCTTGCTGGCGCCGTCAATTTTCAGAATGACCGGAAGTGCATCCGGTCCGAGTCCGCGCGACACTGCCACATAGATGTTGCGCGACAGCGGATTGACGTCCATATCATTGATGAGAAGCTGATCGGCCGGAATGCCGAGCAGCGCCGCGATCTTTTCGTTCACGGCCTCAACGTTGATGTTCACGGGTCCTGTGGGGGCTTTCGTGTCGTCCGTTGCAATGGCAAAGACTGTTGCCTGACGCGAATCGCCGACAAAAAGTATGCCCTCGGGTCCGAACGCAATCTGTGATGCGGATTGCAGGTTCGCCTTCCCAGGCTTCAAACTGTCCGTCAAGCCGGCGCCGAAAGCGGCGGCGGCCAGGAAACCAATCAAGAGAATCGTTGCGCTCAATCTGGCCATTGTCCCTCCATGTGATATGCGAGCCTTTATAAACCCTGACGACAAGAATTAGAAGCTTTTTGCTAATTAGCCCCTCTCCTTCCGGGAGAGGGTGCCGCGAAGCGGCGGGTGAGGGCTTCTGAGCAAGACGTCTTTAGAACTGGTACCGCACGCCGATTTCGATCTCTCTTGGATTTGCGGCAGTGGTCGATCTGCGAAAATTCGGGGACGTCATCGTGCCTGAAGGCATGCCGTAATTCGGACGGTTGAAGGCGTTCGTGATATTCGCGTAGAAGTTCGCGTTCTTGCGCGCGACATTGCCGGCAGGGGCGTCTCCGAAGAAGAAGGCCTTGGAGAAGTTGTAGTTCACCGTAACTTGATTCGGGCCGGGTTCGGTGTTTCGCTTGCCGCCGGCCGGACGGTCATTGATGACGGAGTCGTGGTTGTCGTCCGTACCGGTCGTGATCGTATAGGGCTTCTGAAAATTGGCGGAAATGCCCTGGGTCAGGAAAATACCGAACGGCAGCCTTGCATTCACGGAACTGTTCACCGTGTGCATCGGAAAGGACGAACGCGCCCAGTCTCCGCGAAGGTCATACTGGTCCATGCCAAGTCCGTCGATGGTGAATCCGACGCCGGTAGGGGACTGCACCGGATTGATCGGAGCGTCGGAATAGGAACGCTGCATCACGTAGTTGGCGGTGACGTTGAAGATGCTGAATCGCTGGCGGTAGTTCACGCGGATATTGTTGGAAGTCTCCAGGCCGGTCGACTCATAACTGAGGATATTGCCGCGGCCCGGGAAAGGCCGTACGCAGCCGAGGGCCTCGGAGGTCTGCTCCGGACGGCACGACGCCGGAATCGATGAGGTGATGTCTCGCGGGGCATTCAGGTTTCGCGTGCGAATGCGGTGAACGTCGCGGCCGTGATCGTACAGGACGCTGATGAACAGGTTGCTGAAGAAGGTGCGTTCAAACGACACCATCATCACCGTGTTGTAGGGCGTCGCAAGATTGGGATCCAGCACGCGTACCGACGGGAATGTGCTTCGTATCGCTCCCGAGCCGAACGGATCCGGATTCGCGGGATCGTACGACGGATTGTCGACCACAATTTCATACTGCGTCGTGCCGTTCTGACGCACTTGCGTTTCGATCGTCGCGGTGGTGATCACCGAGTGGAAAAGGCCGGCCCCTCCACGGATTACGGTTGCCCTGCCGAGCGCGTAGGCAAAGCCCAACCGCCCATCCAGATTGTTGTGGTCGCCGATGTTGGTCTGGTTCTGGTAGCGGGCGCCGTACAGGAACGTGAAACGGTCGGTCAGCTTCAAATCGTTCTGCATGAAGAAAGCAACTTCGAGCTGGTTGAACCGCAGCTCCGGAATCCCCCGGTTCACCCGGAAATTGGCGGGTCTGCGGCCGTTGAAGGCATCCAGGCTCGAAAAGGTATACGTGCCGATGAAGTTGTTGGTCGTGATCGAGTGATTTTTCTGCCAGAACCCTTCCACGCCCGTCTTGATCGTCAGTTTTTCGCCAAGCCGCGTATACAGGTTGTTGAAACTGTACAGATCGATCGTCGTGTCGGAATTGTTCTGCGCGCCACCGCTCGAGAACGCTTCGGTCACGTTGATGCGAAGCGCTTCGGTGACCGGCACGGTTTTGCTCCGGGTGCGCTTGAAAGTGAAGCCCGTCTCGAGAATCGATCGCGGCGACAGCGTCGAGAACTGTTTCAGATCGATCGAATAGTTGCTGCCGGTTATGGTTGCAGCGCGCTCAGGCAGCACAAATGCCCCGGCGCCGTTGTTCTCGCTCTTGTTCGTCTGATAAGTGAAGTTGTACGTCAGGGAGTTGCCGTCGGTCATCTGCAGGGTCCCCAGCGACGCCAGCGAGCGAATAATGGATGGCTTCGTGATGCCGAGCGCGTAGATGCTTCCGTCGGCGAGCGTCGCCCGCACGGTATCGACGTTCTTGGACTCATTCTGGCTGCCGCTGGCGCCCGCCGTCAGCCAGCCTGGAATCAACGGTCCGCTGAAATCGAAACTCGACTGCCGTTCCTGGTATGGCGGCTTGTTGCTCGCGAAGCGGCGGCCCGCATTCAGCTTCTCGCTCTGCCAGAAAAACTGGCCGGTACCGTGCCATGCGCCCTGCCCGCCACGCTGGATGACCTCCGCGCCGCCCAGCGTTGCCGAGCCGCGCGCGACGTACGAGTTGTTCTCCGCGGTGAAGGTATTGTTGTTGATGCGCACGTATTGGGTTTGCTGGCGTACCGGCGGTCCCGGCCGCCCTTCCGCCGTCCCGGCCGAACCGGCCGTCTGCCGGATGGTGGCAGCCTGGGACCGCGTCCATACGGCGAGTTGCTCCGGCGTCAGAACGTCCTGCAGCCCCTTCTGGAATTCCGCGCGCAGCCACTCGATGGCCGAAAGCATCTGGTCGCTGGCTGTTCCCTGCGTCGGGCCGGCCCTGAAATCCATAAGGTTTCCGAACAGATCCTCGGAAGCTTTGCGCCGGTCCTCCATCATGAGGACAATCGCCTTCTCCTGCGCATCGGTGAACGGCATCTTCGCCTCGGCCAGAACGAGCTCGACCTGGTCGTGCAATTGAGCCAGCGGGTTCGCCGCTGCCGAAGGCGCATCCTTGGTTTCCTGGGCCACCAGCGCACTGCAGAACAAGAGAACGGCCAGACAGATAAGAATTGGTCTTTTCAGAAATACCTCTCGTGATGGTGGATATCTTAGGACGTTGTGGAATGGACCTCAAGGGAGACATTTTGAGATTGGACGAATCCTGCATCTCAAATCCCGAAATTCCGAAATTTTGAATTGGACTGGCGATCCCT
>CAMBFR010000171.1 GCA_945865815.1 Candidatus Sulfopaludibacter sp. SbA3
ACTGAATTCCCTACTTACTCGAAAACAGGGAATTCAGTGGCCTGTCCCAAAATTATGGAAGCGTGTGCTCAAAATCCTTTTCGTTTTCGCAAATGCTCTCCAGGATCTCGGAATCCGCCGCCAGGTCAAACTTCGCATTCGCGGACCACGGGCGCGTATAGGCTTTTGGATCGTCGATGGTGATCGTAATGTCCATGTGGCCAAAATCCCGCCTGCGGAAACGCTCGGTCACCTTCATGGCATCGCTGTGGGGATGGCCCGGGTTGTCCAGCCATGACCGGTCATGGAAACCGATCGTTTCGGCGACAAACGTATCGCCTTCCCATTTGCCCACGGAATAGCCGAACCAGCTGGGAGTCACAATCTCCGGAAGCGGCCGGCCGTCGGTAAAGATCTGGCGGAAGTGATTGAACTCTTCGAAAAGAATCACAACAACGCCGGGAGTCTCGAAAATCTTGAATGGGCCGCTGCGGACCATCATGTTGTCGGGCACCGCATGGGGTAGACAACGTCCGGACGGCCTGTCCTTGCCAAGGGTCTTAACGCGCTCGTCGTATAGCGCAGCTGCCCACGGCTGGAATGGCGGCACCGCTTCGTCCGCCATGATGTTTCCCAGATATCGGCCATCCGCCGCGCGCCAGATTCCCGACAAGGCCGGCTTGCCCTCCGCGTTCCTGGGCGCAGGCGCAGCCATATCCGGCTTGCCGTCTGCCGTGCGCGGTATCCCTTTCCACGGTATGGTGATCCATTGCGCATCGGCGAAACCGGCCATTGCTAAAATGATCCCTATGCCAAGAAGTGCTGGCTTCATTTTCTCCTCCACAGGACGGCGACACTGAAAATTTCCGCGATTATCCGTTCATCCGGCATGGTACGCAAGCGAAACTAACTCTTAACCGCTCTTAACTGCCGCCGGTATGGCTTCGCCGATGATATTCACAGCGCGATCGATCTCGGCATCGGTGATAACGAACGGCGGAGCCAGCATGTAGATGTCGTCCTTGATGCGGCTGAACAAGCCGCGCTTGCAGCACTCCCTGTACATACGAACGCCCACTTTGGCCGCGGCCGGGAATGCGCGTTTCGTTGCCTTGTCTTCGACCAGTTCCACACCGCACATCAAGCCCAGCCCGCGAACATCGCCAACGTTCTCCAGGGAGGAAAGCTGCCTGAGCCCATCGAGCAGTTTCTTCCCCTTCCGTCCCGCCACCTCGACAAGGTTCTCCTTTTCCAGAATGTCCAGCGTGGCCAGTCCAACCGCGCAGGCGGTCGCGTGACCCGAGTATGTGAAAGCGTGCATCCATCGGCGCTCGGGCGGAACCTCCGCAATCACTTTGTAAACTTTATCGGAAACGCCAATTCCACCAAGGGGCAGATAACCCGACGTAATTCCCTTTGCGAACGAGATGATGTCGGGCTCGACTTTCCAGTGCTCGAGCCCGAACCAACGGCCGGTACGGCCGAAGCCGGTAATCACTTCGTCGGATATAAACAGGACGTCGTACTTGTCGCAAATCTCTCGAATACGCGGGAAATAGTCGTCCGGCGGGACCATCAGTCCGCCCGCGCCCTGCACCGGTTCCGCAAGGAATGCGGCAACCGTCTCCGGACCCTCCCTGAGGATGGCCTCTTCCAGAAGATTCGCCGCCGCGCGGCCGGCACTGACGCTGGAGTCCTGCGAAACGAAGCGATAAGGGTACGGCGATGGAATGGAAACAAATCCCGGTGCGCGGCCGCCGAACGCCGGCCAGAACCCGGGAATGCCGGTGGCGCTCATGGAACCGATGGTCACGCCGTGATAGCCATGCTCGCGGCTGATGATCTTGGTCTTCTCCGGTCTGCCCTGGCTGATCCAGTGGAATCGCGCGGTTTTGATCGCGCTGTCGTTGGATTCGCCGCCGCCGCACGTGAAGAAAAAATGATTTATCGAGGGATAACACAGGGCGGCCAGTTTCTCGGCAAGCTGGACCGCCGGAACGTTCGTGCTGCCTGTGTAGTTGGTGACGAACGCCAGTTGCTCCATTTGCCTTGCGGCCGCCTGCGCCAGCTCTTTTCGCCCGTGCCCGAGCGTCACGTTCCACAGACATGCAAGTCCGTCGATCAATTCACGGCCGTTGGCGGTCGTCAGTATTGCACCACTGCCTTTGACCCAGACGAAAGGGTCCTTCTGGTCATTCGGGTGATAAAGAGGGTGGATAAGATGGTCCTGGTCCGCTTTTACAATCTTGTTCAAGTCCACTGTAAGCATGACCGGGATCATAACGCAGTGCGCATGGGAAGAGGAAATGGCGGGTGAAACGGTGGGCGCGGGACTTTCGGCCCCGTGCACTGAAGTCTTCAACCTCACGCTTCATTCATAGGTATGTCGAGCCAGCGAAACGTGAGTCCGAACTCCCCTCCTGTCTTAGGAGGGGTGGCTGCGCCACCAGGGGACTGGTCCCGTTCCTTATTGGCGCAGACGGGGTGGTACGCAATGACGCGAAGCCACGTTATGGATGCTCGCGTAGCGCTCATTCAAATCGGTTCGCTGCGCGGATATCTATAGGGTGGCTTCGCAGCATGTACACCACCCCGCCGTTCGCTGAAAAATGCGCGAACGGCGCCCCTCCTAATCCAGGAGGGGAGTGTTTGCGCTGCTCTCCCACAAATGTCCAAACTCCAGAGCGCCTCCAAAATCCATTTGACACTCACGTACGACGCATCTATGCTTTCATCCGGTTATTCGGATGAATCACGCAGTCATCGATCAACTCACAGTTCTTTCAGACGCCATTCGGGTCCGGATGCTTGCCGTGCTCGAAGGCCGCGAGCTTACCGTTTCGGAACTCTGCGACGTCGTCCAGCTGCCGCAATCCACGGTCAGCCGTCATTTGAAAACCATGGCCGACGGCGACTGGGTGACGTCCCGAAAGGACGGGACGCGGCGGCTGTATACCCTGCCGCTCGACGATGTCGGCGACTCCGCCCGCAAGCTGTGGCAGGTGGTGCGGGAACCGGTCATCGCCTCTTCCGCCGCTTCCGATGACGGCCGGCGCCTGAAGCAGGTCCTGGCGCGGCGCCGCAGTCAGTCCGAAGCCTTTTTCTCGACTTCCGCGGGCCAATGGGATCGGCTCCGCGAGGACCTTTTCGGAGCCACAAGCCATCTTCGCGCGCTGGCCGGCCTTCTGGACCCGGATGCGGTGGTCGGCGATCTTGGCTGCGGAACGGGGAATATCGCGGAATGGCTCGCGCCGTTTGCGGGACGAATCATCGCAGTGGACGCCTCGAAGGAAATGCTGAAAGCGGCGCGGAAGAATCTCGCCGGATGCCGGAACGTCCAGATCCGCCAGGGAACGCTCGAAAAGTTGCCGATCGACAATGGACAACTGGACGTCGCGCTGATGATGCTGGTTCTCCATCATCTGCCCGATCCGCCGCGGGTCCTGACGGAAGCGGCCCGCACGCTCAAGGCCGGGGGCCGCCTGCTCATACTCGACATGCTGCCGCACGAGCGTGAAGAATACCGGCAGACCATGGGGCACGTCTGGCTGGGTGTCAGCGAAAAACAAATGACGCATTGGCTGCAGGCCGCGCGATTCAAGGATATTCACTGGCGCATACTGCCGCCCGACGCGAAAACAAAAGGACCTTCGCTATTCGTCGCGACCGCGCGGCGGGGATAGACTGCAATAACACTTACAACCTACAAAGGAGCAATTGATGTCAGCCACGATCGAACGCGCACACGCCTTTGACCAGGCCCGCAACGCAGGACGCGAGCCGTTCAAGGTAAAGGATCTGAGTCTCGCTGAATTCGGCCGGAAGGAAATCCGGCTCGCCGAACAGGAAATGCCCGGCTTGATGGCGGTTCGCGCCCGCTACGCGGCCACAAAGCCGCTGGCCGGAATGCAGATTATGGGCAGCCTGCACATGACGATTCAAACGGCTGTCCTTATCGAAACGCTGGCTGAGCTGGGCGGCGATGTGCGGTGGGTCTCCTGCAACATTTTTTCCACGCAGGATCACGCAGCGGCCGCCGTGGCAGTCGGCCGGCCTGAAACCGGCGGCACGCCGGAAAAACCGCGAGGCATTCCAGTGTTTGCCTGGAAGGGCGAAGACCTCGATGAATACTGGTGGTGTACGGCGGAAGCCCTTCGATGGCCCGACAACTCGGGTCCGGCGCAGATCGTCGACGACGGGGGTGACGCGACGATGTTCGTTCACAAAGCCCTGGAATATGAAACCGCCGGCAAAGTGCCCGCGTTCAACGCGGCCAGCGACCCCGAGGAATGGGGCGTCATCCTCCGCACGCTGACGAGCGAATTGAAGGCCAGACCGGGCGTCTGGTCGAAGATCGCGAAGGCGATCCGAGGCGTGTCGGAAGAAACAACGACGGGCGTGCATCGCCTCTACCAGATGGAAGAGGCCAAAACACTCCTCTTCCCTGCCATCAACGTCAACGACTCGGTCACGAAGAGCAAATTCGACAACATCTACGGCTGCCGCCACTCGCTGCCGGATGGATTGATGCGCGCGACAGACGTCATGCTTGGCGGAAAAGTCGCCGTCGTCCTCGGGTTCGGTGAAGTCGGCAAGGGCTGCGCCCAGTCCCTGCGCGGACAAGGCGCCCGCGTGATTATTACGGAGATCGATCCGATCTGCGCGTTGCAGGCAGCCATGGAAGGCTACGAGGTCAAGACCCTTGAAGACGTTGTCAAGACGGCGGACATCTTCATTACGACCACCGGAAACAAGGATGTCATTACGGTCGAGCACATGGCGAAGATGAAGGACAAGGCGATCGTCGGCAACATCGGCCACTTCGACAATGAAATCGACATGGCGGGACTCAAGAAGGTAAAGGGGATCGAGCGAATCAATATCAAACCGCAGTATGACGAGTGGCGGTTCGCGGACGGCCACAGTGTCATGATTCTCGCGGAGGGCCGGCTGCTCAACCTCGGCTGTGCCACCGGGCATCCGAGCTTCGTGATGTCGGCCTCATTCACGAACCAGGTTCTGGCCCAACTCGACCTGAAGGATAACGGAAGCAAGTACCAGAAGAAGGTCTACATGCTGCCCAAGCATCTCGACGAGGAAGTTGCGCGGCTGCACCTGGAACACCTGGGCGTTCGCCTGACCAAACTCACGCCGGAACAAGCCAGCTATATCGGCGTGCCGGTCGACGGGCCGTATAAGGCGTCGCACTACCGGTATTAAGAGGTCTAATTCGGGGACAGGCCA
>CAMBFR010000172.1 GCA_945865815.1 Candidatus Sulfopaludibacter sp. SbA3
AAAGAAGAAGGCAGCCTGATGGAAATGTGCAAAACCCTGCTGGGTTTCGCACATTTCCACAGGCACGGCGGCGATGAACTTAAAACAACAAAACCGGACAGATCACTTGCTACAAAAACCGGACATTTCTACTTGCTACCGACAAAAAAAATGTAAAACATCGAGGCGAAACTTGCGGGCGCCGTGGATCATGGCGTATAAACCCCACACCAGAATTGCGGCTGAAAATGAAGGTGTTCGCCGCGTGTTGGCATATTGGGGAGCTTCCGAATGTTCATGGAATTTTTATCCGGCCGTCGAACCTGCCGCGCCGGACTGTTGTTCTTGATTCCAGTCGCGCTATTTTCGTTCTGCAGCGCGACTGCTTCCGCAGCGAATATCGGCACCGTCGTTCCAATTGTAGGCCAGGTCTCGGACCTCGCCTATGACGGGCAGCGCAATCTGGTGTATCTGGCCAACCCCCTGCGGAATCAGGTGGAGATCTATTCGGTGGATGGAGGACGGCTGGTTGGAAGCATCCTGACGGGACTTCAGCCGGCGAGCCTCGCGATCAGCCCGGACGGCAACAGCTTGTATTCAGCCAATATTGGTTCACTCACGATCAGTGTTATCAACCTGAACTCCCGTGAACGTGTGACCGACTATTTTGTCGGTTCACGCCCGGACTCCATTGCCGTCGGAAGCGACGGCAAGATAGTCATTCTGGGCACGGCCGGCCTGCTGCGTCTTGATCCCATCACGGGGCAATTCCTGCCCGTGGCGATCTCGCCCCCCGCAACGCCGGCGGCGGGCCTTCCGGCAATTCCCGCAAGCCCAACGCCGGCGGGTTTCCTGGCGGGCCTTGTGGCGACGGCCTCGGGAAACCTTATCATCGGACTTTCGACGAACCGGCTCTTCGTCTATGAGGTTGCTTCCGGAACGGTTCTGCGAAGCAGGAACGTCACTGGACTGCGCGCCATTCTCTCGGCGTCAACCGACGGTTCGCGATTCATGGCAGGCCCGTTCCTGTTTGACACGCAGACGCTGACGATCCTCGGGCGCGCCGGCGCGGTGGCCGCCACGCTGACGGGCGGGAGCGCGTTTTCGGTGGATGGAAACGCGGTTTATTCCACGTTCTCCACTCAGGCCGCCATCAATCCGCTCAACACGAACAATCCTCAGAACCCTGGCGGAGCAGTGATTCCCGGCGCCATCCCGGGGCAGGTTCCGGGCATACAGACGGCGGCGGTACTGCAGGTCATGCGCTCATCGAGCCTGACGCCGCAGCTTGGCCTGCGCTTGCCGGAAGCGATCACGTCCAAGATCATTTCTTCCTCCGATGGGCAAAACCTTTTCGCCAATTCCACCTCCGGATTGCTGGTCATTCCCATTGGGCAACTGAGCAGTCTTCCCGTGCTGGACGTCAGCGCCACGAACGTTATCCTTTCGGTGGACATGTGCAACCGGGTCGTGGCGACGGCCTCCGTGCAGGTCCGCAACGCAGGCGGGGGACGAATGACTTTCGGGGCCACCATGAATATTCAGAATGCGCCGGTCATTTTGAACCGGGGTTCGGGCGTGGCTCCAACGACGATGAGCATCAGTTTCGATCCCCGGAGCGTGACGACGCGCGGCACCCTGCAGTATGTGGTGGTGATTGTTTCTCCGGAGGCCGTGAATATCGAGCCGGCTATTCTCGTGAACCTGAACTTCCGCGACGTGTCCGACCGCGGCATGATCGTCCCGATGACAGGCGTGGGTGTGGATCTTCAGATGGATGTTGCCCGGCAGAGGCTCTACATCGCCAATTACACGCAGGATCAAATCGAAGTCTTCTCTTTGGCAAGCCAGACGTTCCTGCCGCCCATCCGAGTCGGGAACCGCCCGCGATCCATGGCCATGGTTAATGCCTCGACGCTGGTGGTGGCAAACTCCGGAGCGGAAAATCTCTCTGTCGTGGACCTGGACGCGATGCAGGAGATCGATCTAATCCCGATGGGACCCGTGCCTCTGAACGCTACTCCGTTATTCCCGCGGTCGATTGCCGCTTCATCGAACGCACTCCTGTTTTCGGCTGTGCCGTTGGCCGTGGCGCCACCGGTGGGGCCCGGCATCCCGCCTGGGGGAGGCGCCATTGGAAGTGGCTCCATCTGGCAGTTGAGCCTGCTGACGCGCAGCGCGTTTCCGCGCCTGAACCTCGGAATCGGTGTTGCGAATGTGATACAGGGCCGCAATCAGTTGCTCGCACCCGCAGACGGCAGCGCGATCATGATCGTCGAAGGCAATGGAAGCATTCGTCTTTACGATCCGATCGCGGACACGTTCTCTGTGACGCGCGTCCTGGCTGTGCAGGGATTTCGGGGCACGATGTCGGCTGCTGCCGATGGCTCCTCCTATGTGGTGGATAATTTCGTCTTTAATTCGTCGCTGGGTTTGCGGGGAAATCTGGCGCCTGCGCCAGTGCCGGGAGTGCCCGGAGCACAGGCGCAGGCGTCCCTCGCCTTCGGGGTGATCGCCACCGACGACAGTGCCATCCGGGTCCAGGCGGGCACGGTCCAAACACCGCAGAGCCTGCGGCGATTCAATCTCTCGACATTGCAGCCGAACCTTCAAGTCTTTTTGCCGGAACCGGTCATGGACATCAGCCCTGCGCTGGTGGGCACGGCCACCGGTACGCGGCAGTGGCCACCTCGAGCCACGGCGCTGGAACTGGGCGCGAACAACCAGACGCAGCTTCTGGCGCGAGGTCTGTCGATCGACAACGGCAACAATGCGTACGTGCTGACGTATTCCGGTTTGAGCGTCGTGTCGCTGAACTCGGCAGCCGGCCGCGCGCCTTCGTTCCTGGCCAGCGGAGTGGTGAATAGCGCGAGCCTCACGGGACCGGTCTCCGCCGGTTCCCGCATCACAATTTTCGGCTCCAATCTGGCGGATTCGGCCGCGGCCGGCGCCACTCCGTTGCCGCGGAGCCTGGGGGGCGTTTGCGTCACGGCCAATGAAGTAGCGATTCCCCTCATCAGTACGTCGCCGACGCAAATTGATGCGCAGTTGCCGCCCGATCTGGCGGCTGGCCGCGTCACGCTGACCGTGCGCTCTACCCGGCTCGGCCAGGCCAGCGCCGGCGTTCCGGTAGCCGTGAATGCCACAGGACCCGGTGTGTTCTCCGTCCTCGTAGACGGGCAGCAACGAGCCCTGTTTCATGCGAGTGATGCGACCCTGGTCACACCTCAATATCCGGCGGATCGGGACGAAATACTGCTCCTGTACGCAACGGGCTTAGGCCCGGTCACTCCCTCGGTGCCGGCCGGGCAGGCGGGATCCGGGAACCCGTTCTCCACCACGACCCAGCCGGTCGCAGTCACGATCGGCGGCCACCCTTATGCCGTGCTGTGGTCCGGATTGCTGCCTGGGTATCCCGGCATTTACGAAATCAGCATTTACGTCCCCGGCAGCCGGGTCCAGGGAAATGACCTACCCGTGGTGGTCACTGCGGGAGGAGTATCCAGTGCGGCCAGCAACGCTCCACTCGGTTCCATTCGCTAGCCGGCAAGGGCCGGGCCGGCATCACGCCCTTCCCATTGTCGGGTTGTGCCTCTGGCTTGCCGGAGCGTTTGCTCAGACCGCCTTGGGCCAGTCGCGGGTCTCCTGGGATCCTGCGGCCCCCACGGGAACCCCCGACCGGATTTTGGGTCTGGCCGCGGACCCGCGGAACAATTCTCTCTTGTATGTTGCCGCGCCCGGCGGAGGCGTTTGGAAAACACAGGACGGTGGAGACAGCTGGGTTCCCCTGCTTGATTCGGCTTCTTCGGTGCAGGTCTGTTCCCTGGCGCTCGATCCCCGGTTTCCGGATGTGCTCTATGCAGGCACGGGCGACGATCAAAGTCCTCGTCCCGCGCAGGGCGTGAAGCGCTCGGCCGATGGCGGACGCACCTGGACGGTTGACGTACGGTTCACGAATCAGCCGGTTTGCACGCTTGCCGTAGATCCAGTGAACTCCGGGCAAATCTTCGCGAGTTCCGCGGAAGGGCTTTTTCTCTCGCCGGACGCAGGGGCAACATGGAGCAGGATACTCGCCGCGCCTGCTACATCGGTTGCGTTTGACGGCCAGGGCAGCGTCTATGCCGGCTTTCGGGACGGAACGATTGAAAATGCCCTCCTCCGATCCTCCGATGGCGGGCGTACCTGGACCAACTTGATCCTCCCTCCAAATCCCAACCCGGCCGCGGCAGCGTCGGCGCCGGACTGGGTCAGCGTGGTGGCCGGCCGCGGCGCGGTATCGGTTGTCGTTTCCCACTCTCCGTCCGGTTTGCCGCTTTCGTCAACGCTGGATTTTTATCGCAGCACCGATGCCGGCAATAGCTGGTCCGCAACCTTTGGGATTGGCCGTGCGGTCCCCCCGGTTTCATTGTTGACCGATCCGTCGACCGGAAACCTTTATGTGACGGGAACCACTGTATTGACTTCCGAAGACGAGGGATTCAACTGGCGGACGATCCCGACCTTAACCAGAAGGTTCCACACCGCGGCGTTCACCAATGAAACGTTGCTGCTTGGTGGAGAAGAGGGTTTGGAGCCTGTGGCATTGGTTCAGGGCGCCGTGCCTCGCTGGCCCGTCCAGTTGCGTGCCGGGCGGTTTCTAGGTGTAAGTTTCGATTCGGGAAACCGTGTTTGGGGCGCCGGACCCGGCGGGCTCTTTGGCCCGTTGCCGGCCACAGCGGTCGTCGAGCAGGACTCGATCGCAGTTACCTTTACCGGTTCCTGGACTGCCGAAAGCAATTCAGCCGCGAGCGGCGGCAGCACGGCGCGCGCGGCAGGCGCCGGCGCGCGCGCGAATCTTACCTTCACCGGGACTGGCGTCACATGGGTCGGTCTTACAAATTCATCGTCCGGTTTCGCGAATGTATACGTCGATGAAGTGCTGAAGGGACAGTTCGACACCTACAGCGCGCAGGAAACGGCGCAGGTCAAG
>CAMBFR010000173.1 GCA_945865815.1 Candidatus Sulfopaludibacter sp. SbA3
TTTACGGGCATTGACACCCCTATGTCCATTTGTCGAGAATCCCTTGGGCATCAGATGAAAACACCACAATTCCTATTATCGCTGGCCGCCTGGCTGGTCCTTCTTTCCACGCCGGCCAGCGCATCGTCGGTAACCCAGGTGACCTTCGACGATCTCGTGCTTTCCTCCGAACTGATTTTTGAGGGCCGCGTGGTCGATAAGCGCGCGGAGATGGATGCACGTGGAACGATTCATACGTACGTGACGTTCCGTATTCAGGGCGTTATTAAAGGATCGCACTCCGGCTCCCAGATCGTGTTGCGCTACCAGGGAGGCACTGTCGGCGGGCTTACGCTCAGTGTGTCCGATCTTGTTATGCCGGGCCTGGGCGAGACGGGCATTTATTTCGTGGAATCCACGACACGCCAGCTAGTCCATCCCCTGTATGGCTGGGATCAGGGGCATTTCGTTGTCATGACAGAACGCGTATTCAGCCGCACGCTGAAGCCGGTCGTCGGCATTCAGCAGGCCGGGGGTAAAGCGAACGGCCTGAGCGACGGCGTGGCGGCAGGGCTTCTGCTGGCCGACCGGGCCCGGCGAAACGAGGCCCTGAGTGTTGCGGCCTTCAGGCAGAAGGTGCGGGAAATTATCTCCCGGCCATGAGGGCATTTTCTGTATTTCTGCTTGTCCTCACGCTGGGGCTCCTGCTGGCTCTTCCTGTAAGCGGCTTTAATTTCCTCAGTTCACGCTGGCCGACGGCCTCCACCAGCATGTACGTCGCGATCGGCGAACCCTGGGATAGCGCGTTCGCGGCCGCAATGGGCTTCTGGAGCCAGGGTACGGTTTTTCAGTTCACGCGCATCAGCGAGTACGCCGATCCCTGCGCCGACCAGAACACTCCGCCTCTCCGCAATGGCCTCAAATTTTCCGATACGGTTTGCGGGGACGCATTCGGCGAGAACGTGCTGGCGGTCGCCCGAACCTGGTCCTTTAGCGCAACAGGGGGAGGCGTCGGAACCACTGTTATGTCCGGGATCGTCTTTAATAACAAGTGGACCTGGAACGTTTACGACGGACCGTGGTCCACCGGAGCCAACGTCGGCGTGAGGGATTTCCGGCGTGTTGCCGTTCACGAACTCGGACACGTGATGGGCCTGGATCACGAGGATGACGAGCCGACCATCATGGCGACGTCAGTATCGACAGGTGGCACGATCGTATCGCCCCAGGCAGACGACATCGCAGGCATCAACTCCCGGTACGGCGGCGCCGACACAACGGGACCGGCGCTGACGATCAGCAGTCACACGAATAACCAGGTCGTGACATCAAGCTCGATCACCCTCTCCGGCACCGCCACCGACTCCAGCCGGGGGGACAACGGCGTCTCGTCGGTAACCGTGAATGATGTCCGCGCGAGCGGAGATACGGCAACGGGGACGGCGACAGCCAGCTGGAGCCGTTCGCTGAGTCTGGGTCAGGGGGCCAATATCATCACCGTGGTTGCAAAGGACGCCAGCTCCTCCCAGAATGCGACGACACAATCCATCACGGTCACGTACACCCCGCCCGGCTCCACCGGCACTTCACCGACGTTGAGCACATACCATGTGTTCCCGCAATATGCGGACGGACGTTTCGCGGACGGCAGGTATTTCAAGTCCACGCTGATGATTTCGAATCCGGGCTCCAGCAACGTGAACTGCACGTTCCGGCTCTATGGATTGACAGTGGATGGACAGAGCGTGTTCACGTATACCGTAAGTCCCACGTTCTGGCAGATTGCGTCTTCCAGCGCGGTGCAGTCCCTGAAATCCGGTTACGCAACGCTGCAATGCACGGCGAGCGTCGAGGCGCAGTTGCTGTATTCCTTCTACGCGGCCAGCGGCTCAAAGCTTTCCGAGGCAACGGTATTTTCCTCTCCGCCTGCATCGCTCGTTCAGATCCTTGGCGATGGGCGAGAGAGCGCCCGCATCGGTCTGGCGATCGCGAACGATTCCGATCAGAGCGCGTCCTATACGCTTTCGGCCTACAGCAACACGGGCCAGTCGGTTGGATCCGCAAGCCTGACGTTGTCCCCAAGGACCAGTCGGGCCGCGTATCTCGACGAATTCTTCACTGTGCCATCGGGAACCTACGGACAAATCTTCGTCTCGGCCGGCGGTGGCGCAACCGCCAGCCTGATTGGCCTGCGCTTCACAGGCGACGTGTTTACAACCATTCCCTCAACGAACCGGAGCACGATAGCGGCCACGGCGAAGACCTACCACGTGTTCCCGCAATTTGCCGATGGCGTGTCGGGCGACGGAACCTACTTCCGAAGCACACTCATGATCGCTAATCCCAGCAGCAGCGTTGGAACGACCTGCACGTTTCGCCTGTACGGATTGACCGTGAACGGACAGAGCACGTGGAATTACACGTTCTCATCGAGCGGATGGACAATCTCGCTGATCGGGAGCAGTCAGACGTTGAAATCCGGATATGGGACGCTGGAGTGCGCCGAAAGGGTCGACTCCCAGCTTCTGTACTCGTTCTACTCGGCGGGCGGCGGGAAGATCTCGGAAGCGACGGTGTTCTCTTCGCCTTCGGCCGCGGTAACCCAGGTACTGGCCGACAGCCGCGAAGGCGCCCGCCTGGGCCTTGCCGTTGCAAACGACACGGCAAACACCGCGGTTTACTCCATTTCCGTATACAACAGCAGCGGGGCCCTCATAAACACCGTCCCAATGAGTCTGGCGGCGAAGACGAACCGCGCGGCGTATATCAACGACCTCATGTCCATCCCCGCAAATCACTATGGCCCGGTCGTGGTAACCGCTCCAAACGCCACGGGAAGCATCATCGGCCTTCGCTTCACCGGAAACGTGTTCACCACCATTCCGGAAACAATCCGGTAGGGGACAGAAGCCGCGGATGAAAAATGAAAATTGATTGATGAATAATGATTGATAAGTTTTCAGGCAAACCCTTGCTTGCCGGGAATATCAATCATTAATCATCAATCAATTTTCATTTTTCATCCGCAATCCCGGAATCACCTCATTATTGCCGCAAACTCCGACCACGGGATCGGGCGGCCGTGAATGGGTACGATCGTCGCGACGTCCAGTTTCAGCCGCTGAACCTGGTTGTAGAAGGCGGTGTTGAGGGCGGTCGGGGCCGCAGGCAACGGAACATGCGTGTCGACGAGATCCGCCTGGATGACCATCCTCTCCCTGGGCAGATACGCCATCAACATGCCCTCGGCGTGCTGGAGCGGCTGAACGTAGTAGATGTTCATGTTTCGCGTGCCGTCGCTCAGAATGTAATTCTCGGTCACCTGCTCGTATTGGTAGCCCTCGGCCAATTCCGTTGGAGGCCAGAGTGAAACCATGTCCGGCTGCAGCGTGCGCGGCGCGTAATTGAGAACATCCCGCGTGTAGAAGGAAAAATTCTTCCAGTGCGTCACGATCGTTGCGCCGATGTGCATGAACGTACGCAAACCGCCGATATGGTCGTGATGCTGATGTGTATTGACGACGTATCGAATCGGCTTGTTCGGAACGAGCTTCACCACTTCTTCGATCACAGCCAGGCTTCGCTTCTCATCCAGTGGCGCTTCGACCACCGCAACGTAGTCCCTGAACTCGACAACGAGGCTGTTGTGCGAGGCGCCACCCAGCAGGTACACGCCCTCCGCCAGCCTTTGCGTTTCGACGCGGACCGGAAATGTCGCCTGACGCACAGCATCCGGAACCGCCACCGGATCGGCGCAGGCATTCGCCCGAATGTCCTTCATACTGCCGCCAAAGCCGTTGTGTCCCGCATTGATGCTCTGGGCCTGAAAGTTATCGTCCCAGCCCTGGTGAGAATGCCACTCGGTGGGGAACCTCCCGCCGCCGCCCAGGTCGATGTAGCTCGCGTTGGTGAATTCGTGTTCGTAATTCATGTCGCCGAGCACGGGATCCGGGACCCATGTATGGATCCGCTGGAGCATGTTTTCTTTGTTGATCGTGGCGTCCACGCGGTACTTCCCCATCACGGTGATGGAAACCACGGTCACCTTCTCCGGAGTCGTTGTCGGACCATCGCGGCCCATTTCTCCCAGTTCCCAGCGCCAGATGGCTTTCGGGTTGGCGCCCGGCAGCATCGCCGCTTTCAGGAATCCGTGCGGATTGAGCCACATGTCGAGTTGCCAGCGCTCGGCGTCTTCGGGAACCGACGGAACCGGAGAGCCGGCGGCGCCATCCATGTGCCACGCATAGTTCCCATTCACCAGGAAAACCTGATGGGGATTCTGTTGCGGCGGCGTGCCATCCACCCATCCGAGACCGTACTTCCATGAAGCCGGATTGAGCCCGGGCTTGCGGTCAAATTCTTCCTTCATGGTTTTGGTTTCCCAGTTCATGGTGCGCGTGTAATTGGCGAGCGGCTCACCGCGGGGCCAGTCCACGCCCTTGTCATTCATGCGTTGCTGCCCGACCATGCCGGCATACGCCGTGCCGGCTATCGTGACGCACTTCAGGTTGTCCGTGCCGATCGCCCGGGCCGCGGCCTGCAGCACCGGCCGGGGATCCACGAATCCCGCGGGCGTCTGCTGTGCGCTGACGGCAAGCGTCAGCAGCATGAGCAGCACGGAGAGAACACACACCTTTGTAGCCTTAGGCGCCATAGTCCGGACTCCTTGTTGAATCGTTATGGGATGTTGGAAACGGTGGCATTGTATAGCAACCTGTAGCATCATCGGCACCAAGAATTGAGAGCATTGGAGGCTAAAGATGCGCGCATCCGTGGTGTTTTTATTGGTCATCGCAATTGCGGCGTTTGGCGCGGCGCAGACCCGCACAGCGAGAACA
>CAMBFR010000174.1 GCA_945865815.1 Candidatus Sulfopaludibacter sp. SbA3
TTGTAGTACCGCTCTCCCGCCGCGCGTCCCCATCCCGACGTTGCCCCGTCACTTGCTTCGTTTCACAGAACGACGGAAACAGGAGGCTGGCATGAACGACACAACCAGGCTTTTGTTGACCGTTTTTAATCTGAACCTGCCCGATGAAATTCGGGATGCGGTCGTGAACGGAGCGCCAGCACAAGGCCTTGATGTTCAGAAGCTTGTCGAGGCATATCGCACCGTTTACGCGCTTGGCTTCTATGATGGCGCGGTCCACGTTCATAGCGAAGGAGGTCGGGGATGAGCATCGACTCCGCCCTGAACGGGCTGTGGAACAAGAAACAAGCAGCGGAGTACCTAGGGATTGCGGTGTCCACGCTGAATCATTGGATTTGCGACCGCAAGATCGTCTTCGTCAAGCTGGGCACCTTGGTGAAGTTCAGGAAGGCCGATCTGGACCGCTTCATCCTCAGAAATCTTCATGGGAAACAGAGTCACGGTGAGGATAAGGGGGGCAAAGACGTCCAAGAAGACCTGAGCGCATAACAGTTGGAGAAGACCAAACTGCAAAAACATTTTATTTGACTGACGTCTGCAACGGGATTAGCTTGGGTTTAACACGAAGACAATGGATAGGGCCTCAGAGATCTGCCGCGAGGATTCGCAAAAGCAGTGAGGCCCCAATGAGCTGCCTTCAGCCCATGGGCATGTCTTCAAAAAACACGGGTTCCCGAAACACGGGATGCCCGAGATTTTTGGAGATGTTCATGGGTTTTCCTATTTTTGCGGACAATCAAGACGAGCTTCTAACAGCCAAAGAGATCGCGACGGAGCTTCGCGTCTCGAAGGCACAGGTATACAAAGTCATGAACGGTGAGGTTAAGGGATGTGCAAGACTTCCAACCATCTCCATCAGACGCAAAAAGGTTGTCCGGCGTTCAACGTTTGAGAAGTGGAAACAAGACAATGAATTGAACGGATGTCTCTCTTGAAGCGCGAATTGGAAGTGCTATCCTTTCTTCGGTCAGAAATGAATGCCGTAGGCGCATGAAATGGAGAAACTTTCATGCCTAAACGGTTTCAGAAAGGTAATGTCAGGAAGATTCACGGCTCGTGGATCGGCCGGTATTACGATGAAGACGGAGTGAGGCAATCCGTGACATTGGGACGGGTGTCCGAAATGAGTAAGTCGGAAGCTCGCGAAAAGCTCGCGGAAATCCTTCGTCCAATCAACGCCGGTACACGAGCGACGAATTCTAAGTACACATTCCGAGATTTCGTGAGAAACGTTTTCTTTCCTCGAAAGAGAAGGAAATGGAAACTTTCGACGCGAATGACAACAGAAGACCGGATTGAAACCCACCTTGTAGCCGAGTTCGGAAATCGGCTTATGGTCGACTTTATTGACGATGAATTGCAGGCTCTTTTGGACAGCAAAACCAATCTGTCATTCAGTGTCGTCGATCATCTGAAGTGGGACATGGTTTCCATCTTCCGGATGGCACTCGCGAAGAAGTGCATCACGTGGAATCCGGCCGCACCAGAAATGCTGGAGACGCCGCGAGAGTGTAAGAAGTTGCAAACAGTCCGTTTCATGACAGAACAGGAGGGGAACCAGGTAGGTGAATTAATAGAAGAACTGCCACTGCGAGAACGATTGATCATGAAGTTCGCTCTGATCGCGGGAATGCGGCCGGGCGAGATTTTTGGCCTCAAGCGTGGCGACGCTAAGGCGGGTTCAGCAGATGTTTTACGCCGTGTATATCGAGGTGACATCGACACGCCGAAGAATGGTAAGGCGCGGGAGGCCGCCGTTGATGACAGTCTCGCGCGTGATCTCTCCGCGTGGCTGGATACATCGCCGGATACCGGATCCGATGGCTGGCTGTTTCCGTCCGAAAGACTGGAAACAGCGCTGTGGGCCGATAACATTTGGCGCCGCCACATTCGGCCTAGGCTCCAGGAAAAGGGGTTCGGATGGGTCTGTTTTCAGGTCCTACGACGAACTAGTTCCTCGCGGATGCGGGCGAACGGTGTAGATCCCAAAGTGGTGGCTGATCAACTCGGTCACACGCTAGATGTGAACTTGAACGTGTATACGCAAGAAACGCTGGAGAGGAAGAAAGAAGCGGTCGAAACGGTCGCATCCTCTCTGGTCCACTAATAACAATTTAACGAATGGGGCACATTGGGGCACACCGAATTTCGGAAGGCTGGATGTTACTGAAACGAAAAGCGGGAGACGGGGATCGAACCCGCGACGTCCAGCTTGGGAAGCTGGCATTCTACCGCTGAATTACTCCCGCTAAATCAAGCCTTTACCCTAATGACCGCGTGGGAACCAGATTCTACCACTGAATTTCATGTAGTCTGAGCCAAACTTCGTGGTCCCACACCATTCCTCAAACGCGTATCCGGAACAGAGCAACGAGTCGATGTTATGGGCATTTTAGTGGTCGAAGTTTCAAAACAACTCGGCTATTAATGCTCACTATTATTGCTAATAATACACAAATTGATTATAGTAATGACCATTGATGGTTGATTGTGATGGGTAGAAAAACAGCACCTCCGACCCCGGCCCTGGAAGAACTCCTCAAGTCCCTTGGCGAGAACATTCGCCTGGCAAGACTGCGGCGCAGAATTTCGACAACCATGCTGGCCGAACGGGCGGGGATGGTCCGAAATACTCTGCGCGCCATTGAGCGCGGCGACAGCGGCGTAACGATCGGCGCGTACGCCTCCGTTCTGTTTTGCCTCGGTCTGGAAAAAGACCTCCTGCTCATCGGTAAAGACGACCCGCTCGGCCGCAAGCTTCAGGATGCAGGGCTGACACATACAAGAAAACGTGTTTCGCGGCAGGATAAAAAATGAGCAAGGCGAAACGGACACACAGAGCTATCCAGGTCTGCGCACATTGGCAGGGGCTGCCGGAACCTGTTTTCATGGGAACTCTCTATGGCTCTCTGACGAGGGGGAAAGAGATCTTTTCGTTCGAATATGATTCGCAGTGGCTGAAATCCCCGCACGCCCAGGTCCTTGATCCAAATCTGGGACTCTTCGGGGGGCCTCAATATACGCGCGACGATAACCCGAATTTCGGTGTGTTCCTGGATTCATCACCGGACCGATGGGGACGCATGCTGATGCAGCGGCGAGAAGCGCAACTAGCCCGGCAGGAAGAAAGAGACATCAGAAAGCTCCTGGAATCCGACTATCTGCTGGGGGTATTTGACGGCCACAGGATGGGCGCGCTGAGACTCCGCCTTTCCGCGCGCGGCCCTTTCCTCGATAACAACCCTGAAATGGCTTCACCGCCATGGGCGCGCTTGCGCGATCTTGAATACGCCAGTCTTCAGCTCGAACGCGACGACGCGGAAGAAGACAAGGACTACGTGAAATGGCTGAAGCTGCTGATCGCTCCCGGCGGCTCCCTGGGCGGAGCCCGTCCGAAAGCCGGCGTCGTTGATGAAAGTGGTCACTCCTGGATCGCAAAATTTCCAAGCCGCCGTGACGAAATCAACATCGGCCGATGGGAGTTTCTCGTCTCTCAGCTTGCCATCACTGCCGGTGTGGAAACTGCGATGTCCAGAATCCAGACATTTTCCGGCGAATATGACACCTTCCTGACAAAGCGATTCGACCGGACTGCAGCCGGAGAACGAATTCACTTCGCATCGGCAATGACGCTTTTGGGAAGGAGAGACGGAGACAGCGGCGAGACAGGCGCGAGCTATCTCGACATCGCCGAGTTCCTGATCAAGAACGGCGCTCAGGTCAGCAACGACCTTGAACAGCTTTGGCGGCGGATTGTGTTTAACATCGGCGTATCCAACGTGGATGACCATCTGCGGAATCATGGATTTCTCTTGCGGAAAGGTGGATGGGTCTTGTCTCCCGCTTTTGACATGAACCCTACTGCAACAGGAGACGGCCTGCTGCTCAACATCTCCAAGGATGACAATGCGCAAAGCCTCGACCTGGCCATGAACGTAACTCCGTTCTTTAGAATCAAGAAAGACCGGGCTGAACAAATCGTCTCTGAAGTATCGAGCAGCGTCAGGGAGTGGCGCGGAATAGCCAAACAGATCGGCTTCTCTAACAATGCCATTGATCGCATGAAGAGGGCATTTCGCGTACTGACCTAACAAGCCCGTGCCGCACGTTTAACATCAATTAACAAAACCCTTCCTGCAAAACGTGTCCAAATATCCGGAACACAAATTTCCGATTGAGGAGTAAGGAAGTATGAAGAAAGTCTTGGTAGCAGTTGTAATGGCAACGGTATTAACGACAGCAGTGTTTGCGCAGCGGGGCCGGCCGGGTGGGCCACCGGCAGGGATCATGCCGGGAGCCGGCGGACAGCAGGGCATGCCGGGCATGCAGGGCCGGCAAGGCCGGCCGGAACGCGATCCGGGTGCTGCTCTTAAAGCGGCGCTCGGCCTGACGGACGCCCAACTCGAGGCCATCAAGGCCCTGATGACGACGCGGCAGACACGCGCTCAGGCGATCCATACGGAAATCGAGCAGGGCCGGCAGGCGCTGGACGCACAGTTGGATGCGGCATCGCCGAATCCAACAACCGTGGGACAGGCCGCGATCGCACTGCGCGCTTCCCAAAATAAGCTGGCTGCGGAGCGGGACTGGTTCATCACGGAGTTGAAGAAGTTGCTGACCGGTACGCAGCAACAGACTCTGGACAGCCTGATCGCGGCCGATCCGCGGCTCCCGCTGCTGGGGCTTGGCGGGCCTGGCGGACCCGGCGAAGGCCGGGGCGGACCCGGCGGCCGCGGCCGCGGACCGAGGTAACCGC
>CAMBFR010000175.1 GCA_945865815.1 Candidatus Sulfopaludibacter sp. SbA3
AGAAAGAAGAAGGCAGCCTGATGGAAATGTGCAAAACCCTGCTGGGTTTCGCACATTTCCACAGGCACGGCGGCGATGAACTTAAAACAACAAAACCGGACAGATCACTTGCTACAAAAACCGGACATTTCTACTTGCTACCGACACTCATCCCGCGATGTTGCTGAGAATCATTCTCTTTTCATGGATTGCCGTCGCTGCGAAACAGGCCGTCGAATTGCCTGAAGGTGAGGGCAAAAGGATCCTCGAAACCGCGTGCACCACATGTCACACCCTGGAAGGCCTGCCCAAATATAAGGACTATTACAACGAAGAAAACTGGCGGGACATCGTGCTCACGATGAAGGAATATGGCGCCCCGGTGAAAGACGCCGAGATTCCCATTCTCGTGAAGTATCTGGTCGACAATTTCGGAGTTAAGGCGCCGTGATGTTTCGCTTCGGCCCCTTGCCGACGGATATGCGGGCGACTTCCTTCCGCGACGCGATATCGACGGCCGAAACGTTGCCGGAAAGGCCGTTGGCGACGTAGACCGTCTTGCTGTCGCGCGAGAACGTCAGCCAATCCGGATGCTTTCCAACCTCAACGCCTCCCAACAACTTCAAATCGGGCAGCGAATATCCGTAGACGTGGCCATTGAGCCGGCTGCAGACCCAAAGGGTTCTGCCATCGGGGGAAACGCCAATTCCGTGTGAAGGCGCCTGATTGAACGGGCCGGGGTCACGCTTCTCGGGCGCGATGTCGGGGAGCGTGATTCGAGCCACTTCCTTGCGCTGGGCAAAATCGACGACAGCAAAGCCGTGATAGTTGGAAATCTGGACGAACGCGCGCTTCGTCGAACCGTCCGGGTTTTTCTCGAACGCGATCGGACGTACACCTTCGTTGAACAGCGTCCATGCGGGTTCCTCGGTCTTTGCGTCGAGCACAAGCATGTGCGTGCCGGCAATGGACCCGGATACGACGTTCCTGCCGTCGGGAGTGACGTAAATGTTGTGCATGCCGCCTTTGGTCGGAATCGTTTTGATCTTTTCCAGTTTTGCCGTATCGATGACATCGATGGCGCCCGGCTGGGAAATGATGGCAACGTACACGCGGCTGCCGTCGGGAGTGATTGTGATGTTGTGCGGACGGTTGCTGAGCGGGATCTTCTTGATGAGCGCGAGACTCTTCGCGTCGATGACGTCAACCGTGTGAGTGGCCTCGCTGCTGAAGTAGAAGCGGCTTCCGTCAGGAGCAACCGCGGCTCCGTGATTGACAGGAATGCCTTTGATCTCACCGACGATCCTATTCGTGGCGGGATCGATCAGGTGAATGTTGTCGCCTCCGGAGTTGGTCTGAATAATCCGGGTTTGTGCGGTAGCCGTGGCGGCCAACAACGTGATCAGACCGAGCAGCAAGGCGAGTCTCATTGTGGTGATCCTCCTGGAAAGCGACAGTCTATGCCGATAGCCATTTTGAGTCAAAGAGGGTGTTACCGGGGCTCGGCGCTCCTGTCCAGGTCGAGCAGTTCCATCCAGCGGACGAAGTGATTGGAATACGCGTGGGCGGTGCGATCGATCTGGAGCGGGCACACGGACACGAAACCGGCGGCAACGGCGGCGAAGTCCGTCATCGGTTCGTTTGCGGGCTCGGAGCGCTGCGCGTGCAATTCCTCGTGCAGCCAGAAGTACTCGCGGCCGCGCGGGTCGAGGTTCTCCACCAGCACGGTCTTGCCGGCGCGGCGGCCCTGGCGCGTCAGGCGGATTCCGCCGTTCCAGGTTTCGGGATAGTTCACATTCAGGATGACGTCGGTCGGCAATCCGTCGTCCAATACGCGTGCCGCGATCCGGGCGACAACCTGCGCCGCCTCGATGAAATCCGGATTCTCACGGGAAAAGGCGGAGACCGCGATCCCCGGTATGCCCTGCAATGCGGCTTCAAAGGCGGCGGCAACCGTTCCCGAATAGGCGACATCGTCTCCGACGTTGTGCCCGCGGTTCACGCCCGAGATCACCAGGTCCGGTTTCCGGTGGAGGATTCTCAGCGACGCCAGGATCACGCAATCCGCCGGAGTTCCCTGCACGGAATACCGATTGGGCGCTAACTGATGAAACCTCAACGGCTGATTCAACGTAATGCCATGGCTCGTCGCGCTCATCTCGCGGTCGGGAGCCACGACGATCACATTGCCAAGACCAGACAGGGAGACTTCCAGGGCTTCAAGGGCGGGCGATTGAATACCGTCGTCGTTGGTTACGAGGATTTGAAGTTCCACAAATTGAAAGTCGGGATGAGAGGATTTGAACCTCCGACCACACGCACCCCAAGCGTGTGCGCTACCAGGCTGCGCTACATCCCGATAAAATCACTCTAGGTGTTCCTTCGCAGCAAAGTCAAGATGTCGCGTAGTTCCTTCCGCATATCGTGGAGCACTTTCGACCGGTCCTCCGGCGAGACACGCCTGCGCGAGAGCTGCTTGCGCGCGCCGGCGATCGTGAACCCCCGGTCATAGAGCAGTTCCTTGATCTTGAAAACCATTTCGACATCCTTCTTCTTATATACGCGATGACCGGACTTCGCTTTTCCGGGCGCGAGATTCGGAAATTCGGATTCCCAGAATCTCAGAACGTACGGTTCCAGGCCCACGAGTTCACAGACTTCGCCGATCTTGAAAAAGAGCTTGTCCGGAATTTGCGGTTGTTGCATCAGGCGGTCTGCCGTGTGGTTTTCTTCAAGCGCTGCTTGATTATAATCGGCGTTCCGATGAATGGGAATTTCTCGCGAATGCGATTCTCTATAAACCGTTCGAAAGAGAAATGCAGCTTCTTGAGCTTATTGGAGAACATGACGAAGGTCGGCGGATTCACTTTGACCTGGGTGATATATCGAATCTTAACTTCCGCCGGCAAGCCGCCTCGCTGCATCACCTCCTGACGGAGGAATTCGTTCAAATCCTTCGTCGGAACGCGCATAAAGCGGGCTTCATTAACATCGATAATAATTCCATATAGCTTCTGGACACGCTGGCCGGTCTTGGCCGAAATAAAGACAATCGGGGCGAACGATATAAATTTTAATTTCTCGCGTATCTCACGCTCGTAGTCGGCGGTGATGCTTGCGGTCTTTTCGACAAGGTCCCATTTATTGACAACAATAATGATGGACCGCGCGGCCTCGTGGGCGTAGCCGGCGATGTGGGCGTCGAGCGCTGTCACGCCTTCCTCGCCATCGATAACCAGAAGAGCCACATCACTGCGCTCCAGGTGCCGCCGGGCCATCACGACGCTGAGCTTTTCGGCCTTCAGTTCGGTCTTGCCCTTGCGCCGTATACCGGCGGTATCAATGAAACGAATTGTGCGTCCATCCTGCTCGATGACACTGTCGACGGCATCGCGGGTGGTTCCGGCGATTGGCGATACCATGGCGCGCTCCTGCCCCACTAATTTATTGAGAAGCGTGGACTTGCCTACATTCGGACGGCCGATAATGGACACCCGGATCTCTTTGGAATCCGCCTCTTCCACTTTCGCCTGGGCTGGTATCGTAATTGCCGCTTTGTCCAGGAGGTCCGTGATTCCCCTGCCGTGTTCGGAAGAAACCGGAAACACATCCTTGAAGCCGAGACGATAAAATTCGGACTCATCGGCGCCCTGCTTTTCCGAGTCGATCTTGTTGACGACCACGAAAACAGGTTTATGCGTGCGGCGCAAAAGCCGGGCGAGTTCCTGATCCGGAGCAGTAATGGCGGCTCGACCATCCACGACAAAGAAGATGAGCGCGGCGGTGTCGATGGCGATCTGCGCCTGCTCCATGATCCGGCTGGGAATTTCCTGTTCGTCGCCGGGAACCATGCCGCCTGTGTCCACAATTTCGAAGGACCGCCCGCTCCAATCCGTCGTGCCGTAAATGCGGTCGCGTGTAATTCCCGGCTCATCGGTGACGATGGAACGGCGTTGTCCGATGATTCGATTGAACAATGTGGACTTGCCGACGTTTGGGCGGCCGACGATGGCGATTAAAGGCAATGACGAGGAGTCGATCAACTCGGGGACCTCATGCTTTCTTTTTGAGACGTATCAGATCCCATGATATGGGACATGAGCTGTCAGTGGTGGATATTTATAATGCCGCCACTACCGCCAGCAGTGGTCTAATTCGGCTCGACTACGCGAAAGACACACTGAGGAAGGCTGACTGATGGACCCATTGCCGGACAAATCGCCAGACAGGCTGATGTACGAACAGGAAACTGAAGGAGTCAAAGTTCGTGTTGAGCTCGAAGCTGCAGATCAGCTTGCCGTGCTGTTGAAGCGCCTTGAAGTGGAAGCGCCCTCACGGAAACGGCCCGTGGACGCGATCCTGCGCGGCCAGGCTGCCGCCATAGTCTCAAAAGTCACCTATGCGGGCGAACTGAAAGTGATTGAAGTCGACGGGATTTCCGATGCCGTGCAGATCCGGAGCGCGAAACCCGAAGCCGACGGGTATATCGAAGTGATCCTGCGGAATGGAAACTTCGTCTCGCTGGAGCGCAAGCCCGCGCCACTCCACATTACGAGAAAGGACTTCGAGAGACTGGTCGACGACCTTCGCGGGATTCTGTAGCC
>CAMBFR010000176.1 GCA_945865815.1 Candidatus Sulfopaludibacter sp. SbA3
GCTGGGGGCGCGGGGCTTCAGCCCCGAGCCAGGCTCCACCAAGAATTACTCATTTTGAACTTGGCACGAGGCTGAAGCCCCGCGCCCACAGGCAACCTGAGCGCGCTCTAATTATTTTTTCTGCCCAGATAGAAAACCACGCCAACAGATGCCCGAAGGCCGTCCGGTCTGGTTCCCAGAAGGCTGGTGCGGAAATACTCGGCCTGAAACAGGCGAATGGCGGCCTTGCTCCCGAGACTCAAGTCCAGTCCGCCTCCTGTAGCGACGGCAAACGCGTTATCGGTGGCGTTGGGTCCGGTTGGTGTTACACGTACATCCGCGCGGGCCAATCCAAGCAGGACGTGAGCGAAGGGCGTAACCGAAATGCCAAGCGCCGTTACCCTGTGGAAGAGCCGTGGCCCGTACAGGATTGAATACATCCGCTCCCGGTTTGTTACACCAAGCAGCTGCGGGGTTTTGGAGTGACCGCTGATATCCAGCGTACCTCCGAGCCATGGGCGCAGGTTCTCCGTCACAGAAACGTCCCATCCGTCGAGGTTCGTGTATCGTCCCCGAAACGTGTAGATGAGGGGCGAGGGCCTGAAGTATTGCCGCACGTCGGCTCTCTGGAACGAATAACCCCCAAATACCTCCCACGCGGGCATGTCCTGCGCGGCACAAGGCGTTACGAAGAATAAGACCGGCAGAAGAAGCTGCAGTAACTTTTGAATCCCGGCATTTTTCTGTTTCATGGATCTCCGTGTTCTAGTCGACGTCGACGACCTCCTCAAAAAGTGTGGGTGGCAGCGACAGGCCCAACACCCGCAGGCGCTCCATGAAGCGCGGCGAGGCGCCTGCGCCGCGGAATCGTCCGAGTACGTGGCCATCGTCCCGGACGCCGGTCTGCTCGAAGACGAAGATGTCGTGCACTTCGATATCGGAATCCCTCAAGCCCATGACTTCGGAAATGTGGGTCACCTTGCGCGTGCCGTCGCTGAGCCGCGCCGTCTGTACCAGCAACTGGATGACGGATGCCATCTGCTGGCGGATGAAGCGGCTGGGCAGATCGAGCTTGGCCATCATCACCATCGTTTCCAGCCGGCTGAAGGCATCGGCCGGCGAGTTGGCGTGCACGGTTGTCATGGAGCCCTCCACGCCGGTGCCCATCGCCTGCAGCATATCCAGAGCCTCTCCGCCGCGCACTTCGCCGAGCAGAATCCGGTCGGGGCGCAGCCGCAATGCGGTCATCAGCAGTTGGCGCTGCGTGATCGCGCCCTTGCCTTCGATGTTGGGCGGACGCGTTTCCATGCGGACGACGTCGTCGAGCTGAATCTGCAACTCGGCGGTGTCTTCGATGGTGATGACCCGCTCGTGCTCCGGTATGAATCGCGAAATGCAGTTCAGGAAGGTGGTCTTGCCCGAGCCGGTGCCGCCCGAAATCACAATATTCAGCCGGGCTTCGACGCAGGCCGTCAGAAACGTGATCACCGGTTGCGTAATGGTCCGGTTCGTGAGGAGATCCTGGTTGCTCAGCACCTTCCGGCCGAAACGGCGAATCGAAAGAGAAGGTCCATCCACGGCCAGCGGCGGAATGATGGCATTCACGCGGGAGCCGTCCGGCAGGCGCGCATCCACAAGCGGGACAGATTCATCAATGCGCCTGCCGACGCTGGAGACAATCTTTTCGATGATGTGCAGCAGATGGCGATCGCTCTGAAAACGAATTCCTGTTTCCGTCAGTTTTCCGTGCCGTTCAATGTAGACGTGCTTGTGCGTATTCACGAGGATGTCGGAAATGGTGGGATCTTTCAGCAGGGGCTCCAGGGGGCCCAGCCCGAAGACTTCATCCAGAATTTCCTCCGCCAGGCGGTTACGCTCCGTCATGCTGATCGGAAGTTGGTCTTCCCGGAGAATTTTCTCCAGCACGCTCTGCACCTCCCGGCGCAATTCCTGCCGGCTCTCCGCCTTAACCGCATCCATGTTCAACACGCTGAGAAGCTTCTGGTGCACGCGAGTCTTAAGGCCTGCGTAGCGCTCCTGGCCTTGAGCAAGCGAGGCCGCTCCGCCTGGGATGCCGGGCCTGTTCGGATTGTTCGGAATGTCTCGCGGGTTGACCGGCCTTCGGCTCATTTCAGATCGTCCATGGAGATGAGGTTTTTATCGGACGGGAATCGTAACACGGTTGCTTCCAAAGCCTCCGATGGTCAGACTCACTGAAATGTTCGTGGCGGGAGAAACGAGCGCCGGCACGCGGACCGTGACCTGGTAGCGTCCGGCAATGCCGGGGACCAGGCCGCTGTAGATGACTTCTGCCTGATAGATATCAAAGAAAACTCGCGGAGTCCGGACCGTGCGGTTCAAAGGCTCGGCTGCGGCGCCGGCCGCGCCTGCTTCAATCGCAGGGCTCACGGCGCCAAGGCCGGCCGCATAGAGAGTAACCCTGGCGCCACGCTCGGCAGGATTGGCTACGGTGACGACCGAGCCGTCGTCTTTGATAAAGACTCCCTGACCGCGGCTGCTTTGATTGACCGTAAAAATTCCAGGGTCAAAAGCGGCAATGGAAATCTGGACCTCATTGCTGCGCGCCGGTCCAACCTCTACGCGCAGCCTGTATGACCCTTGGGGGATGTTCGGAGGAAGCAGCGCTCGAATCTCCCGGGCAGATACCGAGAACAGCGGCAGCGATATGTCGCCGGCTCCAGCCGAAATCAGGACCCGGGTGGTCTGCAGAGTTGTTGGCAGAGACGAGATCTCGGCAATCGCCGGCGCTTGCGCAAGATTCTGGCCGGAAATGGAGATGACGCTGCCCGGCCCAAGCGGGGTGTAGCTATTGAAGGTCACTCCGTTCCGTACTGAATCCGCCAGCAGCGCGGGAGCCGGGATGGCATTGGCGGTGAACGTCACCGACAGGTTGCCGCTCGAGACCGACACCCGGACAGTTCCCGGGTTTGAGGGTAGCGTCAGGACCACGCCGGCAATTCCCGACGCATTTGTCACAGCGCTCTGGGCGCCCAGGGATCCACCACCGCTGGCGATCGTAAAGTTCACCGGCACGCCCGGCAACGGAAGCTGATTGGAGTCCGTGATCAATACCTGCATTGGGGGTAGTCGGGAACCTGGAGCGCCGTTTGCATTATTTCCACTGACAATCGTCATCTGGGCGGGTGAGGCTGTGACGTCGGCCTTCACGAGGATGTTCTGCCAGAGAGGACCCGAAACCAGTTGGAGGAGGCCTTGAGAAGTTCCTACTCCCAGACCCACAGCGGAAATGCGAATCGTAACCTGAATAGTACCGCCCGGCCCGAGAGTTCCGGCCGGCTCCGCGACGCTGATCCAGGAATTGAGGGCATTCAGTTGCCAATCGATGGTCGCCGTGGTGAGGTTTGTCAGCGCCACGCCCGTGGCCATGGTCCCTTCCTGCGCGAGTGTCACATCTACTGAAAGCGGATTTGCAATCAGGCTGGGGGTGAACGTCGTGGTCGAGGCCTTGTAGATTCCTCTTCCGAATGTAGCCGCCACCAACATGTTGCCGGGCTGCCGGAAAGCCAGGTCCGTTACTGGACTTGGCGGAAGGTTTCCATCGGAACCACTGATGCAGAACAGCGGGATGCAACTCGCGGTCCCACGGCCGATATTCGTCCACTGCCCGCCGCCGTTGAAACTTGCGAACACGCCGGCATCGGTGCCCACATAGAGTTTCGGGGCCGGCAGGGTCACTTGGGTGGGCAGGGAATTGGGATCGATGGCGATGGCGTTTATCGGGGTTCGCGGCAGATTTCCGCGAATCGACACCCATGCGGCGCCGCCGTCCGTCGAGCGCAGCAGTTCGCCCGGAAGGAACCCGGCATGGAGACTGGGGCCGGCCGGGAAAGCGCCGATGGCTGCATATACGGTGTCGGTCTGGCGGGGATCTACCGCCATCTGATTTACCAGTCCCGGCAAGGGACTCATCGTGACCCAGGTGTCACCGCCGTCCGTGGAACGCCAGATCTGCGAAGCAGGCGCGCAAGGCGCCAACACCACTTCCGGAAGGCACGCTGTTGCCGCATAGAGAGTCAGCGGCGAAGCCGGCGCAATGGCCAGGGCGATGACCACGCGACTTGTATCCGGGTCCACTATCGGCTTCGCCGTCCAGTTCGCTCCACTGTCGGTCGTGTAGTAAAGCCTTCTCCCGGCGACGTAGGCGGAGGAGGCGCTTTCCGGGTCGATAGCAAGCGGAGGGAACGGCGCCCTCAGCTCCACGCCCAATACGCTGCCCGAAGAAAAACGCACTCCGTCCGTGGAGCGATGGATAACGGCATTTCCGGCTGCGAAGACGGCGCCCGATGCGCTTGAGGCCGTTGCCACGTTTCCGACGGCCCCAGTGCCCGGCACGCCTTCGGAGATGATTTCGAACGCATCGACCCGGACTCCTGCTCCACTGGACTGTCCACTCTTCAGGCCCGTCATTTCGACGGTCAGCGTATGTCTTCCGAACCTCAATCCAGTTACGGAGTAGACCTTGACC
>CAMBFR010000177.1 GCA_945865815.1 Candidatus Sulfopaludibacter sp. SbA3
CAATTTCCACGAAGATCATCCTGAACAGGACGACGAAACGTTCTCCGGAAGGGGCCGGGATGAGGTCACCCAAGGAGCTCGTCAGCGAACTGAGAACCGCGCCCGGGCCATGGATGGACGCAGTGATTGTCGTCGCTTTCGAGAACCGATTCGAATTTGTCGCTGAAGATCATCCCGATCCCGCAGGACGGCTGAAGTTTCTCCAGGAGCAGGGTGGCTTGGCGATCGGGTTGGCCGGTGTCCGGCCGACGCAATTCACGGACTCCACTTTCTTCGCCAGGGTCTTTGCCGAATATGAAGGTCAGGCATGGGCCCACCGGTATATGGACACCCTGCGCAGAATTGCGCTGCATCACTCCATAACGTAGTACTACAGCTCGATATTTCCTTCATCCTCGCTTGTCAGCATTGTGCGCGAAGTCGTGTTCTCCATTTCCGTTTCTTCCTGGCAGTGAATGCATAGCGTCGCCCACGGTATGGCCAGGAGCCGGTTTTCGTTGATGTCTTTCTCGCACTGCACGCATTCCCCGTACTGACCGTGGTCTATCGCCTTCATCGCTTCCTGGATGAGTCTCAGCCGTGCGGAGCCGCCTTCGTGCAGATTGTAGAGCAGTTCCTTGTTATGGCTGATCGTGGCCAGATCGCCCTCGTCTTCGGTGTTCTCGACGCTGATCTCCTGCGTGGCAATTCGGTTCCGGTCAATCAACGCGGTCAACTTGTCATGCTCCGTCGACAATCGTTGCCGGGCATCCCTGAGTTTCGTTTCATCCAATTTTGCGGTCCTCTGGTTCTCGGACGAGTGCAATAGCGTTTGTGGGGAAATGGCGATTCGGGGGACGATTCAGTCTGGTTTGGGCGTCTTACGATGCCAGCGGTACAGCGGCTTTCGCGGTCGGCTTTGGGGTGACTGGAGTTGCCTTCCTTAGTTCGCGCATGCGGGCTCTATCATGGAGTCTTGCCTTCCGTTGTCGATCCGCGCGCGCCCGGTCTCCATTTCGTAGTGACATGTTCTTCTCCACTTCAGAATATTGTGACTTAACCGTCACTAGTGAATAGTCTTACATAGTAAGCCAAATATTGGCACTATAATACACTCGTATTGGTTAATAATAATTATGCCGCAAAATGAACAGAGTACTGAAATTGATGAACGCGTTTGGCAGGCCTGGATCAAGAAGAATGAGGCGAAAGACCGGGCCAGCCTTACGAGGCGCATAAAGATAATCGGGCTGCTGTCGGTATGTCTGGCTGTGGGCGCGCTATGGTGGGGACTCACAGCATAGCCGCGTCTTTTGTAGTTAAACGGCACAGAAAGCAAAAAAAGGGCGCAACAGGCGGTGTTCTGCTTGTTGCGCCCTTTTTTAACGGATGATGGGGCTAGTACATCGGCGGGCCACCCGGAGCAGCGGCAGCGCCTGCTTTTTCCGGGATTTCCGCGATGAGCGCTTCGGTCGTGAGCATCAGGGCCGCAATGGATGCGGCGTTCTGTAGCGCAGAACGGCTCACTTTGGCCGGGTCGATAATACCGGCAGCGATCATGTCGACATACTCTTCGGTTGCGGCATTGAATCCGAAATTTGCCTGCTTCGACTCGCGGACTTTTCCAACAACCACGGCGCCCTCATGCCCGGCGTTCGAGGCGATCAGCCTTAGGGGCTCTTCGAGGGCTCGCTTTACGATCGTTACGCCGATCTGCTCGTCCCCTTCGAGCTCCAGCTTTTCAAGGGCCGGAATTGCCCGCAGGAATGCGACGCCACCGCCAGGAACAATTCCTTCTTCCACCGCAGCGCGAGTCGCATGCATGGCATCCTCGACGCGGGCCTTCTTTTCCTTCATTTCAGTTTCGGTCGCCGCACCAACTTTGATTATGGCTACGCCGCCGACAAGCTTTGCCAGCCGCTCCTGCAGCTTTTCGCGATCGTAGTCGGAAGTCGTTTCTTCCACCTGGACGCGAAGCTGTTTCACGCGCCCCTCTATAGCCGCGCGCTTGCCGGCGCCTTCGACGATGGTGGTGTTGTCCTTGTCGATGACGATCTTCTTCGCCGTGCCCAGATCCTCGATTGTGACGTTCTCCAGCTTTATTCCAAGGTCTTCGGTGATCGAACGGCCGTTGGTGAGCGTTGCGATGTCATCCAGCATTGCCTTCCGGCGATCGCCAAAGCCCGGGGCCTTGACCGCCGCCGCCTGGAGAGTGCCGCGAAGCTTGTTCACGACCAGCGTCGCAAGCGCCTCCCCTTCGATGTCTTCGGCAATAATCAACAGGGATCGCCCTGCCTTCGCCACTTGTTCCAGGATCGGCAGGAGGTCTTTCATCGTGCTGATCTTCTTTTCGGAAATCAGAATGACGCAGTTTTCGAGCACGCACTGCATGCGGTCCGGGTTGGTCACGAAATAGGGTGACAGATAGCCACGATCGAACTGCATGCCTTCGACAACTTCCAGCGTCGTGTCGATCGTTCTGGATTCTTCGACCGTGATGACGCCGTCTTTGCCGACCTTCTTCATGGCCTCGGCAATGATGTTGCCGATTGTCGAGTCGTCATTGGCGGAGACTGTTGCCACCTGTGCGGTCATTTCGGCATTTACAGGCTTGGAGAGTTTCTTGATCTGTTCGACAGCTACCTGGACGGCTCTTTCGATGCCGCGTTTCACGGCCATTGGATTTGCGCCGGCCGCCACGGTCCTCACGCCTTCGCGGAAGATCGCCTGAGCCAGCACCGTGGCCGTGGTCGTGCCATCACCGGCGATGTCGCTGGTCTTGGATGCCACTTCCTTCACCATCTGGGCGCCCATGTTCTCCAGCGGATCTTTCAATTCGATTTCCTTTGCTACGGTAACGCCATCCTTCGTAATCAGCGGGGAACCGAATTTCTTTTCCAGGATCACATTGCGGCCCTTCGGTCCCAGTGTGATCTTGACGGCATTCGCAAGCGTATTGATGCCGCGCAGTATTGCCTGGCGCGAATCCTCGCCCTGAATTATCTGTTTCGCCATTTGTGCTCCTTATTAGTGTTTCTTGGCGGCGGGTTTGCCGGCGTTGGTCAGAATCCCAATGATCTCGTCTTCGCGCAGGATCAAATAGTCCTGCTGCTCCACCTTGATATCGGTCCCGGAATACTTTCCAAAAAGTATCCGATCCCCCTTCTTTACTTCCAGTGGCGTAACCGTGCCGTTCTCGAGCGTTTTGCCCGTTCCAACGGCCATTACTTCGCCTTCCTGTGACTTCTCCTTGGCGCTGTCGGGGATGATGATTCCCCCTCTGACCGTCTCCTGCTCTTCAACGCGCCTGATCAGAACGCGGTCGTGTAAAGGTTGTACTGTCATCGGATATGGATCTCCTTAGAGTTGTGGTCGAACAGATGTTGTACGTGGTTAGGTTTCAAGATTGGTCGAATCGGCCAGCTGAATATGCTTAACCATAATAAGTGAAGTGAATCAGAATAGCAATATCATTAGTATGAATGAATGTACTAATATTAGTTAAGTATGCAAACATGAAGACCGGTATCAATTTGGACCTTACGCAATTGGTTCAGCAGAAGCTGAAAGAGATGGGATTGGATCAGCGGGACCTTGCCGATGCTGCGGAAGTTACAGAGTCCTATATTTCGCAGTTGCTGAATCGCAAGAAAATGCCTCCTGCGCCGGAACGAACCGACATCTACGACAAGATTGGAAGGCTGTTGAAGCTGCCCGCCGGCAAACTTGCCAGCCTGGCAGACATTCAGCGAAAGCAGGAATTGAAGAAAAGGGTGCTGAGTTTGCCTGTGCCTTTGTTCAAGGAGGTTCGAGAACTGCTTCTCGGAAAATGCAAACGCGGCAAGCGGCTTCAAGTGCGTTCGATTTTCGAGAAAGAACCGTTTGGCGAACTGGAACGCCTTGTCACGCAGAAGGTCCTCGATGTGGTCAAGGGGCTGGCGAGGGAGGAACTGGGACGTGAGAACTGGCTTCGAATCGTCGCCCGGGTGAGCAATCGAAGCTATAAGCAAATGCGCGTCACGGTGCTCGATTTCCTGGACGCGGACGTGTTCAATATCACGCCGGAAAGTTGCGTCTCATTTATGGATCCTCTGATCGTATCGTGGGACATTGATTTGGTTTCGTTTGGCCTGGACATTGTTTTAAACCGGAAAATCGCCCCGACACGCCTGAAGAGATTTGAATTTGTCGAGAGTGCGGGCCGGAAACCGTCCGGCGAAGAGCCGGGGCTACAGGAATTTCGAAAGGATCGTTCCCTGGGCGGAGACGCGACCGCGGAGGAAGTCAGGTTTCTCGGGCAACTGCGTTTTGAGGACAGCCGGCATCCAACTGCGCTCTACTACTACCGCGAACTTCAAAACCTGCGTGACCCCATTCATTTCCGCCGCAAATAGAGTCGCGTCGATTGCTTTCCATGATTTCACACTTCTTCAAG
>CAMBFR010000178.1 GCA_945865815.1 Candidatus Sulfopaludibacter sp. SbA3
GACACCCCTCCTAAGACAGGAGGGGAGTTCGGACGCACGCTTCGCAAGCGTGAAGTTGAAGACGTAGATGCTAATGTCCAAACTCCCGGGGCGCGTTGCTATACTCGTGCTCATGGACGAAACACGGCGCGAACTTCGAGACATCATCCGGGAAAAATCGCTTCGCGTGGGCGATTTCACACTGTCGTCGGGTAAGAAGAGTCCTTACTACCTGGATTGCCGCACCACCACGCTCGATCCTCGTGGCGCCCTGCTTATCGCGCGCCTGATCCTCGAAAGCATCCGCAGTCACAACATCCAGGCCGATGCCATCGGCGGTCTTACAATGGGCGCGGACCCGATCGCGGCCGCCGTCGCCGTCGTCAGCGAAATCGAAGGTACGCCCCTGCCGGCTTTCATTGTCCGCAAAGAGGCAAAGGCCCACGGCACTCAACGCCATATCGAAGGCTATGCCGGGGAGCCTGGCGCGCGCGTTGTCATTGTTGACGACGTCTGCACGACCGGAGATTCCATCATGAATGCCGCAGAGAAGGCCGAGCAGGCCGGATACAACGTGGCCGCCGCCTTTTGTGTGGTCGATCGGGAAGAAGGCGGGACCGAATCGATTTCGAAAAAGTACCCCTTCTATGCGTTGTTCACGGCAAAGGAGCTTCTCAGCAATGATTAAGTCTGCAGTGATCGGTCTCGCGTTCGCAGGAGTGCTGGGCAGCCTGCCGCTTCAAACCCCCGAACAGGCCTACCGTCCGCGGACTCTTGATGCAACCAGCCCGGTCCCGTTCTTTATCGGCGATGGAAATGGAGTGCCCGGCTACTCGCCTTCCGACCGCGAACTCGCCCGGATGGCCTTCACCGCCTGGTCACGCGAAAGCGGCGGCAAGTTGCGCTTCATGGAAACGGCGGACCGCAACGCGTCACTCGTTCGCGTGGCATGGGTTACCGCCGATCAGGGACTCTTCGGAGAAACTCGGCGCATCGAAGTTGACGGCAAATCCGGCGCCGAAATCTTCGTTACCCCGCGGATTGCCGATCTGGGCGAAGCGCTCGCCCGGCGAGCTGCCGAGGACAACGTCGTGCGAGACACGATCATCTATCTGACCTGCGTTCATGAATTGGGCCACGCCGTCGGTTTGGGACACACCACCAGGTTCGACGACATCATGTACTTCTTCGGCTACGGCGGCGACATGGTGGAATACTTCATGCGTTATCGCCGAAAACTTTCGGGGCGCACGGATATTCCAAAGTTCTCGGGGTTGTCTCCCGTCGACATTCGAGCTCTCGGGCTGCTCTACCAGTAAAAATGCTATAGTTACCCTCTGCAATTTTTGAGGAGGCAGGTATAAGTGCCCACCTGGGAAGAAAAACTCGCCGGCAAAATAGAGCCGCAGTTCGCCGCGGAGATCGATGTTTTCGAAACAGAGATCGCGTTGCGAAAGCAGGGAAGGCTCGACGAGAAGGTTTTTGCCGAGACTCGCCTGCGCAGAGGTGTTTACGGCCAGCGATACGACAATGGCCACCGCAACGACGGAACCCGCACGCAGCAGCTTCACTTTCCGGCCGGTGAACTGACGAAGGGTCCGGAAACGCTCTGGGACGCCCCCGGGATGATGCGCATCAAGATTCCATTCGGTGGCGTCACTCCCGATCAATTGGACGTTCTTGCCGATCTTGCCGAGGAATACTCCGACAGCGTTCTCCACGTCACCACACGTCAGGATTTCCAGCTTCACTACGTTCATATCGATGACACTCCGGACCTGATGCGAAGGCTCGCGGCCGTCGATATCACGACCCGCGAAGCCTGCGGCAATTCGGTTCGCAACGTCACGGCGTGCCCGCTGGCAGGTGTTTGCCAGGACGAGGCGTTCGACGTCACACCCTATGCAAAGGCCACCGCGAAGTTCATGCTCGGCCATCCGGATGCGCAGGGTTTCGGACGCAAATTCAAGATCGCCTTTTCGGGTTGCAAACAGAACGCGTGCGGCTTGACCAACATGCACGACATGGGCGCCATCGCAATGAAACGCGTGGAGAACGGCCAGGAAAAACGCGGGTTTGAACTCTATGTGGGCGGCGGCCTGGGCGCCGTGCCTCACAACGCAAAACTGTTTGACGCCTTCCTGCCGGAAGAAGAACTGCTGCCGACGGCGCAGGCCATTTCGCGGGTCTTTGCCCGAATGGGTGAAAAGAAGAACCGCGCGCAGGCCCGGGTCAAGTTTCTGGTGGCGAAACTGGGCATCGAAGAGTTTCGACGAATAATTCTGGAAGAACGCAAGATCATGCCCGCGGATTCGCGGTGGACAAGTTTCCTTTCAGGCATTGCCGATGCCGGAGAAACTCCCCGCGGCGATGCGGCACTCCTCAGCGGTCACGAGCGGCCGGCGGGTCCATCTGGATATGTCGAGTGGTACAGCACCAACGTCTATCGTCAGCGGCAGCAGGGCTACGTCGTCGCTTCGGTCGCATTACCACTTGGGGATCTGACGTCGTGGCAGACTCGTGAACTCGCCGATATTGCGCGCCGTTTCAGCGGCGACAACGTCCGGACCACCGTGGAGCAGAACATCGTGCTGCGGTGGGTCAGCGAAGCCGAACTGCCCGATCTCTATCGCGAACTGAAGCGCGTCGGGCTTTCCGAGCCCGGAGCCGGCACAATTATCGACGCCGTTGCCTGCCCCGGCACCGATACCTGCAAGCTGGGCATCGCGTCTTCTCGAGGGCTGGCCGGGGAGCTTCGCACGCGCCTGGCCTCGGGGTTTTTCAATCTGGACGAAGCCGTCAGAAACCTCCGCATCAAGATCAGCGGATGCTTCAATTCGTGCGGACAACATCACATCGCCGATCTTGGTTTTTACGGCACCAGCCGGACGTTCGGCAACCGCAAGGTTCCGCACTTTCAGGTCGTGCTCGGCGGAAAGTGGCAGGACAACGCGGGCGCCTACGGCCTCGCGATCGGAAACGTGCCTTCCAAGCGCATTCCGGATGTTGTAGAGCAGCTCACCGGCTGGTACGTGCGCGAACGCGTAGGCGCCGAAACGTTTCAGGATTTCGCGGCGCGGATCGGGAAGCAGAAACTGCGAGACATGTTGGAGCCTTTGATGCCGGTTCAGCCGTACGAAACCGATCCTTCTCTCTATTCCGACTGGGGCGATCCCCGCGTGTACACCATCGGAGACATGGGCGTTGGCGAATGCGCCGGTGAAGTGGTGTCTGTTGCCCAGTTCGACCTCGTTGCCGCCGAACGCATGGTTTTCGAAAGCCAGATTCATCTCGACAACGGCGAATACGCCCAGGCGGACGGCCTCGCCTATCGCGCTATGCTTCAGGCAGCCCGCGCTCTTGTGAAAACATCGTTCCAGGATGTCATCGATGATCCTGAAACCATCGTGAGCGAATTTCGCCGCCGTTTCTACGATACGGAGATCTTTTTCGATAAGTTCGGCGGCGGCCGGTTCGCCCAGTATCTTTTCATGCGGCATTCTTCGCCGCCCAAGGAACACGCGCGCGATCACGTTCACCGCACCGTCGAAGAAGCCCAGCTCTTCATCGAGGCGGCATACGCGTGTCACGATCGAATCACCGAGCGGCGCGCCGCCCCCCTATCGGTTTGAGCGGGATGCAGGTCGACAAACTCGGAATCAAACTCTTCATCGCCGATCCGGGATCGGTTTCGCTGAAGGCCTTCGTTCCCATCTTTCACGCGTGGATCCAGAAGCAATCCATCGAAGGACACCTTCTAATCGATATCCACGACTACAGCCACATTCCATACGGCCCGGGTATTCTGCTTGTGGCGCATGAAGGCAACTTCAGCATCGACCTGGGCGACGGCCGGCCGGGGCTCCTCTACTATCGGAAGCAACCTCTGGCTGGCGCTCCCGAAGACCGGCTTGCCGCCATCCTGAAGACGTCGCTCCAGGCCTGCAGTCTCCTGGAACACGAGGCGAGTCTGGAGGGAGGAATTCGTTTCCGGACCGACGAAGTCTCCATCGTCGCCAACGACCGGCTGAACGCGCCAAATGCCGAGAAGACATTTGCCGAGTTCCAGTCTGTTGCGTCGGCTGTCTTCAAACGGCTCCTGGGGAACTCGAATTTTGCCGTGACACCGAGTGGCGGAAATCCAAAGGAACGCTTTGGAGTCCGCATCAAGATCAAAGACTCGCCGGACATGAAGGCTCTGCTGGACCGAATACCGCTCGTCTGGTCCGAATACCACAGCGGCGGTCTGTGACGGTCCGCTGTGGGCGCGGGGCTTCAGCCCCGTGCCCGGAGAGTGTGCCCAAAAACTCCCCTCCTGGATTAGGAGGGGCGCCGTTCGCGTTTTTCAGCGAACGGCGGGGTGGTGTACATGCTGCGAAGCCACCCTATAGATATTCGCGCAGCGCAC
>CAMBFR010000179.1 GCA_945865815.1 Candidatus Sulfopaludibacter sp. SbA3
GGATATAACGCCATCCGCTCTTAACCTCCAGTGCGGATGTGACGTTACGTCGACCCTGCCCTTCAGACCGGACATTTCATTTGCTACAGGCACCGGACAGATCATGTGCTACCGACACGGAACAGGCTTTGGTTTGACACACTGCTTCAGCGGGTAGTACTCTGCGCGAGTTTGCAGTTCGTTTCCGCCCACAACGAGAAGCCGGCGGAAGATCCGGCTCAATGCGTCTTTACGGGATTAGTCAGGAGGAAATTCATGAAGCGTTTTGGGATCACAGCGGCCCTGCTGTTGTGCTTGATTTCAGCTACCCCCACGTTCTCACAAGTGAACGCAACCGTCGACGGGACGGTTTCCGACGCCACGGGCGCGTTGATTCCCGGAGCGGAAATCACGGCAAGGAACGTGAACACGGGAATCGTCGATATGAGGATCACCAATGAGGCCGGCAGCTATTCGTTTCCCAGTCTTCAACCTGGCACTTATGCCCTGTCCGCGTCGCTTCCGGGATTTCAGACCGCGACGTTCAACAACGTACAACTCAGCCAGAGCCAGCAGGTGCGGTTGAACTTCAGTTTACAGGTAGGCGCGGTGTCGCAAGCGGTGGAGGTGGTGGTCGACGCCGATACGGCTTTGGCCACGACATCGGCATCCGTTGCGGACGTTCTTCCGGACGTTGAAGTGCGCAGTCTGCCGCTGGCAACCCGCAACGTCATGGATCTGGTGAGGGTGACGGCGGCCGGCGCGGTGGATAACTACTTCGGCGGCACACGGATGAGCCAGCTCAATACGACCCGCGACGGCCTGACCACTTCCGACGGGCGTTACCTCGACTGGAATGGAGCCTATTCGGCTACCTTCACCAGCCCGGATCTGGTGGAAGAAGTGCAGATCATGGTCAACAGCATCGACGCGGCCGTGGGGCGAGGCTCGGGCCAGGTGCGGATTCAGACGCGATCGGGCGCCAACGATTTCCATGGCGCCTTGTTCTACGCCAACAACAACTCGGCTCTCGGCGCCCAGACATGGTTTCAGAATCTGGTCCGCGCTCCGAAGAGCTACCGGAACCGCAACCAGTACGGCGGCCGCATCGGCGGCCCGATCGTCCGCAACAAGGCGTTCTTTTTCGCGCTGATCGACGGCCAGCGTTACCTCGAAAAACAGGACCTGGTTGCAACCGTATTGACGGGACCGGCTCGGCAGGGAGTCTTCCGGTTTCTTACTGCTAATGCTCCGGGAACCAGCGGAGGCGCCGCCCGGCGGAACGGTAACGCGTTCTCGACGACGCCGTCCGTCGATCTGAATGGCAACGTGCTGTCGTCGGCCGGCGGAACGCCGTTATTCATGAACTCGTTCAACCTGTTCAGCGATGTTCGCGATCCGAACCGCACGCGGATCGATCCGGTGTGGATGGCTTCTCAATACCTGCCGCGCACGCCGCTTCCGAACGACTATACGGTCGGCGACGGCCTGAACACGGCCGGCCACCGCTGGCTGCGCCGCAACGCGGGCGTCGACAGCTCCACAGGCCACGAACCCAACACCAACCGCGACCACCTCAGCATGCGGTTCGACTATCAGGTCAATACGAATAACAAGCTCACCTACACGATGACTCGTGAAGAAGACTGGGGCGTGACGGATCAGACAGGCCGCCCCACGGTTCCGGGCGGATACTTTGGCGACGTTCGGCGCAAGCCGGACTTCTACACCGCAGCGTGGACGTCCACGATCTCACCGAGACTGTTGAATGAATTACGCTGGGGCTTCAAGCGCGACGTCTGGCTGGGAACCTCGCCGGTGGACCTGGGGATCCTCTGCGGCTGCGATGCCAACGGGAACCCGGACGAAAGCGGGTTGACCGAAAGCGCCAAGGAAGCGCGGGCCACGTTCCCTAAAATCGGCGGATTCTTTCTGGATGTGAAGCCGCCGAACGGCGCGAATACATTGGATCTGGGGCTTTATTCGCCGTTCACAACGGCATCTCCACGCGGCTCCTTCAGCCCGCTGATGCAGGTTGCAGACACGGTAAGCTTGACCCATCGGACCCACTCGTTCCAGGGAGGGTTCGAAGGAACCTTCGCCAGCACCGACCAGTACAACCATGGCGGCGGCGGGGCGGGGAACAGCCGTCCGACGGCGACGCTGGGCGTCGGCAACATCCCCGTTCCGGGAGTCAACTCCGTGAATTTCCCGGGGCTGCAGGCGAACGATATCACTACAGCGCAGGACATCCTCGGCACGCTCGCCGGGACTGTGGCCACTCTCAACCATCAGTTTTTTGTGAATTCTCCGACGGCTACAAAATTTGAAGACTACCGCACGACGATCATGAGGATTCGGAATTTCCATCAGAACGACTGGGCCGCATTCTTCAAGGACAACTGGAAGGTCACCAACAACCTGACGTTGAGCCTGGGCGTCCGCTACGACAAATACGGCGTTCCGTATGACTCCACCGGTCTGGGGGCGATCACGAAGGGCGGCCAGGCGGGATTGTTCGGCATTTCCGGCACGGATTTTAACTCGCTGTGGAATCCCAACGCGAGAGCCGGCTCGCCGACGATCATTGAGTTGGCCGGAAAACACTCTCCGAACCCGGACAAGCTGATCTACAAGAACGACTGGAACAACGTCGCACCGTCGGTGGGTTTCAGTTGGTCGCTGCCATGGTTCACGCGTTCCACCGTGGTGCGCGGCGGATACGGCGTGAACTACACGGGCGCGCCGACGTTCCTGCAGTATTCCGGTCAGATTGGCTCACTGCCTGGACAGACGTTCGGCGTCGAAACCAACCCCGCAACTTACGTGAATCTGAGCACGCTGGAAGCCTCGGGACTTCTCCCGCTGTCCACAGGCGGCGCTCAGCCGTTCGGCGCGGTGCCGTTGACTTCCAGAACGCAGCAGCTTCATGGCTACACGGACGATCGGGTTATTCCGTACGTTCAGAACTTTAACCTGTCCATCCAGCGGGAGTTGAGCCGCGACCTGTCGCTCGAAATCAGCTATGTCGGCAGCAAGGGCACGAAACTCTGGCAGCCGATCGAACTGAACGAACTCAACATTTTCGAGAACGGCATCCTCGATGCGTTCAACGTGACGCGAGCCGGCGGCACGGCTCCATTGTTCAACCAGATCCTGATGGGACGCAACGTGCCGGGAGCGGGTGTCGTTAACGGCACCACCCTTACCGGATCCGAGGCCATGCGCCGGTATACGACAACCAACATATGGATCGCCAACGGCGAGGCCGCCAATCTCGCCAACTGGATCAACAGCACGAATGCCCTGACGGGGCAAAACGGCGGCCTGTTGCGCGGCGCCGGGTTGCCGGAAAACTTTATCGTGGTGAATCCGCAGTTCGGGCAGGTCCGGCTCCATGGCAACAACGACAATTCCATCTATCACTCCATGCAACTTCAGCTCCGAAAACGTCTGTCCAATGGCTTGACCGGCCAGGTCAGTTACACGTGGGCCAAGAACCTCGGCAATTCCGCGGGGGGACTTGCCAACAACGGCGACACCACCGCCAGCACCAGGGATCCGCGAAACCGGGACCTGCAGAGCGGGCTGGTGGCCTTTCATCGAACGCACGTCCTGAAGGGATACAGCACCTGGCAGTTGCCGTTCGGTCCCGGCCGGGCAATGCTTGGCGACGCGCCCGCATGGGTTTCGAGGATCGTCGAAGGCTGGGAGCTGTCTGGAATTTCTTCCTGGAATTCCGGCGCCCCGCTCAGCTTCACCACCTCGCGCCGTACGCTCGGCACTCGCGCCAATTTGAATACGGCCGATCTGGTCGGCGCGCTGCCGGAAGACTTCGGAAAGGTTCAGGTGCGTGACCGCTACGTCGAATACCTGGCCGGGCTTTCCACGCAGCGCGCGCCGGTCCCCAACTTCGGCGGTTCGACGCAGCTCGCCGGCCGTTTCGCGGACCAGGTGGTTGTGGATGCCTCCGGGAAAATCGTCCTTCAGAATCCTCTTCCTGGAAAGACGGGGAACCTGGCTCTGAACACGTTTGAAGGCCCCGGACGTCTCGGACTCGACATGAGCTTAAGCAAGCGGGTCCGGATCAACGAAACGGCGAGTTTTACGATCCGGGCCGACGCGGTCAATTTTCTGAACAAGCCGATATGGGGCAATCCCAATACCGACATCAATTCCGCGTCCTTCGGACGGATCACCGGTCACCCGGATGGGGCCGGATGCGAGGGCTGCAGCTTTGCCGGGGCACGCACCATCACAGTCAACGCCCGGATCGATTTCTAGGAGGAGAACGAATTGGGGGACAGACACCGAATTCCTGTCCTTCGAAA
>CAMBFR010000180.1 GCA_945865815.1 Candidatus Sulfopaludibacter sp. SbA3
TCTTCATGGCCCGCTCCCAAGCTCGGGCCGGATATAACGCCATCCGCTCTTAACCTCCAGTGCGGATGTGACGTTACGTCGACCCTGCCCTTCAGACCGGACATTTCATTTGCTACAGGCACCGGACAGATCATGTGCTACCGACACAACATCGCGGGATGAGTATATTCGGCGGCAGGGAGGGTGTAAAATGTCCGGGAATTTTTCGGGGAGTAGCGCAAAAACTCCCATCCTGAGACAGGAGGGGAGTTCCAGACACGGAAAGGGGTGCGGAATGTTAACGGCCTTAGTCGGCGCAGTGATGATCCTGGGAGCGCAGGCGCCTCTGCCGACAGCGTTCGTCCTGACCGGCGCGAGGGTCATCGACGGCACGGGACGCCCGCCGATCGAGCAGGGCGCCATTCTGGTCAGGAACGGACGCGTGGAAGCCGTGGGCACTCAAGCTGCTGTGGCGGTTCCGGCTGGCGTCACCCGCATCGACGTTTCCGGCAAGACCATCGTTCCCGGCTTCATCAACGCGCACGCTCACGTGGACCTCGACGATCAATCCACGGTCCCCGCGAGGGATCAGTTGAACGCGCAGCTCAAGCTCTACTCCGACTACGGCGTCACCACTGTCTATAGTCTCGGCGACGACGGCGTTGAAAGCGTCAAACTGCGCGACGACCAGCGGCGGGGGACGCCCGACCGAGCCCGCCTGAACGTTGCCGGAACGAACGTCGTTGCTCCGACCGCCGAGGAAGCTCGCCGCGGCATTGACGCTGCGGCCGCAAGGAAGGTGGATGTCATCAAGACTCGCGTCGATGGCCCGGACAATTCGCCCCAGCGCATGGCGCCGTCCGTCTACGGCGCGCTCATCGACCAGGCGCACAAGCAAAACCTTCGCGTCGCCGTCCATATGTTCTTTCTGAAGGATGCGAAAGGCCTGGTGGATGCCGGCGTCGATATGCTCGCCCACAGTGTGCGCGACCAGGACATCGACGCGGCCCTCATTAATGAGATGAAACGCCGCAATGTCGGATACATTCCGACGTTGACGCGCGAGCTTTCCGTGTTTGTTTACGAATCCACGCCGGCATTCTTCGGCGATCCGTTCTTCACGCGCCAGGATTCCTATCGCGCGCTGATGGGCCGGTTGACCGATCCTGCCAACCAGGCTCGGGTGAGGAGCAACGCCAACGCACAGGCCACCAAGAAGGCGCTCGTTCAGGCCAATCGCAATCTGAAGATGCTCCAGGATGCCGGCGTTCTGATCGCAATGGGAACCGACAGCGGCGCGGGACTCGGCCGCTGGCAGGGATTCTTCGAGCACACGGAACTGGAAATGATGGTAACCGCCGGACTGACGCCCATGCAGGCGATAGTCGCAGCAACAGGCAACGCGGCAAAGGTGACAAAGCTCGACGGCGAACTCGGCACGCTGCAGCCCGGGAAATGGGCAGACTTCATCGTGCTGAACGCGAATCCCCTGGCGGATATCAAGAACACGAAGCAAATGGATTCGGTCTGGATCGCAGGCCGCAAATTGAATTAAACGAATAAGACTCCCTTCGGAGGACCTTGTAATGAAAACGATGATCGCTCGCATCACCATGATCGCTTTGCTGCTGTCCCTCGCCGTTTATCCCGGGAGCGCGCTTCAAAACCGTCCGGCCGCCCCGGCCGACGGTTTCATCACCGGCACAGTGCAGGGCGCTTCGGGGCCGGAAGCCGGCGTCTGGGTCATTGCCGAGACCGACGATACGCTGACAAAGTTCGCGAAGATCGTCGTCACCGACGATCAGGGCCGCTTTGCGCTTCCGCAATTGCCCGCCGCCAACTATCGCGTATGGGTCCGCGGCTACGGACTCGTCGATTCGATGCCGGTTCAGGCAAGGCCCGGCGCCGCGAACCTCGCGCTTCGCGCCACCGCGGCGCGCACTCCGCAGGAAGCCGCGAAGGTTTATCCGGGCGATTCCTGGCTCGCGCTTCTCGAACCGCCGGCGAGAAACATGTTTCCGGGGACCGGAGCGCAGGGAAACGGCATGGGACTGAACATGCGTAGCCAGGACCACTGGATAAACTCGCTGAAAGCGGACTGCAATTTCTGCCATCAACTCGGCAACCAACTCACTCGAAGCGTGGACCACGTCCTCAAGGCGAAGCCCGAGCTCAAGACCCACGCCGAGGCCTGGGAATGGCGTCTGGGCACCGGAGTGCGCGGGACCAACATGTACACGGTACTGAACAACCAGGGCAAGGATCCGGCGCTGAAGGTGTATGCGGACTGGAGCGAGCGTATTGCCAGGGGCGAAGTGCCGCCGGCGCCGCCGCGTCCGAGGGGAATCGAGCGCAATGTCGTGGTGACCTTGTGGGATGTGGGCGACGATCACTCGTTCATGCACGACGAGATTTCCACCGACAGGCATCGCCCCACCGTGAACGCCAACGGCCCGATCTATGCGGTCTCCGCCGGCCACGGCCAGCTTGTGGTTCTGGATCCCGTCGAGAACAGCACGTTCTCGCTCGATATCCCGACTCGCTCGCCGCGAGCGCAGGTGCCTTCGCGGTTTCCGGCGCCGAACCGTCCGTCGCTGCATTTCGGAGATCAGCATCTGTGGGCGAACCCGCCCTTCAATCCGGCCGATCCCCACAATCCGATGCTCGACAGCAAGGGCCGCGTCTGGATGACGTCGAAGATACGTCCCAACCAGAACGCCCCCTGGTGCAGCGATCCCGCCAACAAGTTCGCTTCCTGGTTTCCGCTTACCGGCAGTGGGCGGCAGGCATCCTTTTATGATCCCCGCACACAGACGTTCACTCTGGTCGACACGTGCTACGCCACGCATCACCTTCAGTTCGACAACGACGCGAACGAGACCGTCTACTTCAACGAACTGAGTGGTCCCATCTTCGGATGGGTCGACACGAAGGTGTATGACGAAACCAAAAACGAGCAGCAAGCCAACGGCTGGTGCGGCCAGGTGCTTGACACCAATGGCGACGGCGTCGTCACCAAGCCATGGAACACGCTCGCGCCCGGCCAGGAATCCGTACTCTACGCTAGCGACACAATCGGAGTGAGTGCGGGCGCCCCTCCGGGAAGTGCCGCCGCTTTCGATCCGAAGCTGGACACGATCGTTCGCTTCAATATGTATTCCGTCATCCCCAGCCCCGTGGACGACTCTGTGTGGGGAGTCACCGAGCGGTATCCGGGATTCCTCATTCGCCTGCAGCGCGGCAACAATCCTCCATCGTCATGCAAGACCCAGATCTTCAGAGTGCCGGAGCCCGGCTTCGATCCGCGCGGAGTGGATATCGACACCAACGGCGTGGTGTGGACGGCCCTGGCCGGTAGCAGCCATCTGGCCAGCTTCGATGTGCGAAAGTGCCGGGACTTGAACGGGCCCGCGAAGGCCGACGGCAGCCAGTGCAGGGAAGGCTGGACGCTGTATCAGACCGCCGGCCCGAAGCTGAAGGGCACGAATGTTCCGGCCGATTTCCACTATTACAACTGGGTGGACCAGCACAACATATCGGGGCTGGGCGTGAACACGCCCATCGCCAACGGTTCGAACTCCGACGCGCTGCTGGCGCTGAATCCTCAGACACGGCAGTGGACCACGCTGCGCGTCCCGTATCCGATGGGCTTCTATTCGCGCGGCCTCGACGGCCGGATCGACGATCCGAACGCGGGATGGAAGGGCCGCGCCCTGTACGCCAACTACGGCACGCACTTTGTCTGGCACATTGAGGGCGGCAAAGGGACCAAAGGAAAGATCGTGAAGTTTCAGATTCGCCCGGATCCATTGGCGCGGTAGGGCGTCAGCGGGTCCGGTGGCGCGGGGCTTTACGCCCCGTGCCAAGATCAATCAATAAAAGATGTGCTAAACTTTGTGGGTTTTTCATCGGGGCGTGGCTCAGCCTGGTAGAGCACCTGGTTCGGGACCAGGGGGTCGGAGGTTCAAATCCTCTCGCCCCGATTGTCCATCCTTAATTACATACAGCCCGTTTTCCGATTTCGGTTTCGGAACGGGCTGTAGCCGTTTTTGCATAAGATTTTGGGAGATGGCGCTGATAAACTTTCGCGCCTGTTCTTTGTCTTTGGATTGGACTGGCGGAGAAAGCCCTTGATTATTTGTTCAGCCGCTCAAGTAATGCGAAGATCAGCTTGCTTCTTCATTCTTGTTTGCCTAAGTGTGTGTCGGTAGCAAGTAGAAATGTCCGGTTTTTGTAGCAAGTGATCTGTCCGGTTTTGTTGTTTTAAGTTCATCGCCGCCG
>CAMBFR010000181.1 GCA_945865815.1 Candidatus Sulfopaludibacter sp. SbA3
AAGGCCTTTTCTTCCTGAACAGCGATCTGCTTTGGCGAGAGGCCGGCCGTCTGGCGGAGCGCTTGAGCGGAGAGGCGGCGAGCGAAGCCGCGCGGATTGACCGGGCTTACCGGTTGTTGTACGGACGGGCGGCGCTGGAATCGGAAATCCGGCGTGGCCTGGCGTTCTTAAGGGACGCGGCCACAGACTCCGGAGACAAGGCTGAACCGTGGCGCCAGTATGCGCAGGTATTGCTGAGCTCCGGAGAATTCCTGTACCTGAACTGAGAGGAACAAACATGCGACCACTCACTCGCCGCGATGCGTTGCGCCAGTCGGGAGCGGGTTTCGGAATGGCCGGTCTGGCCAGTCTGTTAGCCGCCGAACCGGGTCCGTGGGCGCCGCGCGAGCCCCACTTCGCTCCGAAGGCCAAGCACGTCATCTTTCTTTTTCTGAACGGCGGATTGTCGCAAATCGACTCGTTTGATTACAAGCCGAAGCTGGACGAATACGATGGCAAGCCTCTGCCCTACGATATGCCGCGCACCGAGTTCGCGGTGGGTAACCTGATGCGCTCGCCCTTTTCGTTCCAGCAGTACGGGCAGAATGGCACATGGGTCAGCGAGCTGTTCCCGCACACCGCCGCGATAATCGACAAGTTGTGCATCATTCGTTCGATGCAGTCCGACATCCCGAACCATGGCCCGGGGATGTCGATGATGAACACTGGCAATAGTAGGGCCGGGCGGCCGTCGATGGGGTCCTGGATCACTTACGGACTGGGCACGGTGAATCAGAACCTCCCCGGTTATATCGTGTTGGGACCGGGAGCGTCCGGCGACGGTGGTAATAGCCGTTGGAGTTCGGCGTTTCTGCCGGCGGTCTATCAGGGGACATTTGTCTCCGACTCAGTGGCCGATCCACAAAAGCAGATCGCGTATCTCTCCAACGACCGGCTGAATAAGACGCAGCAGCGGCGTCAGCTCGACTTACTTTATGGGCTGAACCGGGACTACATTAAGACGGTACAGTCAGCGCCTGAGTTAGAGGCGACGATACAGTCGATGGAGACGGCGTTCCGAATGCAGACCGAAGCGCCGGAGGTTTTCGATACCCGGAAGGAGTCCGAAGCGACGATCGCCCGCTATGGGGAGGGCGAGTTCGCGCGCGGCTGCCTGATGGCGCGGCGGCTCGTGGAGCGCGGTGTCCGCATGGTGCAGGTCTACTACGGCAATTCAAACGACTGGGATCAACACGCCGACATCCTGGGACACAAAGTGCACGCCGGTAAGTCCGACAAGGCCATCGCGGCGCTGATATCCGATCTGGACGAACGCGGTTTGTTGGATGAAACGCTGGTCCTGATCGGGAGCGAGTTCGGGCGAACGCCCGTATTGAATTTGGGCGGTTTCCGCTCCGTGCATAACGGCCGGGACCACAACGTCCATGGATTTACGTACCTGCTGGCCGGCGGGGGCGTGAAGCGGGGCTATATTCACGGATCGACCGACGACTTCGGATTTAAAGCCGTCGAGAATCCGGTCCATGTCCACGACCTGCACGCGACGGCGCTTCACTTGCTGGGACTCGACCATGAAAAGCTGACCTATCGTTACAGCGGCAGAAACTTCCGGCTCACCGACGTCGAAGGCCGCGTGGTCAAAGACATCCTCGCCTGATTCGCCTGCAAGCGTACTCTCGGCCGCGGCGTGGCGTCGTGGCGATTGTTTGCAACCGCAGACATAGTTCGCGGCGGCAGTCCAAATTACCGATTGTACCCCTCAAAAGTACCCCTCAAAAGTATTGACTCGATCTCCACTATATGAAATACTAGCGCCGAAGTTCCGTTCAGGGAGATTTTCGTGGTGCGCAGCATAGGCGCTAGTCGGATACTTTCTAGCGTCCTCATGGCCGCTATCAGCACTCATGTGCCGCACTCAGGTGGGAGGAAGAAGATGAACGCGACTTTGACACAGAGAAATAGATGGGTATTTGCGTGGGTGCTTTGCTGCCTGTTGACCACGGTCACGGTGAGTCCCATGTGGGCTCAACTCGGGACAGCAACTCTATCTGGAGTTGTGACCGATTCGACGGATGCGATTGTCGTCGGCGCTACCGTTGCTGCCGTCAATCGCGCCACCGGTTTCCGGCGCCAGACGGTTTCCAACGATCAAGGCCTCTACAATCTGCCCGGACTCACGCCGGGCTCCTACAACGTGAGTGTGGAGTTCACCGGCTTCCGACGCGCCGAACTCAAGGACATCACCCTCCAGGTCGATCAGAACGCACGCATCAATGTGCGTCTGGAAGTCGGCCAGACCTCGGAGACTGTCGAGATTACGGCCGCGGCGCCCCTGATCAACACCGAGAGCGCGTCCCTCGGCGCGGTAGTCGACATGCAGAAAATTCTGGCTCTGCCGCTCAACGGACGCAACTTCATGCAGCTGGCCCTGCTGGTTCCGGGCGTCACGACCGGTACCGAAGGCGGCGGCGTGGGGGCCGAAGGATTTTCGGCCAACGGCCTCCGCGCCGACCAGAACGCCTTCCAGATCGATGGTACGTCCAACTCCGATCCGCTGCGCAACCAGGTCGCGGTTAAGCCCAGCATCGACTCGCTGCAGGAGTTCAAGATTCAGACCAGTAACTACTCGGCCGAGTTCGGCAAGGGCGCCGGCGCTCAGGTCAATATCGTCACCAGGTCGGGCACCCAGGAGCTCCACGGCACCCTGTGGGAGTTCAACCGCAACAACAAAACCCAGGCCCGCAATTTCTTCGATCGCAACTCCCGTTCGTTCCCCTGCGACAAAAGCGATCCGAACATCACCGGACGCGCGGCCTGCGCTCCGCAGTACAACCAGAACCAGTTCGGCGCCAATCTGGGCGGACCCATCACCAAACGGACCTTTTTCTTCGGAGCGTTCGAAGGATTCCGCCAGCGCCAAGGCCGCGCCCTCATCAACCAAGTACCGACCCTTGCCCAGCGCGACGGCGACTTCAGCCAAAACCTTCTGACCACCGCCGCCGGCGGAACCGACGGGCTGGGCCGCTCCTGGAGGAGAGGTCAACTGTTCGATGCGAAAACCTCAAGACAGGTGACCCTTGCCAACGGTACCACTCGCTTCGTTCGTGATCCGTTCGTCGGCAACATCATCCCGAAGTCCTGGTGGGATCCAGTGGCTCCCCGCATGGTTTCCAACAATGAATTCATGCCCCTGCCCAATGCTCCGGGAATCACCGGCGCCAATGGAGACACCCTAGAGAACTACCTCGACAGCCGTTCTAATAAGAGCGACAACGAGCAGTTCAGCGGCAGAATCGATCATCAGTTCTCCCCCAACGACACCATCTACGGCCGGGTTTCGTTTGTAGACGGCCGCAGCTACAACCCCGGTAATTACCCAGGATTTGGCAGCCTGAACGATCTTCGAAACATCAACACCACTATTTCCTACACCAAAATCTTCACCCCGAGCGTGATCGGCGAATTCAAGTTTGGCAACCAGGGATGGTTCCAGACCCAGGGCGCCGAAGACGGGATCGCGGGCAAGGACTGGCTGGCCGTGTTCAACATGCCGGGCATGGACTTCGTCCGAGCCAGCGGTAATCTCGGCTCGCCGGCGGTCAACATCACCGGCTTCAACGGCTTTGGCAACGGGAGCGGGCCGTTTTCCTACCGCAATTTCACCAACCAGCCCATCGCCATCGTCTCCTTCAACAAGGGGAAGCACTTCATCAAGGTGGGCGGCGAGCTTCGTAACGTGCGGATGAATTCGGCCGGCCCGTTGCTTGGTGATGGGGGAACCCGCGGCACCCTGAATTACGACAACCTCAACTGGACCGGCATCGAAGGCGTTACCAACGTGGGGCACACCTTCGCCTCGTTCCTGGGCGGATTGGCCGGACAAAAGACCCGGCTGGTGGGCGACTTCAGAATCAACTACACGTCGCGCGAGTGGGGCGCTTTCTTCCAGGACGACTGGAAGGTGCGCCGGAATCTGACCCTCAATATCGGCTTGCGCTACATGTACTTCACGCCGCCCTACGACGACCGCAACGCGGTCTCGTCCTGGCAGCAGAAGCAGTTTTGCCCCAGCTACAGCGTATGCGGGCAAAAGAATTTCCCGCGCCGTCTTTTCGTGCCGATCTTCCGGCATCTGCGCCCGCAATTCAGCGCACGATTCAATCATCGGCATGAGCCGTTGCCGCGAGAATCTTTTCGCTGCCTCATCCGTCTGAGCCGCAACCATCGTCGGTGACGG
>CAMBFR010000182.1 GCA_945865815.1 Candidatus Sulfopaludibacter sp. SbA3
ACTTCACGCTTCATTCACACGTATGTCGAGCAAGCGAAACGTGAGTCCGAAATCCCCTCCTGTCTTAGGAGGGGTGGCTGCGCCACCAGGGGAATGGTCCCGTTCCTTATTGGCGCAGACGGGGTGGTACGGAATGTCGCGAAGCCACCTTATGGATGCTCGCGTAGCGCTCATTCAAATCGGTGCGCTGCGCGAATATCTATGGGGTGGCTTCGCATCATCAATTGATCGGACACCACCCCGCCGTTCGCTAAAAAACGCGCGAACGGCACCCCTCCTGATCCAGGAGGGGAGTTTTTGCACCGCTCTCCCACAAATACCCAAACTCCGGGCACGGGGCTGAAGCCCCGCGCCCACTGCGTAGACTGAAAACGCCCCGCCTAGAAGACGTACTTCAACGCAAACTGCATGATTCTCGTATCCTGGGCCGTGCGAATCTGACCAAACTGAGCGCTGGTCAGGGTCGTGTTGGGATTCCCCGGACGGAAGCTGTTTGTCACGTTGAATGCCTCGGCACGAAACTCCAGCCGCTGCGATTCGCGGAAACGAAACGCCCTCGAAAGAGCCATGTCAAACGACCAGCTCGCAGGACCGACAACGCTGTTCCTGCGGTAGTTTCCAAGCGTGCCCAGCGCCGGTATATCGAAGGCGGCCCGATCCAGCCAGTTGGTCAGCGGCCGGCCGGACTGATTGGCGTAAGGCGTACCCGATATCTGATTTCCACGCTGGTACTGCTGGCCGAAAATGAATCCCTGAACGCCGTTCAGGGCCCTGTCGCTGCCGGCGAGGATGTCCAGCGGCTGCCCGGACGATCGCCTGTAGATTCCAGACAGCGTCCAGCCCGACGCGATCTTACGCATCGTGGGATTCGCGAAGTCCGGCGTCTGGGCCACACTGGTCAGATTGAAGAGTTGACGCCGGTCACCATTACAGTCGCCGCGGTCGAATCCGCGATTTCCCGGCATGGTGTTGGTCTCGCCGGAGTCCGGACCCGAGGCCTGAAGATCCACTTTGTCCCCGATGCAATGGGACCACGTGTAGTTCGCATTGACGTTGACGCCGCTCGAAATGCGGCGCTGAACGGTAAGGAGCATGCCGTGATAGTTCATCGTCGCTGTGTCTTCAAGTGAAGCCACGCTGCCCATAAACCGTCCGTCCTCCGGCCTCTCCTGACTCAACTTCCGGCGCTGGTTGGTATTCGATCCGTTGGAGCACGGATTGTAGGTCACGCCGTTGAGTGTGCAGGGACCGCCGGGAATGAAGATCCCGGGATTGATCTGGTCCTGAATCCAGATGTGATACGACAGGCTTCCCATGTACGCCGCCGAAACGAGCCAGTTGCTGGCAACTTGTCTTTGGAGACTGAGGTTCCAGGTCTGTGTGCGGGGCGTCTTGATATCGTAAGGAGTATGGGTCAGGTCGCCGTAGGGCATGAACGTGGTCCCACTCGTGGCGGGAAATGGATTTCCACCGGGGTAGTCCGACCACGGGTTATCCAATCCGCCGGCCGGGTTCGCCCGCACCGTGCCATAAGCGAAGGGCGACTGCTGGACCGGATCTTCGCGCCAGTGCGCGCCCACATAAACGTATCCGAGCGCGAAGGATGCCCGAACCGACGTGCGGCCATCGCCCTGGGGATCCCACGCGAGTCCCAGGCTTGGTCCGAAGTTGAACCACTGCGAGTTCATCCCGGACTTTCCCGGATAGCCGGCGTCGCCGGGATACTGCCAGCCAGAAGGCGCCTGCGGATAGATCTTGCTCTTGATTCCCTGCTGAAACCTTGCGTAGTTGAAATTCGCCCCTTGTCCGGAGATTAAACTCTGCGGAAAGAAAGGTTCCCACCGGACGCCGCCGGTCATCGTCAGCCTTGGACTCGCCTTCCAGATATCCGTAGCGTATGCCGAACCGGACCACTGCTGCATGTGGATGTAATAGGGTCCTCCCGCAGTCAGCGTGCTGACCCTGCCCGTCAGAAGATCTCCGAGGCCATGGCCCGTTACCGAGCCATTGACGCTGAATCGGTTGGCGGCGATGTAGGTGGTATGGACGATCGACTGCGCCCACTTCGCGGCTCCTCCCACGGATATCTGGTGATTGCCGCGAACAAGGCTGAGATCGTCGTTCATCGTGAAGCCGCTTTCGCCTGCGCGGTCGCCCGTCGAGAACGAACCCGTGATGCCGAAGCCGCTCGCAACGGATATGACCATCCGGCTCGGCACGTAACCGCAGTAGACGTTGATGCCCACATCGCAGGCCGTAAACGTCTTGCTGCCCAGATGCGAACCGGTGAGCCGGAGTCCGGCGAACCGGAAGGCATTCACGGTATCGGGGTTGATCAGATAGGTATCGCCGATAGCAAACGTCTGCTGGAAAACGGAATGCCCGGGGATCGCGTTCAGGATGTTATTGGGCGACAACGTTTCGCCTGCCGGCGTTACCGAGTGGAAGTTGAAATAACGTCCGAAAATCGAGTGACTGGCGCTTCTCTGATAGTCGATTCTGCCGACCGTCTGCCATTCGTCCAGCTTGGTCGGGCGGCCGAACCGGATCAGGCCGCAATCGTTGATTGGCGCGGGCGTTGCGGCGCGAACACGATTCGCGATGTTCAACCCGGCCCTGCTGAACTGCGCCGGATTGATCTGATTGTTGACGAAAGGCGCTCTCAGTGTGAGTTGCCGTCCCGCATTGCACGCCGGTGAAGCGAAAGCCGTAAAATCGCCGGCCAGCATTGCATTGGTGGGAACAAAGGCTTCCACGTCGGCCGGATCCTGCCGAAGTATTGTTCCCTGGTACCCGGCAAAGAAGAAAAGCTTGTCCCTCATGATGGGACCGCCAAGCGTTCCACCAAACTGGTTGCGCTTCAATGAACTGTTCGTGGTCGCGAAATACTGGCGCGCGTTGAACAGGTCGTTCCGGACGAACTCAAACAGGCCGCCATGAATCTGGTTCGTGCCGGACTTCGTAACCGCGCTGACTCCGGCCGAATTCCCCTGGTTGGATCCCACGCCGCTGGTTTCCACTTTGAATTCCTGCAGCGCGTCGGGAAACGGCATGAGCATGCTCGATGCATTGAGAGTGTTGACGTGCGGCGCGCCGTCCAGCGTGTATCCGACCGCATATGCCAGCCCGCCCGCTACCTGAAGCGCGGATCCCGTGCCGGCATTTCTCGCGTTAATCGTTTCTCCGCCGACGGAAACGGCTCCGCCCGCGAGCGTGATCAATTGGGTGACGTCGCGGCCGTTGAGCGGCAGTTCAAGGATGCGTTGGTTTTCGACAACCTGGCCGACGCCGGAATTGCGTGTCTCCACCAGCGCGGCGTTCGCCTGCACTTCTACGGTCTCGGCCACCTGTCCCACTTCAAGAACGGCATTGATCACAGCGCTGGCGTTCACCTGCAGCACAATGCCGGTCTGGGCAAATGTCCGAAACCCGGGCAGGGACGCTTCGAATCGATACGGGCCAATGGGCAGGTTCGGAAGAGCGAAGGAGCCCGTTTCGTTCGTTATGGTCGTGCGGGCCGCACCGGTGGCCGTCTGGGTAACCGAAACCTCGACGCCCGGCAAGACCGCGCCGGATTGATCTCTAACAGTGCCGCTGATCTGAGCCGTTGCCTGTGCCCAAATTGAACCGCAGCTTAGTACCAAAACGAGTAAAGCGCTCGATAAGCCAATAGCAATCCTCTTCATCCCAAACCTCCTCATCAAACAGGTAAGAAACAAACTCTCATCGTTCCTAATTCGCAGATAATATTGCCACCGAACCCACAAATCAATTCGGCGAGTCAAATTTAAGCTCGTATCATGCCAAAAGCGCAAGGACATAGATCCTGGACTCCAGTTCGCAGCGCGGAGATCAATGAGGAGGCTTCATCATGCGCTTCATCGAAAGCCACATCGTGGCAGCGAAGGTTTTTCTCCGCCTTATCCTCATCCCATGCAAGACCACGACGCATGAGAGCTACACACCAAATACAGACCATTCAAGGCAAGACTATAAACAACCCTGGTTTCCGGTTTGCCGACAAACCAGGACTTGGAAAGATCGGAAGCAAAAATAAGAGAGGTCCCGGACTTTGGCGGGCGGGCAGAACCGCGTCGCGGTGGGGTTGTTATGTTACGTTGCCCAGGTGGAACGCCGCCGGGCAGCGGATTTAAGCGCAGAATCCGGCGCGATGCGAAACAAGTCGTG
>CAMBFR010000183.1 GCA_945865815.1 Candidatus Sulfopaludibacter sp. SbA3
GGCGCTCGTACCGATGATGGAGTCCGCCGACGTCCGGCATTCGAGATAATCCGCCGTCCCTCACACCTTGGGTGATGTTCAGTTATTGTCTGCACGGACACCCGTGCAGATAGCAACTGAACTGGGTTCACAGCGACGTTGAGCCCGACAGTCGCCTGATAATAATGCGAGCCTTGCAAGGTGATGCAGTTTTGCGAGGATCTCACGACCACGAAAGCCGTAGTAAGGACCACCGAGAAATGGCGGACATCGGAATCGAAAGAAGGGAGGCAAACCCCCAATTTATCAGCAACTTCGAGGTTTGCGAGAACTACACACAACGTTACGCCCGGCGCGGGGAACGTTGTCTCCGTCGAGGCGCCACACGGTTCGCGCGTTCGTGCGGGTGCGGAGACGAAGTACGCGTACACGGCCACCGGGTATGCAACCAGCGTCGCCGGGCCGCTTCACTTCGGCCGGGGCCGCGCCGAAATGGTGGACATCGAGATTAACTTGCCGAATGGAAAGTTTGGCGCCTACAAGCAGGTGAACGCCGGAGCGCTCCTCAAAGCAGTGGAGTGACGCCGCCCACCTGCCAGCAGAAGCGGCCAGATCGCGATACATTGGAGTAAGGTTAAGATTCTTGCAGAACGCCGTCCTCATCCTAGTCCTGGCCTCGACTGCGTCTTACGCAGGGACTGACTTTGCGCCCATTGGATCGTTTCTAAACCAGCACTGCCTGGCCTGCCACACCGGGGCCAAGCCGGCTGCGGGCTACGACGTCCGCAAGCTCACCGAGGCCTCCTTGAATGACCAGCCGAACCTCTGGCGGCGGGCGTTCAATCGCGTTTCCGAACACGAAATGCCGCCGCGCAATGCGCCGGTTCCATCGCTGGAGGCCCGCGAATCCTTCACTTCCTACGTCGATCATGCGCTGCGAACCAAGGCGTGCGCGGACGGTATCTCTCCCGCTCGCTCCCTTTCCCGTCGGTTGAACCGTTCCGAGTACGCGGCGTCGGTTCGCGACCTGCTCAACATCCACATCAACGCGGGCGCCGCACTGCCCGCTGACGGAGCCGGCGGAGAAGGTTTCGACAACGCCGCGGAAACGCTTTTTCTTTCGCCTGTTCACGCGGAGAAGTACCTCGAAGCAGCACGCATCGCGCTCGACTACGCCATGGCCGATCCGAAGTCGCGCGAAGTGTTCCTAACGGCCACGCCAAGTGACAAGCTCACCCCAGCGGACGCGGCCCGCAAGATCATCGATGACTTCCTTCGGCGCGCCTTTCGCAGGCCAGTCGACAAGAACGAAGCAGCAAAATATCTGGCGCTGTTTTCTACCGCCACCGCGCGTGGAGAATCGTTCGATGAAGCCATCTCGTATGCGCTGCAGGCCGTGCTGATTTCACCCAACTTCCTGTTCCGCATCGAGCCGCCCAACACCACCGGCAAGCAGCGGCAGGTCCCGCCTTACGAACTCGCTTCGCGCCTGTCGTACTTTCTGTGGGGCTCCGGGCCGGACGCGCAGTTATTGCGCTTCGCTAAGGATAACCGCTTCGCCGATCCTAATATTCTTGCCGAAGAAGCCATACGCCTGCTGCACTCGGAACGTTCCCGCGAGTTTGCTGAAAACTTTGTCGAACAATGGTTGTCCACGCGGGAACTTGGCCGCGACATCAAGCCCGATGCCAAAATGTTCTCGGACTACTACGAATCGGAAGTCGAGTCCGGCATTCGGTATGAGCCGATTCTATTCGTTCACGAGATTCTCACCGACAATCATTCGTTGTTGAATCTGATCGATTCCGATTGGACCGTCATGGCTACGCGCCTGCAAAAATATTACAATCTTCCGAAAACGGAAGGCCTCCGGCAGCAGCCTCGACGAGTGCTATTACCACCGGATTCGCACCGCGGCGGCCTGTTGGGCATGGCCGCGATTCTGGCGGTGTCATCGGTCCCCACGCGGACCAGTCCGGTTTTGCGTGGAAAATGGATCCTCGAATCGTTCCTGGGTACGCCTCCACCACCGCCGGCTCCTAATGTTCCGGCGCTCGCAAAAGAAGACGCGGCACGCCCTTCGACCGTGCGCGAACGGCTCACGCTGCATCGCCAGAACCCCAACTGCGCCTCCTGCCACGCCAAAATCGATCCGTGGGGCTTCGCTCTCGAAAACTACGACTCGGTGGGGCGCTGGCGCGACGCCGACGCCGGAAAGCCCATCGACGCCTCTGGCGAATTGCCGGACGGCACCAAGTTCAACGGTGCAGCGCAGCTGAAGAAAGTTCTGATGGACCGGCGCGATCTGGTCGTCCGCAACTTAACGGCGAAGATGCTGGGCTACGCCTTGGGCCGTTCCCTCACCCTTGAAGATCATTGCGCCGTCGATGGCATCGTAGAACAAGTAAAGAAGGAGTACTACAGCTCTTACGCGCTGATCCGCGGCGTCGTTCTCAGTACACCCTTCCGCTTCCAGGCGCCCGAGCCAGACGCCACACCGCCCGTTTCCACACCGCCCGATTCCAAGGCAAAGGAGCCACCCGCCAAATGAGTAAAACCCAAGCACTTTCGCGACGTACTCTCTTACGGGGTGCCGGAGCGGCGCTCGGTCTTCCGTGGCTCGAGGCGATGGCTGCCCCAACGCCCAGAGGCGAAAAGGTCACCAAGCGCATGGCGTTCCTCTACATGCCGAATGGGACGCATCCGGATTTCTGGACGCCGCAGGGCGTGGGCCGAGACTTCCAACTATCGAAAACCCTGGAACCATTGGCCAAGTTCCGTGATGATCTTACCATCGTCACCAATACGTGGAATGCGGGTTCAAAAACCGGCGACGGCCACTATGTCAAGGTCAGCGGATTTCTAACTTCCACCACCATCACGAAGACGCTGGGCGTGGAAGTAAATTGCAACGGCGTTTCGGTGGATCAGCTCGCCGCTCAGCGCACAGCCGGGGCTACCCCCTTGGCGTCACTTGAACTCGGCACCTCGCCGGTCACAACGGGCGTGGACCGCAACGTTGGCTATACCCGCGTCTACGGGTCCCATATCGCCTGGGCTGGTCCGGCGCGTCCCCTGGCCCGTGAAATCAATCCGCTGTATGTGTATGAGCGCCTTTTCCGGGCGACGCGTCCCGCCGGTGAGAACATCAGGCGCGATACCGACTTGCTCGATACTGTGCTGGACGACGCTAGCCAGCTTCGCGGCCGGTTAGGCAAGTCCGACCAACTGCGTATGGATGAATACCTCGAAATCGTACGCTCGCTCGAAGAGCGGCTAAAGGCGACGACGCTCCCCGGCCGCGCCAACTGGCAGGCGCGCTATCCAATCGACAAGGTGCCCAAGCCTGAACCTCAGCCTAAAGACTTTGCCGACTGTACGCGACTCATGATGGACATGATCGCGCTCGCCTTCCGCACGGACACCACGCGCATCGCGACATTCATGTTCGGCAATGAAGTGACCAATCAGAATTTCTCGTTTCTTCCCGGAATTTCGAGCGGCCATCACGATATCAGTCATCATCAGAAAGACCCGGAGAAGCTGAAGCAGTATCAGATCATCGGGCAATGGCACATTGAGCAGTATGCCTATCTGCTCTCGAAGCTGCGCGAGATCAAGGAAGGCGATACCAACGTACTCGATCAATCCATGATCCTGTTCGGTGCGGGCATCCGCGACGGGGACAAACACGAGCCTCACAACCTACCCATCGTGGTAGCGGGTAAAGCCGGAGGCCGCCTGGCTGGCGGACAGCATCTATCGTATGCAGAAGACACGCCGCTGGCGAACCTTTATCTGTCCATGCTCGAAGCGTTTGGTACGCCGGTTGAGCGGTTCGCTGATTCGACGGGAAGGCTAGCGGGCGTGCTGGCCTGATGGGACAGGGTAGGGCACTAGGCGGCACCTGAATGGACAATAACCCCGCCGCTGCCTGGCCTCCTTGATCGAAATCAGGGCGGTCACCGCGGCGAGTTTAGCCTGAGGAATGCGTTGTGGTGAAAGGCATGGGCGATGACCTTTTCGTCCAAGTAATCCCGCAAGTTACCATCGAAGCCCGCGCGAATGTTTTTGTACACCGCTTTCAGTTCAATGAACACCCGTATGGCCCGAAAACTCGATCCGCC
>CAMBFR010000184.1 GCA_945865815.1 Candidatus Sulfopaludibacter sp. SbA3
TGAGTTCCGTCAGGATTCCGGGGTCTGTCTCCTCCACCTTCTTCCGTCCGCCGCCTGCCTCCCGCATCCGCCCGCTCTCGGCCGCCGCCAATATCTTCCCGCTGTTCAACTCCGCCACTGCTTTGGTGATTGTCATTCGCGACATCCCAGTCAACTCCGATAAACGAGTAATTCCCCCTCGCCCCTGATCCAGCGATTTGTCGGCCACGAACAACCGCGCCTGATACTCATTGAGTGTTCCGAGAACTTTCATCCAGCTTGTTCTTCCGGCTGCCCTAAGACACAAAGGCCATTACCTCAAACTCGTATTCTGTAGTAAACTATGCCGTGTGGTTGCAAGCGGTGAGATTGAGCAGTCAGCTTGGGCTTGACCTTTGTTGTTAACGGAAGGGGTGCAGTGCCCGATTTTCACTTTTGAGATGCCGAAGTGGTTTTTTGGCTTTCCATCTCAGTTTTCCGCCTGAAGTTCCACTCAATAACGACCAAATTCAAGGAGAATGAGAAGTATGAGTACGGCTACGATGTCCGAGAAGTCTGATATTATTGTTGACCACGAAGCGAACGCGGTCATTCGCAAGTACATGTTATGGGCTCTGGGTGCGGGTCTCGTTCCCGTTCCTTGGCTTGACATGGCCGCCATTGCAGGCGTCCAGCTCAAAATGCTGTCTGAACTGGCCGCGAAATACTCTCAGTCGTTTTCGGATTCGAAGGCGAAGGTCGCGATCGGTACGCTCGTCGGGAGCGTGGTTCCGGGGCAGATGGCCTCTGGTTTCGTCGGCGGTCTCGTTAAGATGATCCCTTTTGTGGGAATGGTGGCGGTACCTGCCTTCGCCGGTGCCAGTACCTATGCTCTCGGCAAGGTTTTCGAACAGCACTTCGCCTCTGGCGGCACTTTCCTGAACTTCGACGCCGCGGCGGTTCGGCAGCATTTCGCCGAACTCTATGAAAAGGGCAAGACGGCTGTTTCAGGCATCGCTGCCGAAGCTGCTAGCCCGGCCAAAAAGTAAGCCAGCTATTTCCTCTCCTGTACATTACGGGGGGGCTGGCGTATGCGCCCCCTCCCGCTGTTTTTTTACTTCACATCACGCATGGGTTTGATCAATCTAATCAATCGAGAGTCGCCCCTTTCGGTGAAACAGCTCGCGGGTATGGCGATGCTTTCGGGGTTGGCGAACGCCATGGTGTTGGCGGTGATTAACGCCGCCGCCTCTAATGGCCGCGAGTCCTTCACGAGCTTCCGTTACCTGATTCTGTTCGGACTCACGGTGATGATCTATGTCAAGGCGCAATCGTTCTTGATGGTTCGATCTGCTCTAGTAGTGGAGAGTATTCTCCATGGGATGCGTCTGCGATTCATTGGATTGATCCGCCGCGCCGACGCCCGTCCTCTCGAGCAGATAGGCCGTTCCCCGATCTACTCAGCCATATCCGGGGAACTCGTCTCGATTTCGCAGGCGACCACCGAGATCGTGACCGCCAGTCAGGCATCCATCATGGTCGCCTTCGCGATCGGCTATCTTTCGGTGCTGTCCTGGCCGGCATTCCTCATCACCCTTGTCGTTTCCAGTATCGGAATCTCCATCCATTTCCGCAAAGCGGGCGAGCGTCAGGCGGACATCCACGAATCCATCAGGCGGGAGTCTGGTTTTCTTGACCTGTTTACGGAATTGCTGAACGGCTTTAACGAAGCCAAAGTGAACCGGCGCGTTGGGGAAGCGCTCGAGGCAGATTTACGGCAGGCATCCGATTCTTTACGGGACATCAAGATCCGCGTGTCCCACCAGTTCAGCGGCCATTTTATATTTTCGCAGGCGATCTTCTATTTGATGATCGCCTGCATTGTGTTCTTGCTGCCGCGTCTCAATGAAAGCGATCCGATGGTGCTGACTAAGACGACGGCCACGATCCTCTTTATCATCGGCCCACTCACCTCGATCATGGCCGCAATACCCACTTTTACGCTGGCCAACGTAGCGGTTTCCAATATTCATGCGTTAGAAGAAAGGCTGGCCGGCGCGGTGGAGGTGGATGCTGTTTCCGGTGTCCTGCCTACCCGGCAGTCCTTTCAGTCGATCACCCTCCGCCAACTCTCATTTCAATATTTGGATGCGACCGGCCAGCCCACTTTTGGGGTGGGCCCGCTGGATCTGGAGATCAAGGCTGGAGAAACGTTGTTCATCGTCGGCGGGAACGGTAGCGGGAAGTCGACGTTGCTGCGCCTGTTGACTGCGCTCTACTATCCCCCATCGGGCGCGATCCTGCTCGATGGTGTTGCTCTGTCGTCGCAGAATCTGCAGGAATACCGGAACCTCTTCAGCATCATCTTCACGGATTACCACCTTTTCAGCCGGATATACGGCCTGGATCGCATTGATCCTGAGGAAGTGCGGGGTCTCTTGCTCCAGTTCGAATTGGAGCAGAAGATCGGGCTTGTCGACGGCAATCGCTGGACTTCGACGTCGCTGTCAACTGGTCAGCGGAAACGCATTGCGCTGATTGTCAGTATTGTGCAGCGGAAACCGATCATCGTCTTTGATGAATGGGCGGCGGATCAGGATCCTATCTTCCGGCGTTACTTTTATGAAGTACTCTTGCCCGAACTGAAAGCCTCGGGTAAGACGATTATAGCCGCCACCCACGATGATCGCTATTTCCATCTTGCCGATCGGGTGTTGCGGATGGAGTTTGGTCAACTGGAGCCTTGGGATGGCGGGCCTGTGCGGAAGACGGTCCGCGGCAGGACAGCCGGCGCAAATGCGACCACGCGTTCCCGAACGCCCCGCGCTACGAAGACAAAACCTCCGTTACCGGCAGAGTAACCGCTTGCTATTCATCCCCCCACTCGGCACCGGAGAATTACACGTGTGGAGTTTGGAACTATCGGCAGCCCCGCGGATCGTCGATCTGGCTGAGAGCTTTCTGTCTTCGACGGAATTGGCTCATGCCCGATCCTTCCGCTTCCCATGGCTGGTCCGGCGCTACGTTCTCGCCCACGCGGCGCTCCGCATTCTGCTCAGCGGATACACCGGAGAACACCACGCTGCGTTGCGTTTCGTTACCGGCCCCTACGGCAAGCCGGGTTTGGCCGGTCCCGCCACACTGCATTTTAATTTGTCCGGCTCTGGTGAATTTGCTCTGCTTGGCTTGTCCCCGGATTGTCCTGTGGGTGTGGACGTGGAGCAGGTTAGACCTCTCACCCATTTGAATTCGCTTGCGCATTCGGTCCTCACGCCCGCCGAAGCCGCTGCTGTCCTCCCCCTTCCCGCCGAGGAGGGCACACGCCGATTGTTTCAGCTCTGGACCCGCAAAGAAGCTTGCCTGAAGGCGGCAGGATTCGGACTTTCCGTAGAAGCAGGCACGCTTGACTGTTTGGGCGGGCGTCTCACTTGGCGGGAAGGGGCGCCCGCTGTTTTCCCTCTGGACGACTTGACTCTCTACGACTTGGAACCTGCTCCCGATTATGTCGGCGCTTGCGTAGCGGGATCAGCCCAGCAGAGATTGACGCGGCCCCGGCTGCGCTGGATGTCCATTTCCGCGTCCCGGCTCCTCTCCGAGTGGTAAAGGCTTCGGCGGTCACCCAAAACCGGCCAATAGGGCCTAGACCCAACAGTCGTGTCACCAGCCCCCATTTGGATCACAGAAGCGGTAGCCGGGCATCCATGTCAACTGCTGGAGCGGCAATGGATGCCTCCCGGAGTGCGTCTTCCCGCGCGGTCTATGGATCCGGAAACCATAGCAGCCATCCGGATCACGAAGGGCAACTTCCGATTGCTGAACCGTATGCTCACGCAGATCGAACGGATTCTCGAAATCAACGTGCTTGATGAGGTGAGCAAGGCCGTCGTGGAAGCAGCGCGGGAAAGTCTGGTGATTGGCGAAGCTTGAGCGGAGTGGTGTTGCGCAAACGAGCGGTTTATGAGACTGCGCGTATGGACCTGTTTCAGGCTGAAATAGGAGACTCTTAAAAAACGGGGGCAATGGAAAAAGTGCTATCGGCGTGCGTGCGGCGACTGCTACTCTTGGGCCGAAATGGTCCAGATAAATCAGGAAGT
>CAMBFR010000185.1 GCA_945865815.1 Candidatus Sulfopaludibacter sp. SbA3
AGATCGCCGATGAAAAGGCGATGAAGCTGGACCTGACGGGCTTTGAAGCCGAACTTGAAAAACAGCGCGACCGGGCGCGCCAGAGCTGGAAAGGCGACGAGGCCGGCGCCAATCCGCTTTACAAGCGGTTCAAACCCAAAGATGGGTCCGCATTTCTGGGATACACCGCAGTGCATTCCATCAGCCGGGTCCTCGGCATTGTCAGGGACGGCGCCCTCGTAGAGTCACTGGAAGAACGCGGAACTGCAGCCGAGATTATTCTTAACGAAACACCGTTCTACGCCGAATCCGGAGGACAGGTCGGCGACACCGGCGCGCTGACGGCTTCAACAGGCGTCGCCCGAGTCAAGGATACCTACTCGCCCGTACCCGGCGTGATCGTCCACAAAGTCGAATTGGAGTTCGGAAAGCTCGCGGTTGACAGCGAGGTTCATGCCGAAGTCGATCAGGAACGCCGGCGGCGGATTGCCGCTAATCATACCGGCACTCATATCCTGCATGCGGTTCTTCGCGAAACCCTGGGCACTCATGTGAAGCAGGCGGGCTCCCTTGTTTCGCCCGACAGGCTGCGGTTCGACTACACGCATTTCGCAGCCCTGACAAACCACGAGATCGAACAAATCGAGGAGAAGATCAACCAGGCCGTGTTCAGGAACCTGCCGGTTCAAACCGAGGTATTGGACCTTCAACAGGCAATATCCAAGGGGGCAATCGCGTTCTTTGGCGAAAAGTACCAGCAGGAGGTTCGCGTCGTGTCGATTCCCGATGTCAGCATGGAACTCTGCGGCGGCACGCATACGAAAATGACCGGCGATGTCGGCCTCTTCAAGATCGTCTCGGACCAGAGTGTGGCTTCGGGCGTTCGCCGAATCGAAGCTTTGACCGGCTTCGGGACATACCTCCGTCTGGAGGAAGACGAGGCGCTGCTTCGCGATCTCTCGCAGCTGCTTAAGGCGCCTCGCGCCGAACTCAGCCGCGCCATAACCCGGATGGTCGACCAGCAGCGGAGCCTTGAGAACGAACTGGAAGCCATCCGGCGCAAGCAGGCGAATTCGCAGGTCGGCAATCTTGCCGAAGCTCCGGCCGATATCAAGGGCATACCGGTTATCGCAAGGAAAGTGGAGGGTGTGGACCCTTCCATGCTTCGGGAAGTAGCCGAGAACACCGGCGCGAAAATGGGTTCCGGTGTGGTAGTCCTCGGTTTAGCATCGGATGGCAAGGCATCGCTTGTAGCGGTGGTTTCCGCGGACCTTCAGAAGCGCCTGCACGCCGGAAAGATCATTAAGAAGGTTGCGGAACTCGTTGGAGGAAGCGGCGGCGGCCGGCCCGATTTTGCCCAGGCCGGAGGAAAAGACGCTGAAAAGCTGGATATAGCCTTGGGAGCTGTGTACAATATCGTGGCTGAGTTCCTGGGTTAAACCACTTCCAATTGTGGTGAGGATGCAAAGACAGTTTTTCACAATTCTGGCCGGTTCGATTCTTCTCTTTGGGAATGTCTCCGTTTCCTCGGCTGAAGACAAGATTCAGGCGTTTGTGAGTCCGAGGGGAAGGGTTGTCTTCACGAACGTGGCGGACAACTCGTCTGCTCCCGCGGTCGCGATTGAAGCCGAACAGACCCATATTCTCGCCAACGAAATTCCCGCCCCGCTGAAAACTCTTGTCGACGCCATCTCGCGGACCCACGGCGTCGACTCGGGGCTTGTCAGGGCGGTCATTAAGACCGAATCGAACTTCAATCGCTGGGCTGTGTCGCCGAAGGGCGCCCGGGGATTGATGCAGTTGATGCCGGAAACAGGCGCGAGGCTCGGAGTTCGGGACTTCTTCGATCCTCAACAGAACGTCGATGCGGGCGTACGGCATCTGAAGTTCCTGCTCGACAAGTTCGATGGCAATCTGGACCTCTCGCTGGCTGCATACAATGCCGGCGAAAATCTGGTCGAACGGATCGGAAAGGTTCCGGCCTATCCGGAAACCCAGAACTACGTCCGAAAGATTCGGAAGCTTTATACCAGGAAATCTGCGCCAACCGCATCGGATGCCCAAGCAGGATCCGATACGGCATCAGAGCCGATTGAAACGGCCATCAACCAGCGGCCTGTAATATTCAAAGCCATCGATCAACGCGGCGTGGTGCACTTTTCGAATATCGAACCGCCCAGGTGAGAAAGATATGAGATTGCGCGCGGTCACAGACCGCTCCTACAGTGCGGGATGCCTTACTGTAGGCGCGTTCTGTGACCGCACGCGGCTTCGCAATCAGGTCGTCTCGGCAGTTTTCCTGGCCTCGTTCCTTCTGGTTTCCAACGCCAATGCACAGGATTCCCTTCTTCAGCAGGCCCGCAAACAATTCGCATTTGCCGAGCAGCTTGAAATGCAGCTCAACGAATTGGCGGCCGAAGCGCGATCCCGGACGGAGATTTTGCGGGTCATCAATGCCTATCAGCGGGTGTACCTGATTACGCCGCACACCGCTTCGGCAGACAATGCGCTGATTACGATCGCGAAACTCTACGAAGATATCAAGGAACCGCGTCTGGCCCTTCGAACTCTGACCTTCCTGCTCCGCGAATATCCGGGCACTCCGTACCGCAACGCGGCGGAGCGCGATGTGGCGCGCCTGATCGGCACGCCCGAACGTTCGGGCGGAACTGTGGAAAATGTCCGATTCTGGGAATCGGCCAATACGATTCGCGTCGTTCTCGACCTGAGCGGGGATGTGGAATTCAAACAGGGAGAAGCCAGGAACCCGGAGCGTGTTTTCGTGGACGTGTCGCCCGCCCGCCTCAACACCGTTCTTCTGGGCAAACAGTGGCCGGTGCAATCGGCATTGCTGGCCCAGATCCGCGTTGGACAATACGACGCTTCTACTGTGCGGGTCGTTCTCGACATTGGCGCCAACGCGCGCGCGACATCTTTCAAGCTCAGCGATCCCGACCGGCTCGTCGTGGACATAGCCGGAACGGACTCATCCGTTCCGGCTGCGCCAACACCCCTCACTACGGCGCAACCTCCGCAACCCCCGGCGTCGACTCCCGCGCCTGCAGCAACGCCGGCGAGGGCCGCCGAAACCGAAAGCAGGGTTGTAACACCCGCCCGGCCGACCGATCGTGGCAGTCTTTCCTTGATACGAAGTCTCGGCCTGAAGGTATCGCGGGTAGTCATCGATGCCGGACACGGCGGACACGACGCGGGCAGTCTTGGCCCGACCGGCTTCACCGAAAAGGAACTCGTACTCGACGTGGCGCAACGCCTGAAGCAGTTGATCGTGTCCGAGTTGGCCGCCGAGGTCGTCATGACTCGCGAAGACGACAGCTACGTGGCTCTTGAAGCGCGCACCGCCAAGGCCAACCAGCAGGCGGCAGATCTCTTCATTTCAATCCATGCCAACTCGAGCCGTATACGATCGGTGCGTGGCGCGGAAACGTTTTTCCTGAACTTCACGACGTCGCGCGAGGCTCTTGAAACGGCGACGCGGGAGAACGCGGCATCTGAAAGCTCCATTCACGAACTGCAGGACATCGCGAAAAAGATCATGCTTCGCGACAAAGTCGAGGAATCGCGCGAACTCGCCGAGCACATTCAAAAAGCGCTGTCGGCCCGAAAGGACTCCGGTCCCAATCGAGGCGTGAAGCAGGCGCCTTTCGTCGTGCTGATCGGCGCGAATATTCCCTCCGTTCTTGCCGAAGTCGGTTTCATCAGCAACCCCGTGGAAGAGCGTCTCATCAAGACTCCCGAGTACCGTCAGGCGATTGCCCAGGCTCTCCTGGAAGGTGTAAGATCGTACGCGGAATCTCTCAGCGGCGTGAAAACCGTAAGATCTCAAGAGAAAACCCAAGACTAGTGTGGTG
>CAMBFR010000186.1 GCA_945865815.1 Candidatus Sulfopaludibacter sp. SbA3
GCAGTGGCGAACGTGGTCCTCGGTGTCAAATTAAGCGAGGATCGACGCGAGGTTGGAATGTTATTGACGACTGCATTCGGATTCGCTCCGGACTCCAGGAGTTTTTTGATCAGCGGAAGTGGATCCAGCGTCACCATCCAGGGCATACCAGGGTTCGTTTCCATATTGCGGCGATCCACCGCCCAGAACAGCGGGGTAAACCCTTCGGCATCGGCATGGTTTACGTTCGCCTTGCTGTCGATGAGAAGCGAAGCAAGTTCGTAATTACCGTTGTAAACCGCCAGTTCTAGCGGACCTTTCCCGTCTGCCGTGATCGCATTCACGTCCCCGCCTGCGGCGACTAACAGACGCGTCGATTCCATATCTCCTTGTCTCGCCGCAAAATGCAGCGGTGTGAATCCGCCGTAATAATCCTTCTTGGGTTTTTCATCAGGCGCGGGATTGCGCGGCAAGCTTGTGATGGCGGAATTGCCCGTCGATCCTCCCCGGCGGGTTTCCGGCGGAACAATCTTCGAATGAACATTCACATTGGCGCCGCGTTCGATGAGGGTCTTCGCAGCGTCGGGATGGCTTTCGGAGACTGCCCACATCAGTGCGCTCGTACCGCCCCATGTTTCAATCGCATTGATCTGGGCTCCATTATCCAGGAGCGTCTTGAGCGCGTCGCTCTTGCCGGTGCGTGCCGCCATCATGAGCGCAGTGTCTCCCCATTTCGTCAGCGGAGCATTCGGATTGGCGCCGGCCTTGATGAGTTTTTCGATCATGCCGGAATTCCCGTTCTCGGTGGCCAGTTGCAGCGGTGTGGCTCCCGCGCGGGTCGTGGCCGACACACTTGCTCCGGCACGGATCAGCAGTTCCGCGGTTTCCAGATCATCAGAGCGAACCGCCCAATGCAGCGCGGTGGTGCCATCCGTCTGCGGCGCGTTCACATCTGCCTTTTTCTGCAACAGGGAACGCACGGCCACCTTGTTTCCCTTCATTACCGCGTCTGCTACTTCACTGACTGCGGCGCCAAGACTGGCCGCCGACAACAGCATGACCACACCCAATCCGAGTATGCGTCTCATTGACATGTATTGCCTCCTTCAGGCGCTGCTCCGAATAGACTTCTTAAAACTTTGGGTTTGACTTTTATCATTCCTATTTGGTGACTGACAATGAAAATCTTTGAACAAAATGCCGCGACTGGAACGCCGGTTGCTGCACGTCAAAAAACTTGCTAAAAGGGGCGAATCCGCGACATAGTACGGGCTCATAATTCACTGCAAAATGTTACGACATCTGTATCGACTTTATGGATGGAGTTTGGCAATGGTCCTGATGACTACTCAGCAACGGAGCTGCCGATGAAAAAAAGACTATTCGTGGGTTGCATGGTGATCGTGTCTGCGGTTCTTGGTTATGGACAGGCGGCAGGACCGCAGCGGCAACCTTCCGGAACAGTTGCTGCGCCAGCCACGGCACAACGGGCGTCGGCGTCAGCTGCGGCGACAACCGCACAGGCCGCTCTTCTCAATCAGTACTGCCTGGGTTGTCACAACGATCGAACGAAGAGGGGCAATCTATCGCTTGAGAACCTGGATCTCACTGCTTTGGGTGACAACCCGCAGTTGTGGGAAAAAGTCGTGCGTAAACTTCGCGCCGGCGTGATGCCGCCGCCAGGAACGCGGCGGCCGGACCTGGCTGCCTATAACGGGTTCACGGAGTGGATGGAAGCGGAAATCGATCGCAAAGCCAAGCTCAATCCCGGAAACATCGTACTTCACCGTTTGAATCGCGCCGAATACGCCAATGCTGTCCGAGACCTCCTGGACCTCGAAATAGATCCGGCGACACTTTTGCCCGCGGATGACTCGAGCAGGGGTTTTGACAATGTCGCAGGCTCGCTGGCTTTGTCTTCAACGCTGCTGGAATCCTATGCGAATGCGGCTGGGAAGATTGCCCGCATGGCTGTGGGCTATTGGAAGACGCCGACGGAGAGAACCTATATTGCGCCCAGCGATACTTCACAGGAATACCACATCGAAGGCCAGCCTTTCGGAACACGTGGCGGCCTTGTCGTTAGTCATGTTTTTCCGGCCGACGGCGAGTACAAGTTTTCGCTAAAGGAATTCGTTCTTGGTCCCTACATCGGAGACGAGGAGCTTGAGCTCAACATCGATGGCGAGCGGCTGCAGTTATTCGAGTGGAATAATCTTCAAGGCGGGAATCCCGGGGCAGATGGAGATACTGGCGGCGGCTCGGAGGTCACGGTTCCAGTAAAAGCCGGCACGCATACTGTCGGAGTCACGTTCGTGGCTACGAACTACCGGCCCAGCCTCGATCTGGCCAAGCACTACGCGCGCAGCACGCTCGAAAACAGCAGGATCGCCGGTTTCACGAACTATCCCGAAGTCGGTCTCTTAAGAATTCAGGGCCCCTTCAATTCGGTTCGTCCGGTCACCTCCCCGAGCATTGACAAGGTTTTCACGTGCCGGCCCACGAGCGCCAGCCAGGAAGACTCCTGCGCCAAGGAGATTGTTTCAACGCTGACGAGGCGCGCCTATCGGCGTTCCCCAACGGCTGAAGATCTTGAAGGCGTGATGTCCTTCTACCAGGAAGGCCGCAAGGAGGGTACGTTTGATGACGGCATCGAGCTGGCGATTCGGCGAATCCTGGCAAGTCCGCAGTTCCTGGTGCGTGTTGAAAAAGAACCGGCAAATCTGGCGGTAGGCCAGGCCCATCGCATCACCGACCTGGAATTGGCCTCTCGTTTGTCCTTCTTCCTGTGGAGCAGCATCCCTGACGATGAGCTACTCAACGTAGCCACCCAGGGGAGACTGAGCAACCCTGCTGTCCTCGAGCAGCAGGTGAAGCGCATGCTCGCCGATTCCCGGTCCGTGGCCCTTGTGGACAACTTCGCTGCTCAATGGCTGTACTTGCGGAATTTGAAAGCGGCGTCTCCCGTTGCGACAAGCTACCCCGAGTGGGACGATCAACTGCGGCAGGCGTTCCGGCGTGAGACGGAAATGTTGTTTGAAAGCGTGATGCGCGAGGATCGTAATGTCGTCGATTTCTTAACCGCAGATTATACTTTCCTGAACGACCGGCTTGCCAAGCACTACGGGATACCCAATATTTATGGATCCCAATTTCGACGGGTGACGCTGGGAGCCGAATTTGATTACCGCCGCGGATTGCTGGGGAAGGGAAGCGTCCTGGCGATAACCTCAGTTCCCGACAGAAATTCACCAGTCAAGCGAGGCGTTTGGGTACTGGACAATATCCTCGGTACCGCCGCTCCGGAACCTCCTGCGAACGTTCCGGCGCTGGAAGATACGACTGGCGAGCCTGGGAAAATTCTGTCCGTGCGTGAGAAACAGACGATGCATCGGAGGAACGAGCCTTGTGCAAGTTGTCACAAAATCTTCGACCCGATGGGTTTTGCGCTCGAGAACTTTTCCGCTGACGGCAGTTGGCGCACCAAGGATGGCGGCGACGGGGGAGTTCCTATCGATACGGCCGGCGAACTCTTTGATGGCCAACAGATCAATGGACCCGCCAGCTTGAGACAGGCACTGCTGCGGTATTCTCCTCAGTTTGTTCGTATGGTGACTGAGAAATTGATGACCTACGGCCTGGGCCGGGGCGTCGAGTACTACGATATGCCCGTGATCCGCTCGATTGTGCGGGATGCGGGAAGGAACAACAACCGGTTCTCGTCGATCGTGATGGGGATCGTCAAGAGTGCGCCATTCCAGATGAGAACGAAAGTGGAAGAAAGCGCTGCGAACAATAATCATGATTAGCAAAATCT
>CAMBFR010000187.1 GCA_945865815.1 Candidatus Sulfopaludibacter sp. SbA3
GGGCAAAACACGGATCGTAATCGATGTTTCGGAGCGCCGGCAAGATATATGGAGGTAAGCGGTCTGCACAGCCAGCGAGCAAATCCACCGACTGTGGCGCGGGCGGAGTTAGGAGCAGCGTGCTGGCACGGAAGCCTTCCCCGGACTCCACGGTTATAAGCCATCCGTCATTATCCGCTTCAATAGCTTCCACCTTTGTCTCTCGTCGGACGTCGAGCGTTTGCGCCAGTCTCCCCGCGAGTGCATTCATTCCTTCCGCTGCCCGATAGCGAATGTGGCCTTCCAGGTTAAACCATGGCGTGATCCACCCAGCCGCCTCCCACTGCCGGACCGCATCCGCAAAACGGGCGTCCCGCACCGTGAAGAACTGGGTACCGTGATCCAGAAGACTGGCTCCGATTCGGCGTGTTGCCATCCGGCCGCCAAAGCTGCGTCCTTTGTCGAGTAATACGACTGACCAGCCGTCAGCTTTCAGAAAGCGGCCTGCTGTGAGGCCCGTCATACCTGCACCAACAATCAGACAGGATCGGTTCTTGTTCATTCAGCGCTCCTGCTCGTTTCTTATGTTCGGGGCGGGAGCAGGACCACCATCGCGGTGGTGCGCATGGACCCGATTCGACGATAGGCGTGGGACACGCTCGAATCGAAATAAATGGCGTCTCCCTCGGACAATTCGTGGATGTCTTCGCCGGCGCGGACCTCCAGTTTGCCGGTGAGAATGTAGAGAACCTCAATTCCGGCGTGTTGGTGCGGCTGGCATTGTTCCGGTGTGATCAGGTTGAACTCTGCGAGGAAAGTGTTCAGAGCGCGGTTCGGAACCGGGAAGTCCAGGCTCTCGAAGTAGTAGCAGACGGGATCCGCGTCCGGATCATCGGGAAAACGCAGCCGATCCTGCTTCCTTACAATCTCGAGCACGGGCTTCGGTTCCGAATTGAAAAAGTATTCCAGACCGACGCTGAAGACCATGGCAATCCGCGCGAGGGTCGGCAGGGTCGGGTGCATCACCTCGCGCTCCAGTTTGGAAAGAAGGGCGAGGGAAAGGCCGGTGTGTTTGCTTAACTCCAGCAGGCCCATGCTCTTACTGAGCCGGAGCCGCCGCAGTTTGTTGCCGATCCTGTACTTGCTGAGTTCTGCCGTGATGGTGTCAGATACCATGCCAAAAACTTGTTTTCTTCTCAGTACCGATTTCCCGCAGTTCTTTTCCGCTGGAGAAAGCCGCTTTTTGTATTTTCTCCATAGTAGAACATATTTCACTTAAGATTAAATTGTGATTCATCTTGGTTGAGCATGCAAGGCTTGCACGAGTGAATCGCAGACGGATCGCAAAAGGAGAAAAAGCTGAAACTGCGTATGACGGCACTGGTTGCGGGCATGCTTGCCCTGACGTCCCTGGTTTCGGCTGCGGACATTGTTGACACGGCAGTCGCCGGTGGCTTCACTACCCTGGTGGCAGCAGTCAAAGCTGCTGGTCTGGTGGATACTCTGAAGGGCGCTGGCCCGTTCACGATGTTCGCGCCGACTGACGCTGCTTTCGCCAAGTTGCCGGCGGGAACACTGGAATCGCTCCTGAAGCCGGAAAACAGAGCGAAGCTCCAGAGCATCCTGACCTACCACGTGGTTGCAGGCAAGGTGATGGCGGCCGACGTTTTCAAACTGAAATCCGCAAAGACGGTGGAAGGTGCGAGCATCACAATTAAGACCACGAATGGCGGCGTGATGGTCGATAAGGCCAACGTTACGAAAACGGACATCGAGACCTCGAACGGCGTCATCCACGTGATCGACACCGTGATGTTGCAGAAATAACCGCCGGAAAACGTTTCCCACCGGGGGAGAAGTGTAATCCTAGGGAAACGGTTTAAGTGATTGATGATGTTTTGGATAATGCGATGACGAATGGCACGCCTCAGATGAGGCAAATTGGTTCAACAGCGAGCCGCGGCTTTCAGCGGCACGCTGCATATTCCGATATTCCGGTAGGAGTGAACGCGTGAGAAACTCAGCAGCAGTCAAGATGATTTCGCCTCCCGTGACGGGGATTGCGTCTCATATGGAAGAAGTACTGGGGATGCTGGGTGAGGACCCGACTCGCGACGGCTTGATAAGAACCCCTGAGCGATGGGACAAAGCGATGCGCTTCCTGACGAGCGGGTACCGGACTCGGTTGGAGGACGTAGTCAACGGTGCTTTGTTCGCGGTCAAGTTTGATGAGATGGTGCTGGTAAAAGACATTGAGTTCTTCAGCCTCTGCGAACATCATCTGTTGCCCTTTCACGGCAGGATGCATGTGGCCTACCTGCCTACGAACAAGGTGATCGGGCTCAGCAAGATTCCGCGGATAGTGAATATGTACGCTCGCCGGCTGCAGGTGCAGGAGCGGCTTACCCAGGAAGTGGCTGATGCAATTTCCGAGGCGATTCAGCCGCGGGGTGTGGCCGTGATGTGCGAGGGAACCCATTTCTGCATGATGATGCGCGGCGTGGAAAAGCAGCAATCCAGCACGGTGACGAGTGCCATGGTGGGTGCATTCCGGGAAGACAGCGCGACCCGGAACGAGTTCCTCTCCCTGGTCGGCCGCAGCCATAGGTAAAAACGTCCCGGCTCTCGTGATCTTCAGACAATGATGAGATTTCATACCCTGCGCAGAGAACAGTGGATCCCCCGTCCAATCGGTGAGGTCTTTGCGTTCTTTGCGGACGCCCGCAACCTGCAGGAGATCACTCCGCCGTGGCTGGGCTTTCGGATTCTGGCGATCAGTTCCGATGCTGTTTCGGCGGGTACGGAGATTCGCTACCGGCTGCGACTGCACGGAACGCCGATCTTTTCGAGGACCGAGATTCGCCAGTGGCAGTCGCCACACCGTTTCGTAGACGTGCAGAAATCGGGGCCTTACAAACTTTGGCACCGCACGCACCGTTTTGAAGCACATGAGGGTAAAACCAGGATGATCGATATAGTTCGCTACCGGCTGCCCTTCGGCCTATTGGGGCGACTGGTTGATGCGTTAAAGGTTCGTAGCGACGTGCGGCGGATCTTCGACTACCGGCGCCAGCGAACACAGGAGTTGTTCGCGGAACAGAGGACGTGCGTCCAGTGAAACCGCTGATTCTACTCACCGGCGCCACCGGCTACGTCGGCGGCGAACTGCTCAAGGCTCTGCATGAGGAAGGTTATCCCGTGCGTTGCCTCGTGCGTCGGCCGGAAGCTTTCAAAGAAATGGGATTGGCCGGGGTTGAGGTGAAGGCCGGAGACGTCCTGAATTCGGCTTCGGTGAATGAGGCGATGGCCGGCGTTACGACGGCCTATTATCTGGTTCACTCGATGGGCTCCACGCAGTCGTTCGAGGATCAGGATCGCGTGGCCGCGCAAAACTTCGCAAATGCGGCGCGAGCGGCGGGAGTTCAGCGGATCATCTACCTTGGAGGTCTGGGGCAGAGCACAGACGAACTGTCGGCACATCTGCGGAGCCGCCAGGAAGTTGGCGAGATCCTCAAGTCGACGGGTGTTCCGGTGATCGAATTCCGCGCATCGGTCGTCATCGGTTCCGGCAGTCTGTCGTTTGAAATGATCCGGGCTCTGGTGGAACGGCTCCCGGTGATGATCGCTCCCCGCTGGGTTTCGGTTGCCGCCCAGCCGATTGCCATCGCTGATCTGCTCTCCTATCTGATTGACGCCCTTAATCTTCC
>CAMBFR010000188.1 GCA_945865815.1 Candidatus Sulfopaludibacter sp. SbA3
TTCGTGACCCGCTTCGTGGACAGCGGCAAAAAGGGGCTCACGCAACATGACATCGCCCAGGCTGTCAGGGTTGCTGATAACAATGCGCATCCATCCATCTTATTACCTTGCGCCCGGACTCCACGAGATCGCTGCCCTCAAATACGCTACACGCGTATCGGCGCATGCAGTATCATGGGACTTCTCAGTGTCAAGTAACCGCTCGCTGAAACCAGGGTTTTATCGATAAGATATGGACAAACGGATTCGCGTCGTTGGCGCGGCGAGTGATCCCATTCCCGCCGCCCCTCGTGTGTGCATTGTAACGCCCGTTTACAACGGCGCCGAATTTCTTGATGAGACGCTGCTCAGCCTGACGAGTCAGGCCGGATCGTTCCGGCTTCGGTTGCATGTACAGGACGGAGGATCGAACGACGGCACAGTCGCAAAAATCCGGGAATGGCAAAACCGGATTCAACGGACCGGATTCGCGCGCGTGTGTGAAGAGATCCACTTTACATGGGATTCCTCGGACGACAACGGGATGTACGACGCCATCAACAAAGCGTTCGCGGCGATTGGTATCGAGGACGGCGACATCCTCGCGTGGCTAAATTCCGACGATTTGCTGATGCCGGGCGCAATTCAGTTTGCCTGCGACAGAATGAGTCAAATGCCGGAAGTGCATTGGGTCGCCAGCCGGCCCTGCGAGACGGATGCTTCGGGTGTGATGCGCAAGATCCATCCGCCGCAAAGCTACAATCCTGAACTCTTACAGGCCGGATTACATGATTCCCGGCATTTCTCATTTGTCATGCAGGAGGGCTCATTCTGGCGGGGATGGCTCTGGATCCGATCCGGCGGATTGCGGGCCGATCTGCGCCTTGCCGGAGATTATGATCTTTGGCGCCGCTTTGCGAAGCTTACGCCTCTTTACTCCTGCGAGCAGGTATTGGCCGGCCACCGGCGCCACCAGGGCCAGCTCTCCGCGCAAGCGGATCGTTATTTCGACGAAATCGAGGGGTCTTTTGCTGTCAAAGAGGAGCGAGAGGAAATGGAGCGCGTCTGGAGCCGCTACCAGCGATGGCTCGCCGATCCCGAGAGGGACGATACCTTTGCCGGTTTCGTGATCGTTTACCATGCTGGTTCCGACACCTGGAGTATCGAGCGCCGCCAGCCAGCCATTCAGCTTTTGCCGCCGCTCTTCGTCCGTCCGGATGGATCCGCTCAGGCAATGATCGCGTGTGAGATGGGCGAGGGCTTTAGCTCCGAGGAGGGGCCGTACCCGCACTTGCTGTTGCCGCTCGGCCTTCGATTCGCGCAGCCTGGGGAGAATAAAGTCCGTGTTTCGGTTGAATGCCGCGGCAGCTATTGGGTTCTCATTACATACCGCAGCTTCACGCCCGGCATGTGTCTGGAAGTTCTTTGCGCGGGCCGGCAAAAAGTGAAAATGACCATTCCGGCGACACAGCACGAGCGGAACGGCATGATTGTGTTTCAGCTTATGTTTCGTCAGGGATTGAATGAGCTGCTCTTAAGAATCCAACCGCCGGCGGATACCCAGACACCGGGCCTTATGGTTCTCGGCATTGAGGCGCTTCCTTCGACGGCCATGTTTTCCTAATCGCGACGCCCGCCCGGATTATGATAGCGGAATGGGTATCCGCCTCCTGCTGCTTCCGCTGACCGCCGCCCTCGCGCTTCAAGCCGAAGATTGGCCCATGTTTCGCGGCGTGAACGGTTCCGGCGTCGCCGCCGTCACTGCCGCGCCCGCCGATTTCGGTCCCGCTAAAAACGTGGTCTGGAAAACGGCGCTTCCCTTCGGCCACTCCTCCCCGGTCATCACCGGAGACCTGATCTTTCTAACCGGCGCTGAAGGCGGCGAACGCGTGGACGCCGGTCGAGGAGACAAAGTCATCGACCAGGGCGGCAAACTATTTACGATTTGTCTTGACCGCAAAAGCGGGAAAATTCTTTGGCGTCGCGAGGCGCCGCGCCCGCGCCTGGAGCGCTATCAGAAAGTAAATTCCCCGGCCTCTCCGAGCGCCGCCACGGATGGCAAAAACGTCTTCATCTTCTTCGCCGATTATGGCCTGCTTTCCTACACCAAGGACGGCGCTGAGCGCTGGCGCACGCCGCTTGGCCCATTCAATAACGTCAACGGCCACGGCTCATCGCCGATTGTCCATAACGATCTGGTAATACTCGTCTGCGATCAGGATTCCGGGTCGTATTTGCTGGCGCTCGACAAGAACACCGGCCGCGAGCGATGGCGCGTGGACCGGTCCGAAGTCACTCGCAGTTACGTAACGCCGGCGGTGTTTACCCCGAAGAGCGGCCCGCCGGAACTCATCGTTCCCGGTGCCTATCAGGTTACTTCCTACAACGCGGCGACCGGCGAAAAGCTTTGGTGGGTCCGGGGGTTTTCGTGGCAGCCCAAGTCGCTGCCCGTGATCGATGGCGACATGATTTACGTGCATGGTTGGGAAGGGGGCGGAGAAGCCGAAACACCCACCGAGACGCCGTCGTGGGCCGAAGCGCTCAAGTTATACGACGCGAACAAGGACGGGAAGATAATTCAGGACGAAATCGATCCGAAGATGCGAAATAGTTTTTATCTGCTCGATCTGGATGGCAAGGGATATCTGGCGCCGCTGGATTGGGATTTTTATCGCGCGCGGCGAGCAGCCCGTAACACGCTGCTCGCCATACAGCACGGCGGACGCGGCGATTTGTCTGATTCCGCCGTTCGCTGGCGCATGCAGAAATTTCTGCCCAACGTGCCGTCGCCGCTGATCTATCAGGGCGTATTGTACCTGGTGAAGGATGGCGGAATTTTCTCCTCGGTAGATCCGAAGACCGGCGCGATTCTGAAGCAGGGCCGGCTGACGAGCGCGCTCGATACCGATTACAGTTCTCCCGTCGCCGCCGCCGGGAAGATCTATCTATTCAGCCAAAACGGCATCGCCACGGTGTTGAAGGCCGGCGCGCAGTGGGAGACGCTTGCCACTATCGACATGGACGAGCCCATATTCGCCACGCCCGCATTCGTAGATAATCGGATGTACTTGCGGACTCGCGGGGCGCTCTACTGTTTTGAGGCAAAGTGACTCTGTTTCCCCGCTGCCTTTTTCTCGTGCTGCTCCCGGTGTGTTGGGCGGATTTCGCCAGGATTCCTCTCCACTTCGAGGCGAATCGCGGCCAGTTCAGGAAGCCCGCCCGCTTCGTCGCCGATGGCTTCTTGCTCGCGTCGGCGGAAGTGCGTTACGCGGGCGGCGCGCCGGGCCTGGTCGCCGGTGTTCTGCAAATGAATATCCTTGTGCCGGAGACGTCGCCATCGGGGCCGGCCATTCCGATTTTCATTGGCGGCATGGACGGCCCTTTCGGCGTTGAACCCAGCGAACGGGTGACCATCTCTATCCGCTAAACTGGCTAGTAGTGGTATTCATTCGATTCGCTGTATGTATCGGCCTTGCAAGCCTGACTTTTTTATCTGCCCAGACCGGCGCAAATCCGCAGTGGGACACTTTGATGGAAGCGGGGCATTGGAAAAAACTTCGTCAACTCACTGACGACAAGTTGAAGGCCGATCCCAACGACGGCCAGGCGCATTTGTGGCTTTCCAAAATCAAATCGAGTTTTGGAGACC
>CAMBFR010000189.1 GCA_945865815.1 Candidatus Sulfopaludibacter sp. SbA3
TGCGTGTCGGTATAGCAAACCTTGGGATCGAGTTCGGTATCGTGCTCCATCAGGCCGTCCAGGCTGAAAGCCGCCTCGCGCAATCGGCAGGGAATGGGCTGCTGGTGCATTCGCAAGAAACTGTCGGAGGTGTGAGCGTATAGAGTGACACCTCGGCCCTGAAGCACATGGCTGTAATCGGCCGCGAGGATATGGATGGGCACGTAGAAGCGCATGCCGTCTGCTGAACATGTGGCGCCACGGCCGTAAACGCGGCTGACAGGGATTCGCGAGGCGAAGTTTATGATATCGATGCTGGCCGACTTCAGCGTCTCTTCCGTCAAATACCAGTCGGCTACGAGGCTGATCTCGTGGAAGCTCAACCCCGAGGCGAGCGCCATGCGCTGGCATCCGATGTTGCAGCCAATGGCCAGCACAGCCGCGAGCGCATCTCTACGATGTGCGACCGTGTCGGCGCCGGGCGGAAGAAAGTGGCGAAGGAAATTCGTCCGGTTATCGATGTCGATCAGAACGTCGGCCAGATCGGACTTTGGGAGTCGCGATTCGATCAGTTCTTTCAGAATCTTGATTGAATCCGGCTTGTCCAGGGCTTTCAAGGCCGCAAGGTGGAATTCGCCCTTGTCGGCATCGATAGTGAGTGCCTTGTTGTGTGGAACGCGCCTGTCCACGTCGCCGGTCACTTTTTTCAGGTGATCGTTCAGCCGGGCGAGATACACGTCCGCGTCGAGCGGCAGCTCGAGATTTGCATAATGCTCGACTCGCTTCGCGGCCCAGAGAGATCGGGGGATCAGATATTCCTCAAAATCCGACCATCTTCGAGAATGGGACACCGTGACGTCACCGGACTTCAGCCGCTCGTTGAGAGTGGTCAGTAGCGCCGGTTCATAATGTGGCCGGGAGAGGGCGACCTCGTCCTTTGCATTTTTGAGGACAACATGTTTGACCCAGCGGCGCGGGAGAAAATCGAAGGGCGCTCCGGCAAAAGACTTATTTTTATCGCCGGTATTCAGATCCTTCAAGAAACCGACCGCGCGCCCGAGCGGCGAATCTTCCGCGAACTGGAACGGCGTCTTCTCCAGAAGCGCGGGTGAATATTTCCGCGTATAGCCGTACCAATGCTTCACAAGGGCCAGGGAAGAACCGTCGCCCCCGGCCCGCAAATTCCGGCAGCCTTCGACCAATCTGCTGATATCCTCGCTCGGCAGCAGATCGAAAATGTGTTTACGCAGCTTGTTGTCTGGAATCGAATCGTCCAACACCAGCGTCCCCATCTCTTCCAGCACTTCGACGGCGCGGCTCCGCGCTTCTTCTGTGGCGCGCAGTAGCTCTTCGTAGCGTTTGCGTGCTTTGTTGTGGATCGAAGTGATGAGCTTGTCTTGCATCTCGACAATGCCGTCCGTCATTTCAGCTCGCGCAGCTTGCAGAAAACAGATCACAATTCCGTTTCGCTTCGCGGCGGAGAAACGGCGCAAGTTCCAAACGCTGTATCGATACCCCCAACCGGCAAGCATCCGGCGGGTCGCAGGATGGATTTCTACCAACGCGGGCCAGGCCGTCAGCCCAAGCGAGCGGACGTCACTGAGCTGGTCCAGCAGGGCAAGGAGCGATTCGGGGGATTCCTTCCGCGCTACCGCCTTGAACTGCTCCAATCTCGAACGCGATGCGGATTCAGCTTCGAGTTGGGCGGATTCCGGGACCGGAGCCGCCACAACCAGCAGCGCTTCGATTTCCTCCAGTTGTTTCGGGGATAGCTCCTTCGCCAGAATCGCGTACACGTTTTGCAAGGCGGCTTCGCGAGCGCTGACGATCACGTCGCGCAATGTTGTGTGTCCAGGTCGAACGATCTGTTCCTGTTTGAGCCAACGATGCGCGGCCTGGCGCACAGCCGTCGCGCGGGTTAGTCCCTGAGCGATGGCGGTGAGATGATTCAGCAAACGCTCCCGTTGCGGTGCATCGCAACGGACGAACCCGAGATGTTGTCGTATACGTTCCAGATGTTCGAAGCGGGTCTTTTCGTTCTGCGGATAGTCATCAAGAGCGATCGGCAACAACCCCAATTGAGAGCCGATCATTTCAACGACCGAGGAAGGAACCGCCCGCGTGTCGGGCAGAAAATAGCCGTGCCACCGCAGCGTACAGAGCTGCACGGCGAATCCCAATCTGTTGGTGGGTCCGCGGCACTGGTCCACCTGTTCCAGGTCCAGCCTGGTCAACGTGAAGTATTTGCGGAGTGTGTCGTCATCGATCTCCTCAGGCAGGCGCTCCCGCTCTTCCAGCCGTTCATTCGGGCCGGAACCGCCAGTGGCAGCCGCAGCTGATTTCAAGACTTTGTACCACTCATGGCTCGAAGATAATTTTCTCCAAGCGCTCGAATACTGGTCTCGGCGTAGATCTGGGTCGTCGAGAGTTGCAGATGTCCAAGGAACTTTTGCACCTGATCGATGGGCACTTCTCCGGAATCGAGCAGGATCGTCGCGATCGAATGGCGAAGGAGATGAGGATAAACACGCTTTTCTATACCGGCTTCCTGCGCCTGGAGTTTCACTACAGATTGCACGGTCCGGACTGAATAACGGTCGTTCCGATTAGTTTCGAATAGATATCCGGAACGCCGTCCATTCAAGTGCGTCCGCAGCTCCTGCGCCAACGTCGGCAGAACCGGCACATACCGATTCGACTCCTTTTTGCAGTGGCTGAGATAGATCTGAGGAGGGTCGGCATCCAGATGGAGGTCCTCGACTCTGATGTGGACAAACTCGTCCACGCGCGACCCGCTCAGGAACAACGTTTTGATCATAAGACCGTACTTGTTGTGGGACTGGTAGGTATGGCGGATCAGCTGTTCCACTTCCGATTTATCGAGACGGTCCACTGTCCTGCGCCGCGTTCCCAGAGGCTGCAATTTCAGACGCCGGCGTACCTGCTCGACAACGTATTTGGTCTGGTCATATCCGAGGTGGTGCTTGCGCCAGAGCCGCACCGTCTCCAAAACGATGTCAGCTAACCCCGGCGCAAACTGCGCCTTCATTGAATTACCACGCACTTTCGCGCGTTTTGGACGGCTCCGTCCTGCCATATAGCCTCCTGAGAACAGAAAAACTGCGCAGTATCCTTATTCTGCGCAGTTTGGATTGTAGGGCGGTTCAGAGGAAAAACACAGCAGATTCTACGAAGGGAGGCGTAGTGTGATTCACGTTTACGAGCTAAACGGAGGTTTTCGGTTGGATGTGGCCTAGATCCGGAGCGATGATGCTTCCGAGCGAGCGAAATGCTCAGAATGATGGTATTTCTGGAATGATGGATGCGTGCTAATGCGTGCTGCACTACTGTTATGAAGCCGCATTGTTGTTATTGACGGTCGTTTCCATTGCCGCAGCTGACACTCCGGTTTGGCTTGTCCGCTGAGGTCTGTATGCAGAGACAC
>CAMBFR010000190.1 GCA_945865815.1 Candidatus Sulfopaludibacter sp. SbA3
CCCCCCCCCCCCCCACAGGCGCCTTACGGCGCCAGCTGGCGGATCGTGCCGTCGCCTTTGTTGAGCAACAGCACCTGGTCGCCGGGCCCCATGGCCAGCCGCAGATCGGAGCGCGTGGCCGGCATTTTGCCCTGGGCCCTGTTCTTGTCCTGGATCACCTGAAGCATGGTCTTGTCCGATCCGTTGGAGCGGAGCAGGATTCGGCGAATGGAGTCCTGGCCGCCGTTGGGCAGCCTGTCGGCGCTGAAGTAGAAGATTTCCCCGCTCGGCATATCCGTAAATATGACGAGATTCGCGATCTGCGGGATCTGATTCGCGCGGTAGACGATCACGCCACTCGCGGCGGCGTTGGGCTGAAACAGGGGATCCAACTGCCCGTACTCGACGACCGGGTAGGTCATCTCGGAGTCGCGCGGACTGTCGGCGCTGACAGCGTCGCGGCTGATGTAGCGGAAGCTGCCTTCCCAGACGTTCCATCCAAGATTGGCGCCGGCCGTAACGAGGCTGACTTCCTCCACGATGTTCTGGCCGATATCGGAAAGGAACAGGTTGCCGTTCCTGGAATCCCAGAAAAAGCGCTGAGGATTGCGCACGCCGTATGCGTAGATTTCCGGGAGCGCCCCGGGACGATTGACAAAGGGATTGCCGGAAGGAATTCCATACTTCCTGTTGCGGCTGTCATTGCCGAGCGGATTGATGCGGAACATTTTCCCGAATGCGGAATCGAGGTTCTGCGCCATGTTGAGCGGATCGCCTCCGCTTCCGCCGTCGGCGACTCCAACATAGAGCAGCCCGAAGTCTGCGCTGCCGGGCGCGGCGTTCGGGTTGAAGGCCAGGTGGCCGGCGTTGTGGTTGGCAAACGGCTGGCGGATCCGGAACAGTTCGCGCGGCGTGCCGCCATCATAGGTTGCCGCGGCCGGCGTTCTGGCGGTCCACTCGAGCAGCACCGTATCGTGCGTGTTCATTCCACCCGAGGGAACGTAGTCGGGTGTTGGCATCATGTTGGTGGTATCGGTATAGGTGTAGAACTTGCCGTAGCCCGGCGAGCCGGCCTGGGCGAACTGCGGGTGGAACGCGAGGCTCTGGAACCCGCGCTCACGGCCCATCGACTGCACGGGCACGCCCCAGTTCGGAGCGTTGATGTCGACATACGTCGTCACGGTCTTGCCGTCGTAGCTCACGCTGTAGAGCGGTCCGCGCATGTCGTTCACGAACAGCCGGCGCGATCCCGGTTCGTTCACCAGGTGCATCATGCGGGCGGCCACGCCATCAATATCGGGCAGTGAGGCGAACTCCGCCACGTTCACCACGATCACGCCTTCGGTTGCGGGGATCGGTTTTGGGAAAGGGTCGTTGGTCTGCCCGGGCTGCAGTGGAGCCGGAGCCTGTTGGGCGGCCCCGGTAAACGAGAACGCCGCGATCACCGCGAGCGCCGTGAACAAGCGAATCATGAATGCCATATATTCCCTCCAACAAGAATTCAGGTGTTGGTTACCGAAAGAGCTGCATGAGCCGGCCCGTATCAACGGTGAGGCCGAGCCGGGTTTCCGGATTGGCCTCGGCTGACATGACCGTCCGGTTTGCGAACCGATAGACGATCGGCAAGTCGATGCCGGTCGCAATGGGGATGGTGAGCCTGGCCTGAAACGTGAACGTTGGCTTCTCTTTGGTTCGTGCTTTCGCCTCCCCGCTGAAGCTGACTGTCATGGGCGTGCGTCCCCACATCTCGCTGCCTGGCGTTGTAAGTTGACTCAGGAATTCCGTTCCGATGCGGCCACCATGCTCGCTGCCGGTGGTCCGGCGGTCTTTGACGTTCCCGGCCGCGTTGACCGTCCAGGACAGCCGATCGGTCAGTCCGTGGTCGTAGATCAGCGTGAACTGGTGGTCGTGGTTGCCCTCGTCCCTGCGGAGTTTGGCCGTGTACGCGACGGCGAACTGCGCCCGATTCCGAATGCCGCTGTTTGCGGCCTCCAACTCGGCTCGCAGCAACTGAAAGGGTTCAAGTTGGTTCCTGATGAACGTTTTCACCTGTTTGAGCCGCCCTGGAGTCAGGAGCGCATATATGGTTGGGAAGTTGTCGCCAAACGCGAAGCTAAGGGCTTCTAGTGTTGGTGCGGCATTCGGACGCGCGAGCGCGAAGATGAGGCGCTGTACCGCATCCTTTGTCTGCGCCCTCGCGGCCGCCGTGTTCGTCAGCGCTTCCTGAACGTTCTCGAGTTGCTGGAGGTTTCCCGCGGCGTAGAGGTCGCGTTTGTTCCACAGGAGGTACTTGATGCCCAGGACCGTGGCGTCACTGCCGGTGTTGTCTTCCTGTTGTCTGGACGCGGCCGTGCCCACGGTCAGGTATATCTTTCTGGCGCCGGTGTGCTCCTTATAGAAGGCCGGGTCCGCCATGTCCGTGCCGCTGGCGAGTGCGAGGAGACTGTACGCCGACATCGTCAGTGTTCCGGTGGCATTGCTCGCCGAGGCCGTCGTGGCCTGGTCGCGGATAAGGGAGAGGGCGACGCTGATGAAATCGGACGCGCTGCTTTGGTCCACCAGTGACGCGCTGTTCGGGTCTGCTGCGGGCGTATCGCGCTGGCGCCGCGGGTCGTTGTTGTTCAGGTCCACGGAGGCTTCCCGGATCAGCGCTGCGACCTGTTCCTCAAACCAGGCGTCGAAACTCGCCGGCGTCTGCGCGCATGCCTGCGGCGGCTGGACGGTAAGAATGACGCCAAGAGTGATGATGACGACGAGTGCGCGCCTCACGTTGTGGCCTCCGGAAGGATAACGCGAAAGGACTCGCTCGTGAGATCGGTGCCCGTACCCGTGTATTTGATGTGCATGACTTTCTTGAGGAGCTTGCCGTTTATGTCGCAGAGCTGCACGAGGTACTCGTATTCGGGGCAGGAGATGAACGTGACGGTCAGATCGAGGAGTTCAAGCTGCTGAGCATCGGAGAGCGTCTTGAGGTGGTCAAATTCGTATGCCGTCTTTGGATGGCCGGGAAAGTCGGTCGCTGAGAAGAGAGTGCCTTTGACGCTGCTGGCGAAAGTGAAGATGGGAATTGGTCCTTTTGCTTTGACGGTAAAGTGCAGAAATTCCCCTTTGCGGGGATCGGCCTGGACGCCGCCAGGGTTCTTGATGATGGGGGTACGTTTCACTGCCATTGGAGCAACTCCGATCCCAGCGGTATGGTCTTCTTTTTTGGGAAATCTGAGAGGGCGCACAATAGCAAAGCGCAGGTGCGAGGTCAACAACCGGGCGGGGTTGTGTCGGTAGCACATGATCTGTCCGGTGCCTGTAGCAAATGAAATGTCCGGTCTGAAGGGCAGGGTCGACGTAACGTCACATCCGCACTGGAGGTTAAGAGCGGATG
>CAMBFR010000191.1 GCA_945865815.1 Candidatus Sulfopaludibacter sp. SbA3
CCAGTAAAGATGGGCCGCCAGTAGGTGCGCCGGTTCGTCGACCGTAACACACGTGCGCCATGCGACCGAGGCGAGCACGCCGGCAAGAGCGGCGAGAAGGATTGCGAGCAGGCTGATTTCCCACCTCGAAACCGCCGGCGCTATCGGCCCCCCCGCTGCCGCAACCCTCATCGCTGTTTCTTGCACGTTGCCTCTTTTATATAATAATTTTAATCAGCGGCGCAAAGAGTGAATGGGAGGTTTGTTCGCGCAACACGATGTTTTGCGCGGGTGTTTCGTTCCACAGGCATTCACCCGCCAGACCGATCCCCGCTCCAGTGTGACAAGGTCAAACATCCAAATACCGTCAACCTCGCCACGACGCTCAAAGTGAAGTTCCCTATCACCGAACGCGTCAAGTTCGAGACCCGCCTCTAGCCCTGCAGCGGGGAAACAGCTACTTTGGCAATAACCCGGCCACGGACCCCAACAATGCGGGTATTTTTGGCAAGATCCTTTCCGGCGAGCCGGGGTCTTTGGCCGTCAAATTCAATTCGCGGACGGATTTGTGGCATCGGCGACGATACCGCGGGCCTTCAGGCCGGCTCCCCGGGTTGGAAAATCCATTCCCGCCCTAAATCACCATGCCGCGCCGGACGGCGCTTAGCACCAGTTCCGCAATGCCGTGCAGCCCCATCTTGTCCATGATCCTTGTGCGGTGCGTTTCCACTGTATGGACACTGATGCCAAGCTGGCCGGCAATTTCTTTGCTGCTGTTGCCTTCGCCGAGTAGCTGATAGACGTGACGCTCGCGATCCGTCAGAGTGTCATAGGAATCGTCAGCGGGCGGCTTGATTGCATGATGCGAATTTCTGTCGCTAAGAATCTTCGCGACCGCCGGGCTGAAAAATGCGCGCCCGGCGTGCACTTCCCGAACCGCCTCGATGAGGCCCTGCTCGATGGAGTCTTTCAGCAGAAAGCCCCGAGCGCCCGCTTTCACCGCGCCGCTGACGTATCGTTCGTCACTGTGCATGCTGAGAATCAACACGGCGGTGGACGGTTCGCGAGCTATGATCCGCGACGTAGCTTCCACGCCATTCAGGCTCTTCATGCCGATGTCCATAACCACGACATCCGGCTTCATTTCCTTTGCCAGCGTAAGGGCGTCCAAGCCGGACGCCGCCTCGGCTACCAACGCAAAATCCGGTTGCTCTTCCAGAATGCGGCGGATTCCCGCCCGAAAGAGTGCGTGATCGTCTACGAGCAGGATCCGAATCATGTGGATGCCATCGGGGCGGCTCGCCTCGCGGATGGCTGGTCCGTGAGATGGCCGATCGGGATTTGAAGCGATATCGTTGTCCCCGCGCCTGGCGAGGATTCGGCTCGCAGGGTTCCTCCCGCCGCCGCCGCGCGTTCCCGCATACCAAGGATCCCCAGGTGGCCTCCCGCCGGGAAGCCGGACCGCTCGGGCCGGAACCCGGCGCCGTCGTCGATGATCTCGACGATTAGCGTATCGGCTTCGCATTGAAGTGAAACTTCGACGTTGCTCGCGCGGGCGTGCTTTTCGCAGTTGTGGAGAGCTTCCTGCGCCACCCGAAAAATGCAAGTGCTAGTCGAGTCCGGCAGAGCCGGCAGCAAATGCGGAATCGATAGGCGGCAGGGCACCCCGGTCCGGACGGAGAACTCCTCCGCCTGCCACCGCAGCGCGGGCTCCAATCCGAGATCGTCCAACAGGGACGGGCGGAGCAAGGCCGACATAGTCCGAACGGTGTTGACCGTCTGTTCGGCCAATTCTCGAGCCCGGTCGAGCCGGCCTAACACCTCGGGGACTTTCTCGCGGCAGACCGACGCGGTCCGGACAATCTCCAGCCTTAGCGTCGCCAACGCCTGTCCGATCTCGTCGTGGAGATCTCTGGAGATACTGGCGCGCTCCTGTTCCTGAGTCTCCATTATGCGTACCGTCAGTTTTTGCAACTCTACACGGGCCGCCTCCACGGCGCGAAATTGCTCCTCCGTGATCCGCTCGAGATTCTCCGAATGCGACAGACTCAGCCACGCGACGAAGAGTGCGAAACAGCCGCATAGCGCCAAAACGGTAAACGAACGGCGGGCCGCTTCGCGCCGATTCCCCGCAAACTCCGCTTCGTTCGTGTTGAGTGCATTCTGCGTCACCTCGGTGAATTCACGCAGCAGGTCACCGACCTCGTTGCGGCGCGGAACGATTTGCGATTGCACAAACTCATAGCGCTGCAAGGCATTAAATCCCGCCGTGGTCATTGGGAGGCGGCCTACCGTATCCCAGAAGCCCTGAAACGATTTGCCAAGCTGTTTCGTGGATTCCCGCCCGGCGTCCAGCCGTTCGAGGTCTCGACAAAAGCCGTCCGCGCTCTTTCGCAATTCGCGAATCTGGCTCAAATAGTGGGTCTCGCGATTCGCATTAGGATTTAACAGAAAGTCGCGCGCGGCAACCGCGCCCAGCCAAAGTGTCCGGCGAAGGCGATAGAGAGTGGCATCCTGATCGACGTGATGGCGATAGATTTCGAGCGCCTCGTCGGACTGGTTCTGTTGAATCAGGAAGCTCTCCAGAGCGGAAAACAATAGCAAGGCCAAGACCATTGCAAATCCGAGCCGGATCACAGTCGTCTTTCTGGCGAGTGCCGTGACGGTAGAACCAACGAGGGCCGAACGGAGTTTTGACAAGATCCCCATTACCAACGTAGAAAAAGCATACTCCCCGCGCCTACCGCTCCGCAACCGCGACATGACTTATCTTTCGCCAACTGTACAGGAAATCCCGTATTCCGAATGCCGCTCGATCCATCTATTCTGTGAGGGCTTGCGATGGAGCGTACGCCAATGCCAATCCGCCTTCTTCTGGCCGACGATAATCTGGATTTTCTTTGCAGCCTGCGCTCGATGCTGCAGCGATCGGCTGACATCGTGGTCGTCGCGGAGGCAGTCTCCGGTCCGGAGGCGGTTGCGTTGGCCCTGACCCACCGGCCGGACGTCTCGCTGCTCGACGTCCGAATGCCGGGTTTTAGCGGCATTGAGGCGGCAAGGCAGATTTGCGAGCATTGGCGGGAAGCGGTGGTTATTTTGCTTTCGATGAATGTGGAGAACGCCTATCTGGCTGAAGCGGCCCGGGCCGGCGCCCTGGGGTATCTTGCTAAGACCGTCAATGACACGGAACTGGTTGAGTCCATCCGATTGGCAGTGAGCGGCGGAACGTGTTTTACTTCGTCCTCCACTGGCCAATAACTGAGTTCGGCTTATCCTCAGCGCTTTCGATTGACGCTGCGCCG
>CAMBFR010000192.1 GCA_945865815.1 Candidatus Sulfopaludibacter sp. SbA3
AAAGAAGAAGGCAGCCTGATGGAAATGTGCAAAACCCTGCTGGGTTTCGCACATTTCCACAGGCACGGCGGCGATGAACTTAAAACAACAAAACCGGACAGATCACTTGCTACAAAAACCGGACATTTCTACTTGCTACCGACAAAAAACACCGCCAACAACCCTGGAAGTACCTTGACAGCAAAAGCAATTCCGAAAGGTCGACTCGCTCACTTCTTCGGTACCACCGCCGAGTTTTGGCTAAACTTGCAGAGCCTTTACGATCTTCGGATCGCGGAGCAGAAAGCGGGCAAGACCATTCGCACTTTGCCTAAGCTCAAACGCCGGAAACCGGTACACGCGTGAAACGTAAAGACACGACTGTTTCCTCTTCGATATCGAAGATCCGGTACTGGCTGTCGCCGACCCTTTCAATATTGAACGTCACGCTATCGCCCGCCTTCAGGCCCTCGATGGACGTTTCCGGATCGACCGGGAAGACCATCATCATCGCCGGCATGAAGCCGGGAATGTCCCCGTGCTGGATCAGCAACTGACGCTGCCCGGCCTGGACGGCGCGGATCGTGCCATGTCCAACAAAGGGATCCCCGCGTGTACCGGCCGGTATGCCCGTGCCCGCTTCGGGGACAGAGGGCGCGTTCGGGCGCGCAGGAGTAGGCTCTTCTTGCGGCGCGGGAGGGGGTGGTCCGACCTCCACCGGAGGCGCCGGCTCCTCGGGGGACGAACCGCCGCAGGAAACAAGGATGGGAAGAGCAATGGACAAGGCCGCAAGCCGTCGCAGTTTCAAGAAATACCTCCCTTATTCAATCGAGCGGCACGAACTCCAGCGCGACTTGCAGTGGGTAGGTCTTCATCACATCCGCCCCGACTAGATCGACATGGGCCGGCGGCGGCGTGCGGGTCACCTCGATTCGCGTGCCGGCCGGCAGGTCCGCCGGCGCGGCCAGCCAGTAGCGGCGCCGCCATTCGGGACGCGGCATCCGCAACTTCAGCAGCGGCACGCGGGTGCCGGCCGGCGTCACGGCTTCGATGCTCAATGAGCCGTACACGCGGTCCAGCGAAGGGCGGAGCGCCACCACGCGGCTGTTGGAGGAGAGTTCGCCGGTGAAGGGCTCGAAGGACTGTTCCGAGTCGTTTTCCGAGACTGCCGGAGGCGCAACGGCCAGCGACCCGATCGGCCGGCCCGAAATCGGAGGGTCGGTGAAGTACAGGCCGACAGTGCTGCGATCCGTGATCGCCTGCCCCTCAGTCTGCCACTGTTTCTTGTAGTGGATCTCAATACGAAGCTTTGCCCCTGCGGGCAGACGGAAGGCCGCGCCGCTCGGGGCGGCGACAAGATCGTCTCCCGGAACCCAGACCGCGAGAACCGGCCCGCCTTCGAGCGAGATCAAAGCGTTGCGCACGATCGCCGGCGCTCCAGGCAGCAAGTCGACCGCCTTTAGCCAGCGGGGCTCGCTGAGACTCGTGGCGATGCTGAATTCTTTGGCTTCCTCCCTCGTACCCGCGGCCATCGTGTACTCCGTCTCCATCGGGACTTCCACATCGGGAGGACCCCCGCTCCAGGCGGACCGGTACTTCACTTCCGGCAGCACCGCATCGGGATTCCCCTGCGGTGTTCCGCCGGTGACCCAGGTCAGCAGCTTGTCCGATTCGATGGCGCTTAGTCCCCGGCCGCCTCGAACTGCCGGACCCGTCGGATCCGCATACCATGGCGGCATCTGTTCGTCGATCACGAGCTGCCGAATGCTTGCCCCCCACGGCACGGTCGAATTCGGCCCGTCGTTCCAGGTCATCAAGCCCATCGGCGCCGGACCGCCCTCCACATGGCAGTGACCGCAACGATCACGCAGGATCTGAAAAATGTCGTCGTTGTAGGTGTAGCGAGACGTCACCCACTTGTGCGCTTCCGTCTCGTCTGGCCCGAAGCCCGCAATCACGGCCAACACCACGAGTGCGAGTACCGGGAACCGGCGTTTAACGAACCGTTGCATATGCAGCTCTAATGTCCTCGACGGCCGCCGCGAATATTTCATAGGCCGAGAGAATGGCCTGCCGGTCACCTCGGTCGCCAAATTCGTCGATGGCGAACGCGGTGCGAACGAGCCGGTTCGCGGCGTCCTCGGCGACCACCCGTTGGTCGGGAGGAAGCTCGCTCAAATGATCCGACACGATGCCCAAAGCGAGGTTCTTGGTCCGGATAGCCCGAAACCAGAGCTGTCCGAGCGGCACGTTGTTCTCGATATCGGCGGCCAGTTGTTCGCTGACGGTCTTGAACTCCGCCAGGATTTCCTCCAGCGTGGGCGGGATTGGGTCTTCCGGCGGTGGGCCGATGCTCGCGCTTTGCGGGATGATGGTTACGGCGGTTTGCAGCGATGGCTCGTCGACCGGCCGAGGCGGCGGAGGCGATGGCGCAGACTCCACCCGGTTCTCAGTGACCAGTCGGCGGACCGGCTCCTGCGAATAGGATGTGAAGCGGAAGTCGAATGGATTCTCTGGTTCCCCAGGCTTAAAGCGGACTCGCAACGAGGCGATCAAAGGCAGCGACCGGTCAGGGATGCGCGCTTCCATCGCGTTGGAGATCTCGCTCGACTCGAGCGGTATCGTCCGGAGCTCGTTCCGCGCTTCATCGGTCACGATAAGCCGTCCGCTGAAGCCCACCAGCGCGATCGGCTTAGTCCAATCATCATAGAAGTAGACGCGGAAGAGTCCAGGGCTCGGATAGGTCCCTTCAAGATGGTGCCAGGCGTCCGAGGCCATGAAGAACTGTCCGCTGTGCCGTGGGTTGTGGTCGCCGTGCGGAAGGGGATCGAGCCTCCGTATACGGTCGCGCCCATCAGCGCACGTTCCAGGGTCCAGCAGCCGATTTCCAGGCGCGCCGGGGCACACCCAGAACATCGAGGCGCTGATCGGGACCAGATCCGTGCCGTCGGTCCGGCACTTGCCAGGAGTGTTCTGAATGAACGCCGTATTACCGAGGCACGAATATGCGAGAGTGATCCGGACCGGCCTGAGTGCCTCGCCGCACGCCGGACACACGCCCGGCG
>CAMBFR010000193.1 GCA_945865815.1 Candidatus Sulfopaludibacter sp. SbA3
CCTGCCGGGTGTTCGCTACCACGTGATCCGCGGAACGCTGGATGCGGCTGGAGTCGCGAATCGGAAGCAGTCGCGATCCAAATACGGCGCGAAGCGGCCTAAAGGGTAGTAGTAAATCCCGATAGCTCGGCGCAAGGCCGGACTGTGGGAAATCTGGTAAGTCCAGTAATCAATTTTTTGGTATTTCGGATTTCGGAATTCAGCCGAAATCGCTGAGGTTTTGTATGCCCAGGAAAGCGCATATCGTTAAGCGCGAAATTGTGCCTGATCCGGTGTATCAGAGCACGCTGCTCTCGAAATTTGTGAATTGCATGATGTTTGGTGGGAAGAAGAGTACCGCTCAGCAGATTCTCTATCACGCGCTCAACATCGTGCAGCAGAAGACCAGCGACGATCCGATGAAGCTTTTCAAGAAGGCCATTGAGAACGTCAAGCCGGTTCTTGAAGTGAAGTCGCGCCGCGTCGGCGGTTCCACCTATCAGGTTCCTGTCGAAGTAGGCCCGGCGCGCCGAACCTCCCTGAGTATCCGGTGGATTCTGTCGTACACGCGTTCACGCGGTGAAAAATCGATGGAAGAGAAGCTCGCGGGAGAGCTTATGGACGCCGCGAACAATCGGGGCAATTCCGTCAAGAAGAAGGAAGACACCCATCGTATGGCGGAAGCCAACAAGGCTTTCGCGCATTACCGATGGTAGTCGCAGGGAAATTGGAAGTTTTAGCAGTAAGGAAGTTCTGAAATTTTATGCCCCGATCGCATTCACTAGAGAAGACTAGAAACATAGGCATCATGGCTCACATAGATGCCGGCAAGACCACCACGACCGAGCGAATCCTCTACTACACCGGTATCAATTACAAGATCGGTGAAGTGCACGAAGGCACCGCGACAATGGACTGGATGGAGCAGGAACAGGAGCGCGGCATCACGATTACGTCTGCCGCAACCACCTGTTTCTGGGACAATCATCGCATCAATATTATCGATACGCCGGGCCATGTGGACTTCACTGCCGAAGTGGAGCGATCGCTTCGCGTTCTCGATGGCGCAGTCGCGTTGTTCTGCGCCGTAGGTGGCGTAGAGCCCCAGTCTGAAACTGTCTGGCGGCAGGCCGACAAATATCAAGTGCCACGGCTGGCGTTCGTAAATAAGATGGACCGCCCCGGCGCGGATTTCCAGCGCTGTATGGACATGATGCGAAGCCGCCTGCATGCCAACCCCGTTGCCGTCCAGATTCCTCTTGGAGCCGAAGATACTTTCCGCGGTGTTATTGACCTTATCGACAATAAAGCCATTGTTTATCTCGATGAAACCCTGGGTGCCGAGTACACGGTCGAGGAAGTTCCGGAAGAGTACAAAGAGAAAGTTAAGCAGTATCGCGAGAAATTGATCGAAGCCGCGTCCGAGGCTGATGAGACGCTTTTTGAAAAGTATGTCCACGGCGAGCCGATCAGCGGCCCTGAGTTGAAGGCTGCCATCCGCAAGGCCACGATTGCCATCAAGCTGACCCCGGTATTGTGCGGTTCCTCCTTCAAGAACAAGGGAGTGCAGCCCCTGCTGGATGCGGTGGTTGCTTTTCTCCCGTCGCCCATCGACATTCCTCCCGTCCAGGGCTTGACGCCGGACCGATCTGCTCCGGAGGTGCGCAAGGTGGACGACAAGGAGCCATTTTCCGCGCTGGTTTTTAAGATCATGACCGACCCATTCGTTGGTCAGCTCGCCTTTTTCCGCGTTTATTCCGGCACTCTGCTTTCCGGGGCGCATGTGCAGAACTCGACCAAGCAGCGTCGGGAGCGCATCGGCCGTCTGCTCAAAATGCATGCGAACAAGCGGGAAGAGATCAAGGAAGTGTACGCCGGCGACATTGCGGCTGCCGTCGGGCTTCGCGATGTCACTACGGGCGATACGATCTGCGACGAAAACAAGGAAATCCTCCTTGAAGCGATGGATTTCCCGGAGCCGGTAATCGCTGTTGCCATCGAGCCCAAGACCAAAGCCGATCAGGAGAAAATGGGTGTGGCGCTCGGGAGGCTTGCGCAGGAGGATCCGACATTCAAGATCCACACGGACGAGGACACGAATCAGACCATCATTTCCGGAATGGGCGAACTTCATCTGGAAATCATCGTCGATCGCATGATGCGCGAGTTCAACGTCGGAGCCAATGTCGGCAAGCCGCAGGTTGCCTACAAAGAGACAATCCGCCGGAAGGCGGAAGGCGAAGGCAAGCACATCAAGCAGACGGGTGGTCACGGTCAGTACGGTCACGCCCAGATTACCGTTGAGCCTAGCGGCGTTGGTGTTGGTTTCGTGTTCAAGGACGCAACCAAGGGCGGGTCCATTCCGAAGGAATTCATCCGTCCGATTGAACAGGGCATCAAGGAAGCCATGCAGACCGGTGTTCTTGCCGGTTACGAAGTGAAGGACATTAAAGTCACGCTGATCGACGGTTCGTACCACGACGTCGATTCCTCGGAAATGGCATTCAAGATCGCCGGATCAATGGCGTTCAAGGATGGTTGCCGCAGGGCAAGTCCCGCGCTCCTCGAACCGGTCATGAAGGTTGAAGTGGTTCTTCCCGACGAGTACATGGGTGACATTATCGGTGATTTGAACTCGCGGCGCGGCCGCATCGAGGGTATGGAGGCGCGGATGGGAACCCAGATTATCAAGGCCTTCGTTCCGCTGTCTTCCATGTTTGGATACGCCACGGATATGCGTTCGAGGACGCAGGGACGCGCAACATACACTATGCACTTCGCGCATTACGAGGAAGTGCCTAAGCAGATTGCTGACGAAATCATTGCCCGCGCGCAAGGGCGGGAAGTAGAGAAATCGATCTAGAAAGGCCGGCGTAATCGGCGCAAGCCGCGGCTGTCAGGAGATGCGAAGCGATGTCGAAAGAGAAATTTGACAGGACGAAACCGCACGTGAACGTGGGGACGATCGGACATATCGATCATGGGAAGACGACGTTGACGGCGGTGATCACGAAGGTATTGTCGAAGCACAATCCGAAGAACAAGTATCGGTCGTTTGACTC